>CAYNZC010000018.1:17457-45227 GCA_964401575.1 uncultured Verrucomicrobiota bacterium
GGGCATGGGCATCCGGGCCAGCAGCGCCAATCACTTCCCGGACCAGGGTTGCACCCAGGCCACTTCCGTATCGCCCTCGGCAAACCCGTTTTCCTTGAGTTTGGAGGATGTCACCTTCGCCCGAACATAAATCTCGTCTCCTTTAAAGGTGTAACGAGGCGAGAGGCTGTCCGTCTCAGCCAGGACCGCGCCGATTTCTGAGCTGTAGATCCGGGTGGTGCGAAGCGGTTTCCCGTCCATCTCCGCCCCGGTGCTGGCAGGGTCGTAGCCCACACGCGTTCCAATGAACTGAGTTTGGTACGTGACGCCCCGCTCAGCCTCAATCTCGAAACCCAGCCCCTTGGATAAGCGGTTGATGCTCTTCAACCGCACGCCCGTGGATGCGTAAAAGTCCCCGGCCTCCATCGCCTGAATGATGGCCTCAGGCCTCAGTTCAGCAGCCCGCACGACCACCCAGCCACGACCGGGGTTGGCCTGGCGAGAGGGTATTGTGTGGTAGTTATGAGCATCGTCCACCGCAGTGCCCCAAACAGCCGGAAGACCCAGTTCCGCAAGGCGGCGCGTCAGAATAATGTCCCACATCCGGTCGGTGCTGGCCCGGTTGGTATCCCCATAGTTGCGCACCCCGGGATGCCCGTTATACACCTCAAAAAAACGTTCGCCCTCAATCGGCGCCATGTCTTCAGCAGTCAGAGCCCACCCAAAATTAGGATGATTCACGTGCGCAATCATGATCTGACCGGTCTCCTTTCGTTGTGCGAGAACGGCATTGATATTGTTCTGGATGACCTCTCTGACGCTTTGACCGCCCTGGGGCCGAATCAAATGCTTGAGGTTCGATGCGTTCAGGTGAATCGGAATCTTCTCGAACCGGTCGCTGATCTCCTCGCCCGGGATCATGAGAAACCTCCCGGGCTCCTCAAGACGCCCCCGAAACTCCTCGAGTGTTTTAAGCCGGACCATCACCTGGGCGTCGTTGGTGCGGGTGTGGACCCAGGCGGGACCGAATTTCCTGAGGTACTTCGCAAACGCATCGGCGCCTCCCCGGTTCGAGAGGCTATGAACCCATTTCTCGCCTTCCAAAACAACGTTATGGTCGCTCATGGAGAGAAAGTGGTAACCGTGCTCTTTATACCACGCTGCGATCATCTCCGGGTAATTATCCCCATCGCTCCAGAGGGAATGGGTGTGAAGGTTGCCTTTCCACCAGCGCTCGGCGCCCTGTACGGAGCAGCCGGCAAAGAGAACCGCCACGGCAACAAGCACCGTCCGGGCACAGCGAAAAAAACCTTCGAGCAGCATACGTCCAAACGGTAACCAACACTCTCGCCGCGTCAAACCCCAAAAACAAGGCGTCTCTCAGCCTTCACCCGGGCGCCTGATCGCTGAAACCTTGTGATCCCCTTGTCTGCCTGCTTGTGAAAGGGGCATCGGGGGTCTTATTGTAAGCGCATGCAAACGATTCGAAGCTCAAAGACGCATCCCGGGACAATGGCGCACCCTCCGCTGGCCGGGCTGTTCGTGCCGGCACTGGTTCTCATCCTGCTCGCTTTCGTTGCTCCGCAGAATGCTGTAGCGGCCCCGGCGCAGCAAATGGCTTCCTCGTTCAAGGCGGGTTTTGCCACCCGCGACATCACGCCCGAGATCGGCATGGAAATGCCCGGCAACTACGGCAAAAGTTTTCACACCTCCTTCCACGATCCCTGCAAAGTGCGCGCCGCCGTGTTTGACGACGGCAAACGCAAAGTCGCACTCGTGGGGGTGGATATTCTCTTCGTCACACGCCACCTGGTCAGCGAAGCGCGCGCGGATATCGAGAAGCGCTGCGGCATCAAGCCGGACTCCGTTCTTATCGGGGCATCCCACTCTCATTCATCCGGCCCGATAGGCATGGGCGAACCGGGGGATTTCGATGATGCCACCCCGTTCGTAAAGATGCTCGCAACCGACAAAAGCGTCACCTCCGATCCCGGCTACCTCAAGTTGCTCAAGCGGCAGATTGTCGAGGCGGTGGCTGCCGCAAACGCCTCGGCCATCGAAGCAAAACTGGCGGCGGGCTTCGGTCACGAGGACAAAGTAGCTTTCAACCGCAGGTTCCGCATGAAGAACGGGCTGACGTACACCCACCCGGGCGTCGGCAACCCGGACATCCTCGAACCCGCCGGCCCCACGGACCCCCAGGTCGGCGTTGTGGGCATCTGGAACATGAAGGGCAAACTGCTTGGCTGCATCGTTAATTACTCCTGCCACGCCACCACCAGTCCCGGCGGCATCTCCGCCAATTGGATCTGGTCCATGGAGCGAACCCTCCGCCGCGCAACCGACGACGCCGCCTTGCCCGTGGTATTCCTGCAGGGAGCCTGCGGCGATGTCACACAGGTGGATAATCTCGCCAGGTTCCAAAACCCGGCATCGGAGGAGTGGTGCGAACTGGTCGGGGGACGCGTGGGCGCCGAAGCCTACAAAACCCTGCTGCTCATCGGCCGCACCGCAGGAACAGACATCAGCCTGGACGCCCGCCAGAAGGTCTGGAACATCAAGCGCCGCCTGCCGTCCCCGGAAAAGGTCCAACGCGCAATGGAACTGGCTCAAAAGGAACCGGCTCAGGTCGGCCACACGGAATGGGCTTTTGCAAAAGAGACCGTCCTGCTGGACGCAGTCGCAAAAAACCGGCCCGAGGTTGAAGTTGAAGTTCAGGCCATCCAGGTTGGACCCGTGGTTTTCGTTTCAAATCCAGCCGAGTTTTTCGTCGAGTATGGGTTGGAAATCAAGAAGGGCAGCAAGTTCCCGTTCACTTTTCCGGTCGAGCTCGCCAACGGCTGCGTCGGATACGTGCCCACGGAGCAAGCGCTCGGCCCGAGTGGCGGCGGATATGAGACCCGCCTCACTTCCTACAGCAATCTTGAAACCACCGCAGGACGGCAATTCACGATCACCGGCATCGAACTGGCCAACCAAATGACGCCGGGCCCCGTTCCCGTCCCGCCGCCCCCGCCGGCCTTCAAAGCGCCGTGGAGTTACGGAAATATCCCGCCTGAGTTGAAATAGCCATAAGCCTGATCCGGCAGCAACGCAGCCCGCAGTACCTCAATGTTTCAGGAGTGCTGACGCCATGGCGCCGGAAACCTGGCGATCACACCGTCATGATCTCTTTTTCTTTGTGCGCCAGGTGCTGGTCAATTTTCGCGATGTATTCGTCCGTGGTTTTTTGAAGCTCTTTCTCCGCGTGTTTCACGTCGTCCTCCGTCACACCACTGTCATGCGCATGTTTCTTTAGCTGATCCATGGTGTCGCGCCGGACATGCCGGATCGCCACACGGGCGTCCTCGGCCATTTTGCGGATGATCTTTACAAATTCCTGGCGCCGTTCCTGGCTCAGCTCAGGAAAGAAAATGCGTATCGCCCTGCCCTGGATGGACGGGGTAAGACCAAGGTTGGCCTTTAGAATGGCCTTCTCGATCGGGTGCAGCGACGTCTGGTCCCACGGCTGTATCGTGAGGGTTCGAGGTTCGGGAGTTGTAATGCCAGCCAGCTCGCGAATCCGCATCATCGAGCCATACACCTCCACCTGCACGTTTTCAACCAGCGTCGGAGAGGCTTTGCCGGTGCGGACTCCGGCCAGCTCGTTCACTAGCACTTGCTCCGTCTTGGTCATCTTCTCTTCCGCTTCGAGTAGTAGATCGTCCAGTGCCATAGGAGCCGAAAGGTAGCAAAACACGGCATTTTGTATAGCCCCAACTTAACGGCTTTTTCCGTTCATTTTCCGTTCATTTGACACCCCCCTGCGCCATTGTTACGCTCTGGACTTCTGAGGCATGGACTATAAGAACACCTTGAACCTCCCCCGGACGGACTTTCCCATGAAAGCCGATTTGGTCGTCCGGGAACCGCAACGCCTGCAACAATGGCAATCGGGCAACCTGTACGCGCGCATCCGCAACCAAAGAGACGGCGCGCCCAAATTCGTCCTCCACGACGGCCCCCCCTTTGCCAATGGCGATGTTCACATCGGCACCGCGCTCAACAAGATCCTCAAAGATATCATCATTAAGTACAAGACCTTGCGCGGTCTTGACGCTCCATACATCCCCGGCTGGGATTGCCACGGCCTGCCAATCGAGTTCAAAGTCACCCAGGAAATGCGCAAGGCCGGCGATACCTCCTCGGAAGCCGCTGCGATCCGCAAGGCGTGCGATGCCTATGCGCGCAAATATATCGACATCCAACGCGCACAGTTCAAACGTCTGGGCGTGCTCGGGGAGTGGGAGAACCCTTACCTGACCTTAAACAAGGAATACGAAGCTGAAGAACTGCGCCTGTTCGCCGATCTCGTTGAGCAGGATTTCGTCTATCGCGGAAAAAAACCCGTTTACTGGAGCATCCCCCCGCGAACAGCCCTCGCCGAAGCCGAGGTGGAATACAAAGACCACGTCAGCCAGAGCATCTTCGTAAAGTTCCCGCTCGAAGATCATCCCGGAACTTCGATTGTCGTCTGGACCACCACACCGTGGACGCTTCCGGCAAACCTTGCCGTGGCCTACAACTCGACCTTCAGCTACTCGCTCGTGCAGGTAGGCGGGGAACAATTGATCGTTTCCGCGCTGCTGCTCCCTGCGGTCGCCCAGAAATGCGGCTGGGAAACTTACGAGATCGTCCGCAGCCTGAACGGCGCGGCCCTCAAAGATCTTCGCTACCGACACCCTTTCTGCAATCGCACCGGCCGGTTCCATGCAGGCGACTCCTTTGTGGAAAACACCACAGGCACCGGTTTGGTCCACGTCGCGCCCGGCCATGGCACGGATGACTACTTGCTCGGCTCGGCCAACGGACTGCCAATTTACTCGCCCGTGGACGATGACGGGAGGCTCGTGCATACCACCGATCTGCCGGTTGACCAGCAAATGCCCGCCGAGCTGCTCGGCAAATCCATCCTCGAAAAACACGGAAAGAGCGATGCCAACGAGGCCGTCCTCCACATACTCAGAACAAGCAAGGCCCTGCTGCACCAGGAGAATTACCACCATACATACCCGTACTGCTGGCGCAGCAAAACTCCGGTGATTTTCCGCGCCATGGACCAGTGGTTCATCAAAATTGATCATCGCAATTTCCGCGACCGCGCCCTTGACGAGATCGAACGCGTCAAATGGGTGCCCGACTGGGGGAAAAACCGCATCGAGGCCGCTGTCCGCGGGCGACCGGACTGGTGCATCTCGCGCCAGCGCACCTGGGGTGTGCCCATCCCGGCTTTTTATGACGCAACCAACCGGCCCATCCTCGATGCGCGCATCGTCCGCAACACCGCAGCGCTCGTCGAGCAGCACGGCTCGAATGTCTGGTTCGAGAAAACTTCCGAGGAACTTTGGGAGGCTGTGAAACCCTCCGATTGGGCCGGGCCGACCCCTGTCCGGAAATCCACCGATACCCTGGATGTATGGATTGATTCGGGCTCGTCCTCCCGCTGCGTCATCGCGCAACGAAAGGAACTCCGCGGAAACGAAAAAGCATTCCAGTGCGATATGTACCTCGAAGGCAGCGACCAGCATCGCGGCTGGTTCCAGTCCTCGCTGTTGCTCTCGCTGGCCGCAAGCGGCGCCGCCCCCTTCCGCACAGTTCTGACCCATGGCTTCATGGTTGATGCCGACCGCGAGAAAATCTCCAAGAGCAAGCAGGGCCAGGGCGGCTATGAAAAACCCCAGACTTCCGATGCTTACGTCAAAAAGTGGGGGGCGGATGTCGTGCGGCTTTGGGTAAGTTCCCAGGATTTCCGCAATGACATTATCGTCAGCGAGGAGCGAATCGCCAAAGTCTCCGAGACCTACCGGGTGCTGCGCAACGCCCTGCGCTACCAGCTTTCGAACCTGTTTGATTTTGACCCGTCCAAACATTCCGTTCCGGACGAGAAGCTCACAGCACTCGATCGCTGGATCCTCGCGGAATTCTCCAGGATCGAGACCGACTATGCCGCAGCCTGCGACACCTTCGAGTTTCACAACGTGTACCAGAAGCTCAGCCAGTTTGTCGCTGTCGAGCTTTCAGCCATCTATCATGACGTGGTCAAGGACCGGCTCTACACACACGCGGCTGGCTCCCACAGGCGGCGCTCAACGCAAACAGCGCTTTACCGGATCTGCACAAGCCTGTGCAAAATGCTCTCGCCGATCCTCGCGTTCACGTCGGATGAAGCGTGGGCCTTCCTGCCCGGACAGGCATCCCGGTCTGTTCATGAAGCGGCGTGGGCGCCCTCAGAGTTCGAGCAAACCCCCGAGGAACGCGAGCGATGGACGGCATTCTTCGAATTTCGCGATCTCGCCTTAACCGAGCTCGAAAAGGCACGTCAGGCAAAAACCATCGGCAAAGCCCTGGACGCCTGCCTCCATGTGTCCGGCCCCGAGCACCCGGCCCTGGCGGATGCCGAAGCCCGCGAAACGCTCAGAGAAGTCCTCAACGTGTCGCAACTCGAGTTCGAAAAGCAGGATGGCGCGCTCGTGATCGCTGTGCGGCGCGCGGCCGGAGAGAAATGCGAGCGTTGCTGGCATTACGATGTTCAGGTTGGCAAAGACACCGTGCATCCCACCATTTGCGGACGGTGCAAGGAAGCGGTGCTGCATCCCGCGCAAGGCTGACGCAAACGTCACACAAGGGCGGCGCCTCTTTCACGGAATGTCTCAACCCGCGTAAAGCGGTCCCGCACTTCCATTCACCGCTTCTCTTCAACGTGGATCTTGATCAGCCCGAAGAAGGTGTAAGGATCAACAACAGCGACGCGCGCCCCGGGATGCTCCTCCGCCAGCAGTCTTGATACTTCCGTGTACCAGTCCGGACGCTTGAGAATGCTGCGGCCCCAGAGAAATCCAGGCTCGCCTGCTGCTGCCTTTGCTCGCGTTGCGATCATCGCTGCGGCAGCCTTTGCCTCGTCAGGCAGGTCTATCTCCCTGCATGTAGGTATCCCCGCTTTCATCGCCGGAGCGGGTTCGAAGTGCGTTCCGATCCCATCAGGGCTGAAGCCACGATAAGCCGCAAACTCGGCATCGGTGCTGGAGCCGCCTGAACCGTCAAGCATAAAACCAGTAATGCTCAGATCCCACTGCCTGTAGTACGCCTCGCAGTGCCCCACCCACACCTCCAGCCCCGAAGGCAGACCCGAGTCCGGCCGAACGGTCAGCGAGCGTGGATTCAAATACCCCGCCCCGGAATCTCCCGCCACAAACCAGTCGTTCGATCCCGCGTGCATACGGGCATAAACCATTGCCTGGGGCGCACGATCCGCCAGATTCGGGTTGAACGCCCACGCCAGCGGCGCCTGGCTGGAATGTGGAAAATACTTCGGAACAGCTTTGTAAAGCCACGACGGCGCATCATAGTCGCCAACGTAATGACCAACATACAGTTTTGGCGCGACGTTGCCCCGCTCCGACACAAACCCGCGGGCGACCCAGTTCGACAGGCCCGGCTTCGGGTTCGTTTGTTTGTATGCCCGTTTCAGCGGATAGTGCTGGAAGAAGGAAGCATTGGCCATGTCACTCAGCCCCGGGGCGTCGGCCTCCATGTAACCATTGAATTGGGAAATCAGCCGCCCAAACTCCCATTCGGTAAGGACAGCATCATGCTTGCCGGGAGGCGTCGAGGCGGAGGTGTACTTGTGCGTCCAGGGAATGAACCCGCCAACCTTCACCACACCACCCCCGGAAAGGTCATGCACACGACGCATGGTCTGGAGAAAGAGTCTCTTGTCGAGCCCCACTGGCTGGCCGGGGTCGTCCCCGGGAGGCTCGTCGCCCCAGGGTGAGAGATCAAAAAAATACGCCCGTTTCGAAATAAAATAGTCGTGATTGCAAAGCGTATGAAGGTTGGGGCCCCGTTGCGGGTGGGCCAGCCAGTAGGCATCAATGTAGTAAGCGGCTATGCCCGGCGCCGCTTGGCCTTCGCGCAGCCATCGATGCATCGCCCACACGCAGGCGTCCCCCTTTGCGCTGCCGGTGGATGGCTCCTCAAGCCCGGGAACTCGCCCGCTGCCGGTAAAAAGGGAAGCGCCGTTCGTTTGCACCAGCCAGAGTTTCACCTCCAGCTTCAGTTCATAAACCAGCCTGTGAAAGAGGGAGTTTGTTGCGGGATCAAACCGAACAGGCAGTAAATCTTCGCATCCAGCCGCTGTGGAACCCAAATTGGACGTGGCGGCCACCTTTGGATCATAAACGACCAACCCGCGAAAATCCGGCCGGAACTCTTGCAGCACCGTTTCCAGGGAATCGAGTTGCCGCACGGTTGTTCCCTTGAGCCAGCCGTCTTCGTTTCTGAGCCATTCAAGCCAGAATTGGTCCGTATCCACACCAAAGCCGGCACAATAGAAGATGTAAAGACGCGGCTGCGCGCGGTTGGCCAGCCCCTGAAGTGCCGAAATGCAGTGCAAGGTGTCCCAGACCTTATGCGCGTTGGCAGGATCGCGCAGATCGAGCCGGGCCAATGGCCGGGCGTCAAAGGCATGAATCTCCCGAATCGCGCCGGCCGCCTGCGCCCAAGCCGCAAGGCCCGCCAAACTCAGGGCGCATATCAGCCTCAGTCGCGCAAAAGGAATCCGCAACTCCATAGGCTCGATGGCTGATGAACTCTCAATGCCGCTGCTTCTCCAGTTCCCAAATGATGGTTGCGGCATGTCCCAGGGCGATCAGCAGCAGACCGATCCCAGACCAGTGCTCCATGCGCAGCAGCGCTTTGGGCGAAAGCCTTCCGTGCCCCAGCGAGGCCACCCGACTCAACGCCACAAACCAAATCGCAGTGCCCACCCCCACCCCAACAACACAGGCAATTTTGTCCAGCCAGTAGGGCTTGACCCAATCACGCGACATGAAATTCGCCGCAAGGATCACCCAGAACACCAGGACCCCAACATTGCCCATGACCCTCACAAATCCGGTCATGAAGGCCGAGTGCGGATGAAACCGCTCCTCGATCCGAGCCTCGATGCGATGCGCGCGCTCGCCCAGGTCCACAGGGGTCGCCGCCACGGATTTCGCGGACATGAACTTGTAGGACAGATAAAGCATAAACACAAAACTGAAGAGCTCCATGGCGGTTTTCACCCAACCCTTCGTGAACAGCGACGCGAACCCCGTGAATGCGATGAAACAGTAAATGACCTCCATGCACGTCGCACCCATGCCGATGTAAATCCCCCACAAAAACCCGCGGCGTGCCCCCTCATTCAAAATGGTCAGGCTGATCGGACCCAGTGGAATCGAAAGCAGTATCCCGGCAACAATGCCTGTGATCCCAGCCAGCAGAACCGGTGATACCAGGTCCATGGTCACTTTTTGGCCGCGTCGTCTCCGTTCGGCGCCTCGTCGTCATCCTCTTCCTCGATCCCCCGCCGCAGCCGCCCGGAAATGCGAGGCCGGATAAATCCGTAAACAAGATACGCCGTGAAAAACAAGGGCAGAACGTAATGAAAAATTCTTTTCCACAGCACAAGCAGCAGGCCTATGGCCAGCGCGGCCAGCAGCGCTTTAGCAAAAGTATTGGCCGACCTCAACCCGAGAGACTTGAAGGTCGGATATTTCACCGTGCTCACCATCATTGCCGAAAGAAACAGCAGCACCGCCGCCAGCAAGTATCCCCATTTGCCGAGTGTCCGTTCCTTTTCATTGAATGAAATGATCAGCAGGGTCAGGGAAGCGACCAACCCCGCCGCGGAAGGAATCGGGAAACCCAGAAACTCCTTCCCGCCGCCATTGCCGGCCATGATCGAAAGGCAGTTGAAACGGGCCAGCCGGAAAGCGCCGCAGATCAGGTAGATCGAAGCGATAAACCATCCCAGTTCCGCATGCCCGCCAAAGACGTCCTTCAAAACCACGCGGTGCACAAGGAACGCCGGCGCGGCCCCAAAGGAGATCAGGTCCGCCAGGGAATCAAACTCGCGGCCAAACGGGCTCTCAACCCCGCCCATCCGTGCAACCCGACCGTCAAACAGGTCAAAAATGCACGCCAGCAGAATATAGCCCAACGCCACTTTGATCGGCCCAAAATCGCCTGTGGCCAGGTCCGCCTCGACGATCTTGGTGAGGGCAACAAATCCGCAAAACAGATTTCCCGCCGTCAGCAGGTTCGGCAGAAAATATATCTTCAGCTTCGGCGACTGATCCGGAGTTTTTGTGTCCGTGGACATACTTTAAACCGTGGCAACAATCGTTTCACCCGCAACTACTTTGTCCCCAAGCCGCACCTTGACTTCCGCCCCCATCGGCAAATAAAGATCCACCCGCGATCCGAATTGAATCAGACCGATGCGCCCCCCCCGGGACACCTCGTCGCCCTGCTGAACAAATGGGACAATGCGTCGCGCAATGGCTCCCGCAATCAGGCGAACCCCCACCTTCTCCAGGCCGGGGATGGCCGGTTCAAAACCCAATAGCAGGTTCTCGTTGCACTCGGCGCAATCCTTTCGCAGCGCGTTCAAAAACTGACCGTTCGAATACCGGTAAAAGGCCACCCTGCCCTCCACCGGCGCATTTTGAACGTGCACATTGAACACCGAGAGAAAAATGGAAATTCGGCGGCATTCCCCACCCATGAAAAGCGGCTCAACGGTGGTGTCAATAACATCCACTTTCCCGTGCCCGGGAGCCAGGATGCCCCTGGGCTGCGATGGCACTTTCGGGCTGGGATCGCGGAAGAAGTAAAGTGTGAAAAGGCCAAAAGCAACCCACAGCCCAATCAAAAAGGGAGCGACGGCCACCAGCACCGTGCCGAAGAATGCGGCAAAGAACCCCATGGCGACAAGAATCGCCACCAGGATCAGTGCGATGATGATCAGCTTAAAGGCCGCCCTCCTGGCCCTCCCCGAATGTTTCATGCGTGCAAACTTACGGCTTTACGGGCCGCGGTCAAAATCATTTCGTCATGGACCAAGCAGCTTCTGCAGGCTTTTTGAGGGGAATTTCGCGCCCGGACAGCGTGTATGAACGACATTGATCTGTTGATGGGTCTTCACGGCCTTGAGGTTCAATTTGCAGCGTTTCCGGAGCGCATCCACCACCAGACGCAAACTTTGCATCTGTTTGGCGCTGGGGGGCCGCCGGTCAAAGTTGCCCACAAGACAGATCCCAATCGCAATGTTGTTTTGCGCCTCGCTCGCAAGATGGCCTCCGGCCAGTTGCTTCGTCCACCGCGGCGCTACGCCAATCTCTCCATCGCGCATGCCATCCCCGTTCCCGATCACAAAGTGGTAAGCCAGCCCGTTTTCCATGTGGCGCTGAGTCCGGTGATACTGGTCCATGCTTTTCATGTCCCCGCGATCCACGCCGCTGTGATGAATGACGATGTACCTCCAGCGCGCAGTCCTCACCGGAGCCTGGTCAATAGCCCGCTGAATGTTCTCCGGCAACGCGGCTTTCGCCTTCGCGCCCGGAAGCTTGAGTCGCTGCCCCACATACAGGTGCCCGCTGCGGCTCAACCCGTTGCGGTCGGCCAGTTCGCTCACGGTGGTTCCATGCTTTTGCGCCACGCTCCAAAGGCTGTCGCCGCGCTTCACCACGTAGGTCGCGCCCCGGGCAGGCGCCACAGCCATCGCAACCAGGAAAATAAAAAGCCCCGCGGCCAGGCTGCCGCGGCGCAGAAGACAAACAAATCCAGGCGCTCTAGAAACCACTGCCCTCACGTTAGGCAGACCCGTGGCGCAGGGCGAGCTTTTTTCCATGCCGAACAAAAATTGACTCAGCACCCGCTCGACGTATTGTTGCTGGCGTGAAGCGGCTCTTTTATTTGTTTGTCGTTGCTGCCTCCTGCGCGGGCGCCGCAACCCCGGGAAAGCCCAAAGGGGATTGCGCCATCTGGCAGCTCCCGAATCAAACTCACAGTCAGATCATGTCCTACGTGATCCAGACAAAGCCCGGATCGCTCATCGTCATCGACGGCGGCACCGAGGGCGATGCCACCTATCTCAAAGGATTCATCGCAGCACGCGGCAACCACGTCCACACCTGGATCATCACACATGCGCATGACGACCATTTTGGCGCGCTGACCAGGCTGCTGGCCGATCCGCAATGCCCCGGAATTGGTCGCGTGCTCGGTTCCATGCCCACTGCCGAATGGGTGCGGCAGCACGGCTATAGCAAGGAGGACGGCGTCTCCTACGACAAATTCCTCGCAGCTTTGGCCGCCGCCGACAAAAAAATCCAGGACCTTCCAAAAAATACAGCCTTCAACATTGATGGCGTCCTCTTCGAGGTTCTCGCCGGTCACAATCCGGAAATCACAAGTAACGCCATCAACAACTCCAGCCTCGTGATGCGGCTGAAAAGCAGGTCTCTGGATATCCTGTTCCTGGCCGATCTCGGCGCCGAGGGCGGTCGAGCGCTGATGGCCTCCATTCCCGCCGGACGGCTCAGGGCGGATTACCTGCAAATGGCCCATCATGGACAGAACGGAGTGGATGAGGCCTTCTACAAAACCGTCAACCCGAAGGTCTGCCTCTGGCCGACACCAGACTGGCTCTGGGATAACAACTCCGGCAAAGGCAAGGGTTCCGGGCCATGGCAGACTCTCGAGGTCCGCCGCTGGATGGAATCTCTCGGCGTCAGGAAGCACATCGTTATGAAGGACGGGCTCGCATTAATCGGCCCGCAAAACCCGCGCGTTCCCTGATAGCCTCCGCCGCCGGGTCCCTCCCCAGGACATCTGTAACCTGCCACAACCAAAACCCCATACAGCATTGGCCTTTGTCAGCACACAGATGTTGCATATTGATATTGCGCGCTTTTGCCGCCGGGAGGATTGTGGTAGTCTTATTGAGAGGTAGAGAACTGAATTGATTGAAAGCACTGATTGAGACACGCAACCGAAAGACCGAGCGGGTCTTTCTGATAGGCGTTGAAGTTAAAGGCCGCAAACACCACGACGCGGAATCCATCGAAGAACTTGCAGAGCTCGCCACCAGCGCGGGCGCCGAGGTCATCGGCGACGGCGTGCAAAAGCTCGCAGCCCCTTGCGCCGCCACTTTCATTGGAAAAGGCAAGGCGGACGAATTTGCGAAATACTGCCGGGAAGCGGATGTGGATACCGTCATCTTTGACGACGAACTCTCCCCCGCGCAGAGCCGGACCCTCGAGAAGCTCTTCAACTGCAAAATCCTCGACCGCACAGCGCTGATCCTCGACATTTTCGCGCAACGCGCCCAGACCCGGGAAGGCAAGCTCCAGATCGAGCTGGCCCAGCTTCAGCACCTGCTGCCCAGGCTGACACGTTTCTGGGGCCACTTGTCCCGCCAGAAAGGCGGCATCGGCATGCGCGGCGGGGAAGGCGAAACTCAACTCGAAACCGATCGCCGCCGTGTGCAGGATCGGATTGCCAGGATCGAGCGCGAGTTGGAGGTGGTGCGGCGGCAGCGGGGCACCCAAAGACAGGCGCGGCAGCGAAATCATTGGGCGCTCGCATCCATCGTCGGTTACACAAACGCGGGCAAATCCACCCTGTTGAACAAACTCACGGGAGCCGGCGTCTTCACGGAAGACAAACTCTTCGCAACGCTGGACCCCACCACACGGCGACTGCGGCTGCCCACAAATCAAAACGTGCTCCTGACGGACACCGTGGGATTCATTCGCAAGCTGCCTCACGGCCTTGTCGAAGCGTTCAAAGCCACTCTCGAAGAGGTCGTGCAGGCGGATCTCCTCCTCCACGTCGTGGATGTCAGCCATTCCGAGGCCGATGAGCAAATCCGCGCCGTGAACGCCGTGCTCGAAGAAATCGGCGCGCAGGGCAAACCCACGATCATGTTGTTTAACAAGGTGGATCAGCTCAACGGAGACCGCTCGGCTCTTGGCCGGCTTCTCGACAAGTACCCGGGAAGTGTCGCCATCTCAGCCACCACCGGCGAGGGGCTTCCGGAACTGCTTGCAGAGCTCGGTTCCCAGCTAAGACCCATCCGCGAGTTTCTTGAACTGGAAATCCCTCACGAAGCCGCCAGTGTCATCGCTCGCCTCCACGAACTGGGCCAGGTGATCGAGCGCAACTACGAGGGCTCCTGCGCACGCTTCAAGGCGCGTATCCCCCCGCACCTGCGCGAGGAGTTCGCCCCATACATGGTTCGCGAACTCCAATCAGCACGTTAACCCCGGTTTCGATCTTCACCGAGACAAACCGCGGGAGCCGTGAGGAATTGCGCCGGCTTGTTTCTGCGCACCTCAATCCAAGGAGTCCAGCCCCCGTTTTTTGTTCCAGCAGCCGCCGCCCTTTGGCAAGATGACCCTGTGACGCAATCCCGGCCAATGCGGAACCTCGCGCTGATTGGTTTCATGGGCACAGGCAAGTCCTCCGTGGGCCGCCTGGCGGCCCTTACCCTCGGTTTTGCATTTGTTGATACAGACCACCTGATCGAACAGGGCACCGGCCGAAGCATCTCCGATATTTTTGAGAAGGACGGCGAACCGGCATTCCGCAAATTGGAAAGTGAAACGGTCAAAAGCCTCTCCGAACGCAGCAATCTCGTAATCGCCACAGGAGGGGGGCTCCCCACAATCGAGGGAAATCTCGAGTCCCTCCAGTCTCATTCCCTCGTCGCCTGCCTGTGGGCTTCCCCGGATGCGATCTGGAAACGCGTGCGGCGGCATAGCCATAGACCGCTGCTGCAAGGTCCCGATCCCGAGGCGCGAATCCGCGAACTCCTGGCCCTCCGGGAACCCTGGTACAAAAAGGCGGATGTGCTCATCAACACAGACATGCGCACGGTGCCGGAAGTGGCACAGATCATTCTGCATCAGTTCCAAATGGCCCGGAATTCCAGGCCATGAAGCCTCCACGCATGTCATGAAGGAGAGCATCCGAACACGCGCCGCTCAGTTGGGCTTCGAGGACTGCCGCTTCACCTCCGCCGCCCCGCCGGCGACCGGCCCGGCTCTCATCGAGTGGCTCGTCGCCGGACATCACGGGGAAATGGCATGGATCGCACGCAACGCGCAAAAACGTCTCGATCCCGCCATGGTGCTCCAGGATGCGCGCAGCATTATCGTGCTGGCGGCCTCATACGCCCTCCCCAATCCACGGGGCTACAGCCCCGGCCCTGTCGCCCTCTATGCGCGGCACGCGGATTACCACGAGATTCTCGGGCAGCGCCTGGCCACGCTGGCCGATTATGTGAGTGAGATCGGCGGGCCCGGCGCCAAATCCCTGTGGTATGTGGATACCGGCCCTCTGCTCGAACGGGACCTCGGCCAGCGCGCCGGCATCGGGTTCGTCGGCAAGCACACCAATCTCATCAGCCACTCGCTCGGCAATTGGTTCTTCATCGCGGAAATCATCACCTCAGTGCCTCTCGATCCGGACACCCCCGGCGCCAACAGATGCGGGTCGTGCGCGCGCTGCATCCACGCCTGCCCGACCCGCGCCATCACCGCGCCGTTCAAGCTCGACGCACGCCGCTGCATTTCCTATCTGACCATCGAATGGAAAGGGCCCATCCCTCAAGACCTCCGCCCATCCATCGGAAACCGTATCTTCGGCTGTGACGAGTGCCTCGCCGTCTGCCCATGGAACCGGTTCGCGCGTCAGGGCGCCCTGCTCAAGGAACATTTCCGGCCGAACCTGAGCGCACCGGACCTGCACGAGTTCCTCGAAATGGACGACGCCCGGTTCAAGCAGCGTTTTCACGGCACCCCCATTCACCGGCTCAAGCGACCGCGCTTCCTCAGAAACGTGTGCGTCGCGCTTGGAAACACCGGCGGCCAGTCCTCGTTGCCTCTTCTCGAAAAGGCGGCTTCAGACCCGGAACCGTTAATTGCCGAACACGCCCGCTGGGCGCTGCACCGCCTCCAGCGGAATGCCACTTCTCGTCAACCTCCATGCTCACCGCGCGATTGAAGCCTGCCAACAAATCACTTCTGTCCCCCGATCCGATTCTGTAACCATATCGGCATGGTTATCCTTAGCAACACTGGCGGGATCGCAATGACCAACTGTTTCCTGGTGGCAGATGAAGCCTCGGGCAAGGCAGTCATGTTCGATGCGCCCGACCACACGGTCGGACCTCTCCTGGATCAGGCGCAAAAGAAAGGCTGGCAGATCTCGGCACTCTGCATCACACACGGACACTTCGATCACATGGCCGACCACGCGGTGGTTCGCACGGCTTTCCCGAACGCACAACACCTCATTCATCAGGCCGACGAACCAAAAGCGCTGCGGCCGGACATCCAAACCCGCATGTTCGGAGTGCCAATGGATATCCCCCCCTTCAAAAGGGACGGCTACGTTGCCGACGGCCAGGAACTCCAGCTTGGTGCCTCCACTTTTCGTGTCATGCACACCCCCGGCCATTCTCCAGGACACGTCTGCTACTACTTCCCCGCCGAGGGCATCCTCTTCGGGGGAGATTTGATCATTGGCGGATCGGTCGGCAGAACGGACCTGCCGGACTCGAAGCTCGCGGACCTTCAGGTAAGCATACGGAGGGTGATGGCCCTGCCGCCATCCACACGACTGTTCGGAGGGCACGGCGAGGAATCCACGCTGCAATGGGAAAGCGAAAACAACCCTTACGTGCGCTTCGCGATTGAGGCGTAACGCGTAACCCGGGGCCACCGCCGCCTCACAAGGCAAACTCGTGATAATCCGCCTGGCAGGGTCGGTCCAGGGAGATGCGCATCCGGCGGGATCTCGGGAACATCTGCACACTGGTGGTCGTGTTCCAATAATCGCTGTGCACGCAAGGGCTGAATGCGCTCGGCTTGCCCTCCGCGCCATGATCCGCCAG
Source organism: uncultured Verrucomicrobiota bacterium (assembly GCA_964401575.1). Lineage (GTDB taxonomy): Bacteria > Verrucomicrobiota > Verrucomicrobiia > Limisphaerales > UBA8199 > CAYNZC01. The sequence goes on from CAYNZC010000018.1 coordinate 34,202, forward strand.
TAGTTGCGAGAGACCATCAACCCCGATCGGCGCCGGATCGCTCAGCAACTCGGCAAGACGGGCGTCCCTTCGCTCTGCGGACTCGTGCAATCGCTTCCCCCGCAGCGCCACCGGGGCCCGTTCGTTGATAACCGCATCGGCAGGCGCTTCCACATCCCTCATCTTCGTCGTTCGAAATCGGTTGGTGTGAAAACAAAAATTCTCGCCCGAGGCAGGACGCCGCAGACAACTCCGCGTGCTGGATAATTCAAGGGATGCGATATCCCCCGATTCATCCGCCAGCATAAGAAGCGCCGAGCCCCAACGCGGCCTGCTGGTGATGTAATTGACCGCCTCCACCACGGTCCGGCAGCGCTCCAGAGCTGCGGAAATGATCATGGATATCGAGGGAGCAGGCTCGGACGCCTGGTCAATCGTGAACGCGTAATCGTAAGAGATCGCCAGTCCGGCTTCATTGATGCCGTCCAGCGCGCCGGCCAGCGGAGCCACGGTAAACTCAACCGCCTTCAATCCCCTCGGAGGAAGGCTCTCCCGGACCGCATGACACGGTTTCACCATCTGCAGGTAATCAAAGTTGCGGCCAATCATCGGCTCCCCGGTGAGGGTCCGAGCACCACGCAGCGCCACCGCCGAGCAACCATGCGCGCATCCAATGTAGGCCCCAAACGCCGAAAGGAACGGCTCCAACGCGTTGCACAGGCAGATGCTCCCGCGTTTGATCCTTGCGCCCTCGGCAATTCCCTCCATGCGTTCGTTCGCAGCCGCATCCTGCAGCAACGCGGTTTTCAAATAGTCCGAGGCTTTAAGTTCCGCATAGAACTTGTACAGGGGATAAGGCGCCCAGAACGGCTTCGCAAGCCGGAACGCTTCCAGGTCCGATAGGTCATTCAGCAGCGCGGACACGGGCGCCCTCAAAGCTGCCCCCTGCGCCAAACCCATTTCAAAGGGTCTCCCGCGGCAAATAACCGGCACAACCTTCTTCCCGGCGCCAGCCACCGCATCGGCTCCCCAAACCCGCTGGTTTACAACGTTTCCCATTGCATCAATCCCTCTTCTCCACCAAGTCTTTTCCGGAACGAACTCCCGGATCTCATGGGCCGCCCATGCGCCAGACCGGCAGCACACGCTGCCATATGGCCGTGGACAACAATTCCCGTCTCCTGCAAGCATTCCCCATGCCGCGCCGCTCTATGGAACCGCCGGAAATCCTCAGATTCCCCATGATTTCGAGGGAAATAACCGGTTTCTTCGACCGGATCAGCGTTGGCCAGCCTATTTAAGCAGGCCCTCAAGTTCCGCCAGGTGTGTCTCAAACAAGGCCATCGCGTCTTCAATAGGCTTCTGAGTCGTCATGTCCACACCGGCAACCTTCAGCATGTCAATCGCATACATGCTGTTGCCCGTCTTCAGAAACTTCAGCCACTGCTCACGGGCGCCCGGCTCCTTCTTCATAATCCGCCGGGCAATCGCCGCCGCGGCACAGTAGCTGTCCGCATACCTGTAAACGTAGTACCCACGATAGTAATGCGGGATGCGCAGGCATTCGACCTCCAGCTCAGGGTCTATCGTGAACTCCGGCCCGTAGTAGCGCACATACTGCTCACGGCACATCTTCATCAAACCCTCGGCCGTCAACGGCTCCCCCTTTTCAGCAAGCGTGTGCGCCGCAAGGTCAAATTCAGCAAACTGCGTCTGGCGAAAAACCGTCGAGCGCATGTCCTCAAGCATCTGGTTGATCAGAAACGCCCGCTCTTTGGGATCACTCGTGCGATCCAGCAGCGACTGCTTGAAGATGATCTCCGCGGCAGTGGAAGCCACCTCGGCGGTGAACATCGGGTAGCCGGCGTACACGGGTGGCTGATTCTCTTTCGCAAACCAGCTTTGTGCCGCATGCCCGAGTTCGTGCGCGATGGTCGAAACGTCATTGAATGTGCCCTGGTAGTTCAGAAGAACATACGGCGCCGAAAGGTAGGTTCCCATGTTGTAGGCTCCGCTGCGCTTGCCCTTGTTCTCGTACACGTCAATCCACCGGGACTCGAAAGCCTCCTTGATAACGCTCGCGTATTCGGAACCAAACGGCTGTATGCCGTCGAGTACCAAACCGCGTGCCGTCTCATAGGGGTACTTCTTCTCCGGCACATCCACCAGGTCCACATACAGGTCGTAAAAGTGAATGGAATCCAACTCCAGCGCCCGCTTCTTCAAAGCCACATACCGATGCAGCAGCGGCAGATGGTTTTCGACGGTTTTGATCAGGTTGTGATAAACGCTGGGCGGCAGGTTCTCGGCGTCCAGCGCACGGGCAAGGCTCGAGGAATAGTTCCTGGCTTTGGCATAATACCAGTCGCGCTGCATCGCACCCCCAAGGGTGGCGGCCAGCGTGTTCTTCACGTCCAGAAAGCTGCCATGAAGCGCTTTAAAAGCATCCCGGCGATAACGCCGGTCCTTCGACCGCATCGCCTGCCCAAAACTCGAACTGGTGATCTCAATTTCTTTGCCGTCCGCATCCTTGACGGTCCGCCACCGCAACTCGGTGTTGCTCAGCAGCCCAAACGCCTCCGATCCCGTATCCGTCGCCTTTCCAGCCATGGCAAGCAGTTCTTCTTCCCGGGCGGACAAAATGTGCGACTTGAGTCGAAGCAGGTCGTCAATGAAATGGGCGTAAATCTCTAAATCCTTTTCCCGGGCCCACTTGCGCAATACATCCTCAGGTGCTTTAAGCATCTCGGGCGCAAACCACGAGGACGACTCATCCCACTTCACCGCAAGATTCTGAGCCCGTTGGTTCAGCGCCTGGCTCTCAGGCACCCGCATGTCCTCGTCCCGCTTCATGGCGGCGTATGCGTAAAGTTTCTCTATCTGCACGGTCACCTGGTCGCGCAGCTTCAAGGCGCTCAGGAGTGATTCAGAGCTTTCTGTCGCCTTGCCCTTCTTTGACGCAAACGTGTTGATCATCCCTTCAAGCTCCTTGTGATGGGTCTCCCAGTCCGCCCCACTGGCATACATTTTTCCAAGATCCCACTTGTATTTGTCGTCTATGGAGGAGCGATCGGGTGTTGTGGCGGCTTTTGTCACAGCCGGAAGGGTGCTGCTCATGAGTATCGAAACGATAATGGCACTGTTTAGGTTGTTTATTATCATATATTTACACCGTTTTTGGACGGCTAAATGTCCCGCTAGCATACATCAGATAATCACATTCCTCAAGGGTCGGCAGAGCCGCGTTTGCCCTGCCTCGGAATGACTCTTTCACCCGATTATTGTGCATTTTTTAGAAAATAAGCTTGGCAAGTGCCTTAAGATTTCCGAATAGTTTGCGCTCGATTTTATGAAACGAAATAACTTCTTGAACTGGGGCGGCCTTGTGGCCGTCCTATTATGCGGCGTCTCAAGTGCCTTCGCCAGCGAGGCCAATATTCGAATACCGGACCTGAGCGCGGTAAAATTCGAAGGGATCGGTGGCATGAGCGGCACGACGCTGATGTACCTCGGAATTCTGGTTTGTGCAATCGGTGCGGCCTTCGGCTTGGTGCAATACAAGCAAACCAAGGCGCTGCCGGTGCACGACAGCATGGGCAAGGTTTCCAATACGATCTGGGAAACCTGCAAGACCTACCTGTTCACACAGGGCAAGTTCCTCTCGATTCTCTGGCTGCTGATCGCCGCCTGCATGGTCTATTACTTCGGCTTCCTCACCGAACATAAGGATGAAGCCACGGGCGCCGCGCTGGCCACGGGAACCGTGGTGCGCAACGTGATCGTCATCCTCCTGGCCTCCGTGCTCGGCATCCTGGGCTCCTACGGTGTGGCCTGGTTCGGCATCCGCATCAACACGGTCGCCAACTCGAGAGCCGCTTTCTCCGCTCTCCGCGGAAACCCCCTCGCAACCCTCGGCATCCCGCTCCGCTCCGGCATGAGCGTCGGCCTCTTGCTCGTCTGCGTCGAACTCTTCTTCATGATTTGCATCCTGGTCTTCCTGCCCAGCGACCTCATCGGGCCCTCCTTCATCGGGTTCGCCATCGGCGAGTCCCTTGGCGCTTCCGTGCTGCGTATCTGCGGCGGCATCTTCACCAAGATTGCCGACATCGGTTCCGATCTCATGAAGATCGTCTTTAAACTCCCCGAAGACGACCCGAAGAATCCCGGCGTTATCGCGGATTGCACCGGCGACAACGCGGGTGACTCCGTCGGACCCACAGCCGATGGCTTCGAGACCTACGGCGTGACCGGTGTGGCCCTTGTGGTCTTCCTCGCCCTGGCCCTCGCCGCGACACCCGCCGTGGTGGCCACGCTGATCATCTGGATCTTCACCATGCGCGCACTGATGATCGTGACGTCCCTCATCTCTTATTTCGTCAACGAAGCACTCAGCAAGTCCATGTTCGGCGGCAAAAAAGACTTCGACTTCGAAGCGCCCCTGACTCACCTGGTCTGGATCACCTCCGCCGTCTCCATCATCATCACCTTCGCAGCCTCAAAGCTGCTCCTGGGCGACTTTAAAGACGCAGCCGGCATCGCACGGACAAACCTCTGGTGGGTGCTCTCGGTGATCATCAGTTGCGGCACGGTCGCCGGCGCCCTGATCCCGGAATTCACCAAGATTTTCACCAGCACAAACTCACGCCACGTGAAGGAAGTGACCAATTGCTCCAAGCACGGCGGCGCCTCTCTGAACATCCTCTCCGGCTTCGTCGCAGGCAATATGTCGGCGTTCTGGATGGGCCTGGTGATCATGCTCCTCATGTTCATCTCCTACTACTTCTCCGGCAACGGAGATCTGATGGCCATCATGCCGAAGGAATTCGGTTTCGCCGCGCCCATCTTCGCGTTCGGCCTCGTGGCATTCGGCTTCCTCGGCATGGGACCCGTCACCATCGCGGTGGACAGCTACGGACCTGTGACAGACAACGCGCAGTCGGTTTACGAGCTCAGCCAGATCGAAGGCAAGAAGGGCGTGAGAGAGGAAATCCGCAAGGATTTCGGATTCGAACCCGACTTCGAAAATGCAAAATACCAACTCGAGAAGGGCGACGGAGCAGGCAACACGTTCAAGGCGACGGCCAAGCCCGTGCTCATCGGCACCGCAGTCGTCGGCGCCACAACCATGGTTTTCGGCATCATCATCCTCCTCCAGAAGATGTTCGAACAACAGGTCGCCGATATCGCCGCCGGAATTATCAAGGAAGGACCGTTTAAACCGGTCGTCGAGGCTCTCTCCATCGTTCAGCCCGAAATTATTCTCGGCCTGATCATGGGCGGCGCGGTCATCTACTGGTTCACCGGCGCTTCCTGCCAGGCAGTCGTCACCGGCGCCTATCGCGCGGTTGTTTACATCAAGGAACACATGAAGCTTGATGCCACCACCGCCTCCGAAAAGGACAGCAAAGAAGTCGTCCGCATCTGCACGGTCTATGCCCAGAAAGGCATGTGGAACATCTTCATCGTGATCTTCTGCTTCGCCCTGGCGCTCCCGTTCTTCAATCCCTACTTCTTCATCGGCTACCTGATCGCCATCGCCTTCTTCGGCTTGTTCCAGGCCATCTTCATGGCCAACGCCGGCGGCGCATGGGATAACGCCAAGAAGATCGTCGAAGTGGACCTCCGCCAGAAGGGCACAGACCTCCACGCCGCCACTGTCGTCGGCGACACCGTCGGCGATCCTTTCAAGGACACCTCATCGGTTGCCCTCAACCCGGTCATCAAATTCACCACGCTGTTCGGCCTGCTGGCCGTCGAAATCGCGGTCACGATGCAGAACCAGGGCCTGAAAACCGGCATCGGCGTGGTCTTCTTCCTGATCGCACTCATCTTCGTTTACCGCTCGTTCTACGGAATGCGCATTCCGGAAGACAAGTAACCGAAACGGATGTTTTCACCGCCCGCCGGGATTCCCGGCGGGCGTTTTTGTTAAAGACCGGTCTCCCCGGCAGCACACCATGTTCTCTTTTGCACTTACATCGCCCATGGAACCTGCTATAAGGCAACCCCATGGTTAATGTGGAGAGTATAAAGCAATTTTTCGCGCGCCCGGACCGGCTGTCCTATGCCTTCATGCTGCTGCTCGTGATCGCCACGGCATGGCTGCACCTCTCGGTGCTCCTGGTCGCCGCCCTCTTCTCTTACCTGCTGCTCTCCTCCCTGACGTTCGGTAACAGGCTCCCAAAGTATCTCGCATTGCTGCTCTTCCTGACCATCCTCACCGGGTTGTCTTTCGGTGTGTGGGTGCTCATGCGCCATACGGTCGCGGTCTTTCCAGGCATCGCCGATAAGGCAATCCCCACCATCATCGAGTGGTCCAGAACCTACAACATGGATGTTCCATTCACGGATTTCGAGAGTCTCCGTGAGACCATCGTCGAAGGCGCCGCAAGCCAGATGCGGCATCTCGGCAGTTTCGCCCACGCCTTGCAGGAGGTGGGAACAAAACTCCTCTATCTCATTGGGGGAATCGTCGTGGCTGTCAGCCTGTTCCTCAATTCACGCTTCGAGCTCGGACGCGAGCCCGACGTCAAACCCAATAACTTCTATTCGGTCGCCGGCGAGCACCTCGGCACGCGCTTCCGCAGGTTCTACGAGAGTTTTTCCAGGGTGTTCGGCGCACAGATCCTCATCTCTCTGATCAATTCCGCCCTCACCGGAATCTTTGCCGTAACGGTCGGCCTTCCTTACGCGCTTCTGGTAGTCGGCATCACCTTCCTCTGCGGCCTGCTCCCTGTCATCGGAAACCTCATCAGCAACACCATTATCGTCTTCATTGGCTTCACTGTGTCTCCAGGCATGGCTCTCTCCGCCCTGATCTTTCTCATCGTCATTCACAAGCTGGAATATTTTCTCAATAGCAAGATCATCGGGCGCCGCATCCGCAATCCGCTCTGGATGACGCTCATCGGAATCGTCGTCGGCGAAAGGCTCATGGGTGTCTCCGGCATTATTCTCGCCCCCGTGATCCTCCATTATCTCAAGAAAGAAGCTTCCAGCTTCGAAGTGCCCCCGGAGACCAATACACCGGTTTCACACGAAATCTGACCCTGCCACCGCCGCGCCTGTCATCCCTTGCGGCTCCCGCAGGCCTCTCGACAGACCCCCGCCTCTCTCTTACCATAGTTGCATGGCTGAAGCTGTCGAGGCGCTGCCCGGCACAGGGCTCGAGCAGGAGGAAAAGAGCAGAACGGACAGGGACCCGGGGTATCTCGTGATCTGTTGGAACGACCCGGTAAACCTCATGGATTACGTAACTCTTGTTTTCCAGAAGGTGTTCGGCTGGAATCACAAAAAGGCCCGCTATCACATGCTCCAGGTGCATGAACAGGGCAAGAGTGTTCTGACGCGCGAAAGCATGGAAAAAGCCGAGCATTACGTGCATCAACTTCAGAAGTTCACGCCGCACGCCACGATGGAGAAGGACCAATGAGGCTCCTCCGGAAAAAGGATGGCTCTTTCGAAGCCCGCTTCTCGAAACCGGATTGGAATTGCTTTCTGACAATCCTCAATTTGTACCCGCGGGTTCCCCAGACCCATCATAAGCTCAGTCGCCATCCGGACAACGACTCCAGGCTCCCAGGCTGTCAGGCGTTGCTGGATGAGGCCCTCGCCGAGCAGCGCGCCACCAATAAAAAAGCCATCCTTCGGATGTTCTCGGACCCCAACCGGCTGGCATTGTCCGAACGCGGCTTTTCCCTGCGCCTGGACTCCTCAGACATCCTCTGCCTCCTTCAGGTGCTCAACGACATACGGGTCGGATGCTGGGTTGCGCTCGGTTCGCCGGAGGACATCGACATCCCGGAATCCGACGAACAACAGCAGGTCTTTTACAGCATGGAACTCGCAGGCCACTACGAGGCGGTTCTCATCGACGCGTTGTAAACCGGCATTTGATCATGGCAGCACAGCCCAAATACGTGGGCAACCACCTCTGGTTTCCCGATCCCGATCTGGCCGACCCCGAAGGCCTCGTCGCCTTTGGTGGTGAAATGACGGTTTCCCGCCTGCTCCTGGCTTACAGCACCGGGGTTTTTCCGTGGACGGCGGATCCCGTCACCTGGTGGTCCCCGGACCCGCGCGCAATCATCGAACTGGACGAATTGCACGTCCCCCGCAGCCTCGCCAAGGTCCTGAATCGCGGGCGGTTCAGCGTCACAATCAACAAGGCCTTCGTCGAGGTCATGCACGGTTGCGCCGAGCCGGCCCGGGGCCGGGGCGAAACCTGGATCTCGCCGGAATTCCTGCAGGCCTACCACCGATTGCACATCGCAGGGCATGCGCACAGCCTGGAGTGCTGGACCGACAACCAGCTCGCAGGAGGAATCTACGGCGTCGCCATCGGCGGCTTCTTCGCCGGTGAATCCATGTTTCACCGCGTCAGTGACGCCTCAAAAGTCGCGCTTTATCACCTTGTCTGCCACCTGCGCGAGCGCGGGTTCGAGCTGTTCGATATCCAGATGCTGACCCCGGTTACAAAGGCTTTGGGTGGACGTAACATCCCCCGCACGGATTACCTCGCAAGGCTCAAAAAAGCCATCGCAGCACCCGGCAGGTTTTAGCAGCCCGCGCTACGCTTGTTCACGATCCCGTTCCAGATCCGCTGGCCCCGGAACCCGTGGACGACGGCCCGAACATCTGCACCAGCCGCTGCTCCCGATATGAAAAAATCCGGTGGAGATCGCGACGCACAAACAGCCAATCCATCAGCCACCCGCCCTTGGGCCGGTAAAGCACTTCGTCCCCGCACAGGGTCCCCCCGTCACGCTCCACAAAGGTGTGATGGTGACGCCACACGCTGTAGGGTCCGCGCAGTTGTATGTCCGTGAAATGGTCCGGCGGATTCCACTCCGCAATTTCTGTGCGCCAGCGAATCGGAAAACCGTGAACGGTGATGCGATAATCAATCAGAAGCCCCACTCTCATCTGCAGCGCACCCGGGGTCAGCACCTCGAATTTGAGCCAGTCCGGCGTGATGGTTTGAAGATTCCGCGCCTCGGAAAAAAATGCAAACACCTCCGCCCGGGGCCGGGGCAACCAAATCTCTCGCTTTAATAGGAAGGTTTTCATTTCAAATCTGCCGCGAACAGCGCTTCCTTCAAAATCTTAACGCGGCGCAGGATATTGTCAGCTCTTTCCGCATCGTCATTTCCGGATCTTCTCCGTCAACAGTAAGGTCAAATCAAGCCTGTCATCGTCCCGGCATCCCCACGCTTCCGTTGCAACGGCCAGCAGTTTGTCGATCTGCCGGATAAAGGTTATTCTTGGACATGAGTTTGGAAGACCATCTGGGCGACATTCTGCGCAAAGCCAGGGCCATGTCAGGGCTCTCCGCCGCCGCGGCGGCCCGGGCGGCAGGAATCACAGACGAAGACCTCGCCGCGCTCGAAGGTTCCGGCATGGTCCGCGGCCATCCGAACCTGACAGCGCTAGCCGCCGCTCTCGGCCTCGATGGCGCCAAGCTCCACAAGATCGCTGCCGGCTGGCTGCCCGCGCATCAGGATTTGTCCCATTGGCGCGAGCTGCGGCGCATTACCACGGATAACGGCATGGCGGTCAATTGCTACATGGCCTGGGATCCTTCAACGCGGGAAGCCGCTGTGTTCGACACCGGCTGGTCCGCCACCCCGATTCTCGAGCTTCTCTCCACCCATAAACTCAACCTCCGTTACATCTTCATCACGCACACCCACAACGATCACATTGCGTGCCTCCACGATTTGCAACGGCGTTGCCCCTCGGCGCAGGTATATTCCGGCGGCAGCCCGGCGCCAGGTGATCCGTGGCAGCTCGGCCCGTTGCGCATCTCCAACCGCAACACGCCTGGCCATTCCAGTGATGGGGTTACGTTCATCGCAGACAACTGGCCAGGGGGCGCTCCCGCCGTGGCAATCGTTGGTGATGCGATCTTCGCCGGGTCCATGGGCCGGGGAAATGTCTCCTGGTCTCTTGCCCGGCAGAAGGTGCGGGAAGAGATATTGACGTTGCCGGCCAATACGTTGATCTGTCCCGGCCACGGCCCTCTAACGACAGTCGCAGAGGAAAAGGCGCACAACCCGTTCTTCTGAATCCTCAACCGGATTGATGAGAGGCTGGACTTCCCGGATACCGTCGTGCGCACGTTCAACGACGGCAGGCCGCGCCCCCTCTTACTTCCCAAGCGGCACAAGATCTACACGACGAAACTCCACCTCGGCGCCCTCGGCCTGAAGCGCAATCTTCCCGCGATCCGTGGTCGCATTAAAACCGTCGTTCACCAGGTCGCCATTCACCCAGACCTTGATCGTCTGCCCCACGCATTCGATGCGCATGTGGTTCCACTCCCCCGGCGGCTTCTCTGAACCATCGGTCAGGTTTTGGATGCGGCGGTTTTGCCCTTCCCTGCCACCCCATTTCTCCCTTGGACCACGCCGCTTCTCCATGTCGGGCACCTCGATGTCCTCGTAAATCGCCCAGAAATCACCGGCATTCCCGGACTGCATCTGCACCTCGATGGATTGCGGAAACATGTTGCCCATCACGCGCAGCCTGGAGGCGTGCACAAGCACACCGCAGTTGCCGGGCTTTCCGGGAAACCGATACTCCACATCCAAACAGTAATTCGAATACTCCCTGTCCGTGATTAGATGCCCGGGAGGACTCCCAAGACTCACAAGCACGTTGCTCCGCACGACGAATGGAGAGCGAATGCTCTGGTTCTTGTCCGCTGCCGGAATGTCGGCCACCCAGCCCGAGAGATCATCGCCGTTAAAAAGCCTCGTCACGCTCTCCCCGGCAAACCCGGAGCAGGCGCATGCGATCACGGCGACAACGATGATTCTCTGCATTCTTAACTGTAGCACAAGGCCGCCCGCCACGCATCCCATGCACTCCTGTATTCTTTCCCGCGCGTTCGGTCGGCGCCATTAGTGATATTCGAACTTGTCATCTCACGCATTACTGGCGAGGACTGAAGGCCCGATGTTGTTGCAGCCCGACCGCCCGGCGCATCGGGTCGGGCTGGGCTGAAATTCACTGCTCTCCCCGCGTGGGTCGCTCCGTTTCGTCT
>CAYNZC010000019.1:0-44604 GCA_964401575.1 uncultured Verrucomicrobiota bacterium
ATGAACGAAAATGAACGAAAATGGGCCAGGCAGCGGTACGGCGCTCATGCGGAACGCGCGCAACAAAGGTGGTTTTGGCAGGCAGCGCAGCCGGCGCAATCGTTGGGATTGCTGAGATGAAACCGAGACAAGGGGGCCTGCGCCCTCCGCGCCTGATGTGGGAAAACACATGTCAGGTTATGGCGGGAGAGGTGGGGGGACACTCGTTCGGGGGATCGTGAGGACGTCGCCCGGGCGTATGCGGTTAAGGTCCACATTCGGGTTAGCGGCACGTATGGCGCTCATGGGCACGCCGTGGATCATTGCTACGACAGATAGATTATCCCCCGGGCGGATGGTGTAGGTGCGTTTTTGGGGCGGTGCGGGGGGCGCAGGAGGCTCCGGAGGGAGTTCCTCTCCTTTGGCAACAGCGCTTGCCTGGAGTTGCTCGAGTTCGAGCTGTTTTAATTGGATGTTTCTCTGTTCGGCGGTGAGGTTTGTGTTGGCAATGATCCTGGCTTCCTCAGCCTTGGCGGCAAGGATGATGTTATAAATGCCACGCACGGCTTCGGGCGTGCCGGCTTCCTGCGCCTGAGCCATGGCATCGCGATAGTCCGGGTCCTGGAGGTTTCTGTATTCCTCGTATCTTCGATTTCCGAGGGCGATGCGGATGGCGTTTTCCCGTTGGGCTTCGAGGCTTTGACGTGCCTGCACAGTGTTGGGATCGGTGCCCTCGCCCAGGAGCGCGAGGCGTTCCTGGATCTGGTCGATGGATCTAAACACGGAGCGGAATTCATCGGGGGTGGCGTTAAAAAACTTCAGCGCGCCGAGCCCGAGGCGAAGGTCGTTGGCGGTTTGAGAATAGCGGAGGAGATACTCCTCGAGTTGAGGTGGTGTGAGCACGCGGGCGAGGTCTTCCCGTGTTTGCTGACGCAGCCTGGCCAGTTCAACAGCGTCGGGTTCCCGCCCCTCCGCCCGCACTCGTTCAATGTAGGCGGCCAAACGCTCTTCGGAGCGCAGGTTGACCTCCTGGATGGCCTGCCGGGTTTCTGCGGGCAGAGTGCCCAGGATGGGGCCATCCAGGACCACGCCGGCTTTGGACGGGCGCGGAAGGTTGGCCAGGTCGCCGGTTTCCCAGTTTGGTCCAAGAAGGCTGGTGAGCAACTGACGACGCTCCTCGTCGAGGGCATGTGCTTTAGCGGCTGCTTCGGCATCGATCTCGGGGTCCGGCTCTGTGCGCCACCATTGCTGTGTGGAATTGACCAGTTCGATGGCCAGGCGCCGGGCGAACATGGCGTTCACATCGGCGATGATAATATCGCGAATCGTTTGCTCCGGGCATTTGATGAGGCGGAGGTTTGCGATGAACTTGCGGTAATCCGGCGACTCGATCTCCTCCCAGGACAGGAACTTTCCGGGTGAGAAAATGGGGACCGTGCGTGCATAGATATTTGTGCCGGCGGCTTGAGTGGCACCGCCGGGCGCCGGGGTTGGGGCGGAAGCCCTGCGCGCGGCCAGCAACCCCGCGAGAAGGGCGAGGTTCAGGCCCACAGACACTATGGCCACCAGGCGCCAACGCATGCTTCTAATTACTCACAAGAGGAGAGGCCAGCAATCACGAAGTTTTGGGGGGGCGGATTGGCCCGGGTCAACGGGGTCGGGTCCGGCGGGCGATGCTTCGCGCGAGTTCGGCGACTTTGGGGTCGGGATCATTTGTGAGGCTGTGAATCCGTGGTTCGGCGGCGCCTGCCTTTGACGGGAGGAAGTTCAAGAGGCGCAGCGCGCCGAATCGCGCATCGGGATCGGGATCATCCAGCAAAGATGCAAGGGCATTCACCGTGACGGCATTGGCTGCGCGCAGGGCCGGCAGCTTGATGGGCATGCCCATGAGGCGCAGTGCTTTGATCGCTCTGTCGCGGGTGTAGGGGTCCTCGGAACGGATGGCCTGTGCGACAGCGGGGATGGCTGGCGGGCCGACGCAACTCAACGCCTCCACAGCCATGTCCTGGACCAGGGGCTCGGAGTGCCGAAGCGCTTTCATCAAATCGGGAACGGCCGGGGCGGCGTCACTGCGCAACCTGGACAGGGCGCTCATGGCCGCGATGCGCACCCGGGGATCGTCATGAGAGAGGGACTCGGCGAGTCCGGGCACAGATTGGGGGCCGATTTTTGCGAGCGCTGTTGCTGCGGAGGAGGAAACGATACCTTGCTTGTCAGCCAGGGCCTGGAGCAACGGTTCGATGGCAGGGATGGCGTTGGACCCGAGCCTTCCCAATGCCGTTGCCGCCGATTCGCGGTAAATGACTGCGTTCGGGGGCGGGATTCTCTTTGCGAGGGCTCTTCGCAAAGCCAAAGGGGCATTGGTCTGCTGCCAAAGCAGGATCCTCAGGTAGTTGTCCTGCATCTGGAGGGTTTTGATTAAGTCGGGCACCGCACCGGGGCCGAGACGTTCGAGGTCGCGAGCGGCGTCTTTATTGCCATATTGTGCCAGGAGAGCGAGCTGAGGAATGGATGCGCCTTTGGGTTTGAAGGCAGATTTTTGCCATAGAAGCACGCTTGCCAGGCATGCAAGGAGCACGCTGGCGATCGCCGCGTTCCATGGGAAGCGGCCGCAGTTCTTGAAAACTGTTGGCAGGAAGGGCATTCAAAGGCTGCGTGCCAGTGTAAATATCCTTGGTTGTGGTCGGAAATCCAGCGCGGAACGCATTCAGAAATGATTACACGATCCATTTAGCGTTGATGATAGCTATATTCTTGCGAAGAGATGTCATGGTCCTATAGTCCATGTCGAACAACTGTATGGTTCCCATCCTGAAAAAAGTTCTAAAGCAGCCGGGCAGGGTTTGGCTGTTGGTCCTGGTGGTGCTTTTTGTGGCTGCGGTTCGATTTCATCTTCGGGACATGCCGCTGGAGCGAGATGAGGGTGAGTATGCCTACGCGGGACAGATGATTCTTAAGGGCGAGCCTCCATACAAGCAGGTCTATAATATGAAACTGCCGGGGACGTATGCGGCGTACGCGGCCATTATGGCGGTGTTTGGTCCAACCCCCTCCGGCATACGCATCGGCGTGATGCTGGTGAACGCGGCCTCAATCGTTCTGGTGTTCTTGATTGGGCGCCGGTTGCTGGACCAGACTGTTGGGCTGGTGGCGGCGGTGTGCTTTGGGCTGCTCTCGCTGAGCCCATCGGTTTATGGGTTGGCAGGGCACGCGACACATTTCCTGGTTCTGCCCGCATTGGCGGGAGTGTTGTTTCTCACATGGACACGCGGGCGGAGCGAGGCGATGACAGCCAGAGACAGAACAGAGGCAGGAACTCCTGTGTCGGAGGAGGAACCTGTTCGGGCAACGGATCACCGAATGCTGCCGGTGAGGGAGCAGGGCGGGGCACAAAGGGTGAAAGAGGCGCCGACGGGAACACAGCCCAGGAAAACATTTATTGCGATGGGCAAGGAAAAGGGTGTCTTACGGCAGGATGCGCAGACCGCAGGAGCGGACAGCGAGGCGCGGAGTTCGTCCGCTGGAGACCCGAAGGGGAGTTTGGACGGGGAGAGTGCGGGGATTGAGCGGGGAATGCAGACGGAACGGGGGGCGCTGAATACTGAGGGTGAGAACTTCGGCGCTGGTCCGCTCGTTGACTCCGCCGGGCCAGCAGTCCGGAGCGGCGCTGTCTTGTTGACTGGCCGCGCCGGCGCACCAGCCCGGGCGGCTGGAAACTTGCAGCCGCGTCCGCCGGACCGGCGTCTGGCGGCCGTGAAGGCGCGGAGCGCGAAGGAGGCGAGGAAAGATGCGAAGCTGGAGGCGGGGGCCTCGATGCGGGTTGAGTTTTCGTGGTGGCAGCTTGCGTGGGCGGGGTTATTGATGGGCATCAGCTTCCTGATGAAGCAGCATGGGGTATTTTTTGGGCTTTTTGGAGGGATTTGGGTGGTATTCGCGCAGTATATGGCGCATCGGGAGAGGCGTCTGGTATTCCGGCGCAAGGTGTTGAGCCTGCGGCCGGAGGATTGCGGGCCCCGCTTTCCGTTTGGGGTGGTGGCGGCGCAGTTGGGGGTGTATGGGGCAGCGTTTTTGCTGCCCTACCTGCTGACGTGTCTTGTGTTTTGGAAGGCCGGAGTGTTTCCGCAGTTCTGGTTCTGGACGGTGGATTATGCGCGGGAGTATGCGAGCGCGATGCCGCTGGTGAAGGGCATTTCCCTCTTGAAGCTGGTCTTTGGGGCGATTGTGGGTCCGAACGCGCTACTATGGCTGCTCGGGGTGGCCGGGCTGGCGATCATGTGGACGGACCACCGGCTCGGCTATCCATACCGCGCGTTCGTGTTGCTGCTCGGGCTTTGCGCCGTTGGCTCGGTGGCTGTGGGGCTGTATTTTCGCGGGCATTACTTCATTCCCCTGCTGCCGGTGATCGGGATTCTGGCGGGGTTGGCGGTGAGCCGGAGCATGTGGCTGCTGCGCAACGATCGCAGCATCGAGCTATTCATGGCCATCCCGGTGCTGATTGCCTTGACTGTTGGCATCCCGCTCGCGGTTATTGGGAACGGTTCGGCATGGTTCAACTCACCTGAGGGAGCCGCGCGGGAGACCTACAACACCACCTTGTTCACTGAAGCGAGAAAGGCGGCGGAATACCTCCGTCAAAACACTGCCCCGGGAGCCAGGGTGGCTGTGATCGGCTCCGAGCCGCAGATTTACTTCCTTTCGGGCCGGCGGGCTGCCACGGGGTATATCTACATGTATCCGTTGATGGAGCGTCAGCCGTTTGCGGCGAAAATGCAGGAGGAAATGATTGCGGAGATCGAGAGGAACAAGCCCGACTACGTTGTGTTTGTGGAGGATCACTTTTCCTGGTTGCGGAACGAGGACAGCCATCCGCGCCTGATGAAATGGTGGGATGCATACTGGGATACACACCTCGATATTGTGGATACGAGGAGAGTGGTGACGTCAACGGAGGGGGACCTCACGGAACTGGATGCGAAAGTGTCGGGCAGAGCCATGAATTCGCAGGGGACGACTGTGGAATCCGACCTGATTGTGTTCAAGAGGCGGTGAGCGGCGGTTGTGTGCCTCGCGCGGTTTTGGGAATTGTGACGGAACACTTTACGGATGCGCCGGCAGCACATATAAAGGTGGCATGACACATTCCAGCGGGCTGACGCATGAGCAGATCGAGGAATACCTGTACCGGAGCTACACCCGCGTGGACGGTTTATGGTTTGTGCTTGCGGAGGAGCGGCATGGGTTTGAGGAGGCGCTTGCGCTGGATGAAGCCGTGTGGAAAGTGATGCCAAAGATCCAGGCGCGCCTGTTGCAGCAGCAGCTTGGGGTCTCGCTCGGCATTCCGGGTTTGGAGCGGGCGCTGGTGGCGAAGCTTGTGCTGGACCGTTACCAGTTTTCCGTCGAGCGTGACGGGGGTGGGCTGCGATTGGGGTTGTCGCGCTGTCCATGGCATGATTTGATCCTGCGATCCGGGCGCGGGCACATCGCCGAAAGGATTGGGGGTGTGATTTGCGGGGTGGAGTTTCCGGGATTTGCGCGGGAGTTTGGGTGTTCGTGTTCGGCGCCTCCGGACGAGAGGCTCTGCCGGAATGGCGGGAGTTGTTGTTTTCGATTCTCGCCTCTGTCCGAACCGGTGGAAAGGTGAGTGGGGCTGGCGCGATTTTTGAATCGCGTGCATTTTCGGACGTCTATTTATTTACGGAGCGTGCCGCGAGATTTTTAATTGGCTCCCTGGGGCTGCATTTCCTAGGATCATTGCGCGGCGGAACCCATGTCAGAGGATTCAATGATAGAAGTAGCCGGCTTGACCAAGCGTTACGCTGGGCACACGGCGCTTTCCAACATCTCGTTCACGGTGAAACGAGGTGAGGTTGTCGGCTTGCTGGGCCCCAATGGGGCCGGCAAGAGCACGACGATGCGCATTCTTTCGTGTTACCTGCCCGCGAGCTCCGGCACCGTGAAGGTGGCCGGGCTGGATGTATTCAGCCAGTCCCGCGAAGTGCGGCGGCGGATTGGCTACATGCCCGAGAACAATCCCCTGCACTACGACCTGCGAGTGGTGGAGTATCTCAAGTTCCGGGCGCGGCTGAAGGGGCTTGGGCGCCGCGAGACCCGCCAGCGTGTCGATACTGTGATGGAGCAATGCTCGCTGACCGATGTGTCCCGCCGGCTGATCGGGCACCTGTCGAAGGGGTATCGGCAGCGGGTGGGGCTGGCTGACGCGTTGGTGCATGAGCCCGAGTTGATCATTCTTGACGAGCCGACCATCGGGTTGGATCCCAACCAGATCCGGGCGGTGCGGCAGCTTATCAAGTCACTGGCCGAGACGCACACGGTGCTGATTTCCACGCACATCCTTCCGGAGGCTGAAATGACCTGCAACCGGATGCTGATCATGTACGAGGGCAGGATTCTCGCGGCGGACACGCCGGAAAACCTGCGCAACTCCGTGGCGAACGACAGCCAGGTGGTTGCTGAGATTTGCGCGCCGCAGGAGGATCTTTGGAATTGCTGGTCACAAATGCCCGAGGTGGAGCAGTTCGACATTTCGCCGGTGTCGGGGAACTACTTCCGGTGCGCGCTGACGCCGCACGACGGGGTGGACCTGAGGGGGCGTGTTTTTGAAATCACACGCCAGCGTGGCTGGGCGCTGCGGGAGTTGACCCGGAGCCGCTACTCGCTGGAGGACATTTACGTGCAGGTGACCCGACCGGAGGAGGATTAGCGCATGCAAGCATACCTGACCCTGATACGGCGGGAGATGGCCGCCTATTTTCTGTCCACGACAGGCTATGTGATTATCGCCGCGGCTTTGTTTTTGATGGGCTTTAGCTTTGTGGTGCTGATTGAAAAGCTTCAGCAGGAGCCGACGCCCATGCCTGTGACCGAGTTGTTCTACATCACGCCGTTTTTCTGGCTGATCGTTTTGCTGGCGGCGCCGGTGATCACGATGCGGCTGTTTGCCCACGAGAAATCCTCGGGGACATTTGAAACCCTGATGACGGCGCCGGTGAGCGACCTGCAGGTGGTGCTTGCGAAATTCACGGCGGCAAACCTTTTTTGGCTGCTTCTGTGGATTCCGCTGCTTGGCTGCCTGCTGCTGGTGCGGAACTACACCAGCGGCGCCGCGCCCATCGATGTGGGCGGGGTTGCGGGGGCTTTTATCGGTGTGGCGCTTGTGGGCGCCCTGTTTTTATCCCTGGGTTGCTGCGCCTCGGCGATGTCGAGAAACCAGGTGACAGCCGCGATGATCAGCCTTGTGGCGGGCGCGAGCCTTTTTTTGGTCGGCGTGCTTGCTGACCGGATTCCGGTCACAGCAGACTGGCAGGGGCGAGTGCTGGCGTCCCTGGCTTTCTTCGAGCAGATGCACGATTTTGCTCGCGGGGTGATTGATACCCGTCCGGTGGTGCTTTACGTGAGCCTGACCTTGTTTTTTCTGTTCCTCACGTTGCGAGTGATGGAGAGCCGGCGCTGGAAATAACATGGACCCGAACGAAAAACCCAGTTTTACGCCCTATCGGAAGTGGGGGATCGGCTTCAACGTGGCGCTGATTGTCGTGATTGTGTTTGCCGTGCTGGTGATGGCGAATTACCTGAGCCGCGAGTACTTTGCCCGCGTGCACCTGAGCAGCCTCACCCGGCACGAGCTATCGCCGCGCACTTTGAGCATTCTCAGATCGCTGACCAACGACGTAAAGGTGGTGATCTATTACGACAAGAACGAGCCATTGTACAGCACCGTGGCTGAGCTGCTCAACGAATACAAGCTGGCCAACCCGAAGGTCACCGTGCGGGTAGTGGACTATTTGAGGGATGCCGGGGCTGCGCAGAGCGTTCGGTCGGACTACAAGCTGGCTCCGCCTGCGGACAAGAACCTGGTGATATTTGACTGTGACGGACGTTCGAGGGTGGTTGATGGGCATGCCCTTGCCCAGTACACATTGGAGCAGGTGCCCGGGGAAACCGACCGGGAGTATCGCCGCAAACCGACGGCTTTTCTTGGAGAAACGATGTTCACGGCGGCGCTCCTGCATGTGACCCAGCCCAAGCCGCTCAAAGCCTGCTTTCTCCAGGGCCACGGCGAGCACAGGATTGACGATGCGGATTCCCTCACGGGTTATGTAAAATTTTCCGGCTTGCTGTTGCAGAATTACGTTGAGCCGCACCCCGTTTCCATTCTTGGAACAAATGATATCCCGGCTGATTGCAACCTGCTGATCATTGCGGGGCCGCGGGCTGCGTTGACGGAACCCGAGCTGAACAAGCTTCAGAACTACATTGATCAAGGAAAACGGCTTCTCGTGATGATGAACGCCGAGACTGCCGGAAAACCCACCGGGCTGGAAAAGCTGCTGGCGCGATCCGGCATTCTTATCGGGCCGGAATCCATTATTGATCCGGATCACACCAGTTCCGGGTCTGACGTGATTATCAGCGCCTTCAGCCGCCACGAATTGGTGAACCCCATTCTGGGTTCGGGCCTTTACATGATACGGCCGAGGCCGGTTTCAAGGATCCACGACGACAAGCTCGCGGCGGACGCTCCGCGAGTGCAGGAGGTGGCGTTTACCGGGGCAGGTGCGCGGATGGGCCTGAATGCTGCGGACGCCCGACGTTACAGCGTGATGGTGGCTTCCGAGAGGACGGCGCTCAAAGGGGTTATCAGCGAGCGTGGTGCGGCTCGGACCGTGGTGATTGGGGATTCCTACCTGCTGGCCAACAACCAGCTTGATTTCCTGGGGAACCGGGATTTTGCGGCGGCGCTGGTGAACTGGCTGCTGGAGCGGACCCAGCTATTGGAAGGGGTGGGGCCGCGGCCGGTTTCGGAATACAGGATCGTGATGACGTCCGCCCAGGCGCGCAATGCGCGGTGGCTGTTGCTGGGGGGCTTGCCAGGGGCTGTGCTGCTTATTGGCGCGCTGGTGTATTGGCGGCGCAACACATGATCGGAAGCCGGGAATGAGTTTTCGCGCAACGTTAATCTGGCTCGGACTGGCGGCTGTGCTGTTTGGCGTGGTCTGCCTGGTGCATTGGCACGAGGCCGGCCGTTCCGCAGCGCCACCGCCGGGGGCGTTTCCGGCCATTACTGCTTCAAAAATTCAGGCGGTGCAGGTCCGGCCCGGCAAGGGGCTGGAGATCAGGGCCGTCCGCACGAATGGAGGATGGGCCCTTACCAAACCACTGGAGTGGCCGGCGCAGAACCTGAGCATTGATCAGTTTCTGTCCGGGCTTGAGAACGTTGTTCCGTCCGCGTTTATCACCGCGGCGGAGATGCGTGCGCGGCCCACAGCGGACCGGGAGTATGGTTTTCACGATCCGCAGGCTTCGGTGATTCTGGAGTGGGCGCAAGGCGGACTTCATCTTCGGGCGGGGGCGATGACGGCGCCCGGCGACCAGTTCTTTGTGCAAGTCGTGGGGACGGAAGGAGCCTACGTGCTCCCTGCAGATTTTCTGAAGCTTATTCCGAGCGGTGTGAACGACTGGCGTGACCGCTCCCTTCTCAACCTTAACCGTTTGGAGTTTGACCGGATCAACGTGACCAATGCGGGCAAGGTCCTGTCGCTGCAGCGCGTGCCGGAGGGAACGTGGAGGCTTGTCTCACCCATCCGCGCCCGCGCGGATCAGAACCGGATACATGACGCCCTTGAAAAGATACACAGCCTCAGAATCCAGGAGTTCGTGACGGATGAGCCGGGGGGGGATCTCGAATCCTTTGCGCTGGAGCCCGCGCGGTTGGACCTGTGTCTGGCCTCCGGCACCAATGTCGTGGCACACCTGCAGTTTGGCAGTTCCACCTCGAATCTTGTGTATGCCCGGAAGAGCGATTGGCGGACGGTGGTGAACGTGCAAAGCGAGTTCGTCTCCGACTGGCAGCGTCCGGTGGCGGATTTTCGCGATCCCTTTGTGCTGTCGGTCACCGAACCGGTTGTCTCGATCGCGATGGATGGCAAAGAGCCGTTTGAGGTGATACAGCAGACCAACGGCGCATGGCAAATCGCACCGTCGAACTTTCCCGGCGATCCGGATCTTGTGAAGGAATTCATCGTGGCGCTGTCCGCGCTGGGCATAGAACAGTTTGTGAAAGACGTCGTCACTCCGCCGGATCTGCCCCCGTATGGTCTGGATGCGCCCCGGCGGCGCTGTCTCATTTCCTTTCCCACGAACAGCGTTGCGACCAACGCGATTGAGCTTCAGTTTGGCCTGGAGCAAGAGGGCAGAGTTTTTGTGCGCCGGGCCGACGAGGATTCTGTCTATGCCATCCCGGCTGCGCAGGCCCGGGCGCTTCCCGATGCGCCGTGGCGTTTGCGGCACCGGCGGCTCTGGGATTTTCCGTTAAAGGATGTGAAGGCGGTGGTGTTCCGGAATGAAGGGCAGGCCCGGAGGATGATTCGGGAGGGCGAAAACGATTGGGCGCTGCCACCGGGCACGCAGGGCGTCATTAACGACATTGCCATTGAAGAGACCGTGCGCGCCATTGTGCAGGCCTCGGTGGATCGCTGGTCGGGTTTTGGCGCCGGGGAGGCGGGAAAGTTTGGCATTACCGACAAGAGCCCGCAGGTGGTTTTGGAGCTGGCGGATGGCAAAACCGTGGCGGCCACATTCGGAAACTCGACAGTGTCGAACGGGGCTTTCGTGATGGTTGTTTTGAACGGGCATACATGGATTGGGGAGTACCCATGGATTCTGTGCAGAGACATTATGGCGCACCTTGCGCCGCCGCAGAAGAGGAGTTGAAGTGAGTGTCAAGCCCAAGCGCAAGAAACGCGGGTTCTGGCGGGTCCTGCGCATTTATTTCCGTCGGTTCAGGATTTTGATCTGGCTGGTTTTGCTCGCGCTGCTGGGCTGCTTCATTTACCTCAACCAGGTGGGGTTGCCCGAGTTCCTGAACAGGCCCCTGGCGCGGGTTCTGAAACAACAGGGTGTCGAACTTCGATACACGCGTCTGCGCCTCAGGTTCTACGAAGGTATCGTTGCGGAAAACGTGCAGTTTGGCCGCTCAACTGCGGAGTCGGCGCCAAAGATGTCGGCGCGAGAGGCCAGGGTGTCATTGGCGTGGCGTGAGTTGTTGACGGGGCATCCTCAGGTGGACGGGTTTGTGATTCGTGGGGGTGTGTTTCGGCTGCCCGTGATGGATGATGTGCGTCCGGGCCGGGAGTTGGTGGTGAGCAATATCCAGGCGGAACTGCGGCTGCTTGCCAGAGATGAGTGGGTGTTGGACCAGTTGAACGGAAGCCTGCTGGATTCCCGCTTCCGGCTATCGGCCAGGCTGGAGCATGCATCGGCTGCGAAAGATTGGGCTTTTCTGAAGCCGGATCGGGATACCGCCTCTGCCGACCGAGCCGCCAAACGCATCCGGGCGGTAGCGGATGCCCTCGAGGGCATTGTTCTGAAGGATCACCCGGAGCTTGTGGTGAATGTTCAGGGCGACGCCCGTGATCCGCGCAGTTTCAAGGCGCGCATCGAAACGAAAGTTGCCGCGGCGCAAACCCCCTGGGGGGACTTTGAGCAGGGAGATATCAAGGCGCACATTTATCCATCGCCGCAGAGTTCGGATGTGGTCGCTTCGATTCGGTTGAACGCGCGTGCCGGCAATACGCGCTGGGGATCGGCGGAGCACTTCCGGCTGGCCCTGGACCTCGTCCAACCCGAAACCATCACAAACATTATCAGTGCCAGGCTGAAGCTTTCGGCGGCCAAAGCGTCCACCCGTTGGGGTTCCCTGGCGAATTTTTCGTCGGATGTTGCATGGCTGCACGCGGTGACAAACCCGGTGCCCGTGCGGGCCTGGGGCGAGCTGGCGTGCGCGAAGCTTGAAACAAAATGGGGCACAGCGGCGAGTGCGCGTTTGAAAGGTTCGCTTGCGAGCACGAGCCTGGCGCCCGGGCTTGCGCCGCCCGAATGGGGGTGGTGGACGAATCTTGTTGGTTTTGCGATTGATGCCGAGTGCGAGGCCGGGGATGTGCGATCCCCGAAAATCCAGGTGCACCGCGCCGAGTTGGCAGGCGCGTGGCACGGGCCGAATTTTGAGTTGCGTGGTTTGAAGGCCGAGTTGTATGGCGGGAGGCTGGAAGGGGACGCGAAGCTGGACGTGAATTCCCGCCGGGTTTCCGCGAATGCGTGGCTGAATTTTGATGTACACAAAGCGTCGGATGTCATGACCGAAGGAGGGCGGCGATGGCTTGGCCAGTTCTCATGGAGCACGCCGCCAGAGGTTTCGGCCACAGCCGCGGCAACGCTTCCTTCGTGGACGAACAAGGCGCCGGATTGGCGCGGGGAGGTGCTGCCAACGCTGTCACTCTCAGGAAGATTTGAGGGGACAAATGGCGCTGGCTACAAGGGGTTGGAGGCGCTCAGCGGCTCGAGTCACTTCATCTACTCGAACATGACGTGGCGCCTGCCCGACCTGGTGTTGAACCGGCCGGAAGGGCGTCTTGTGGCCGAGCATGTGGCCAATGACCGGACGCGCGATTACTACTGGAAGCTGCACAGCACCATTGATCCGGGAATCATCCGGCCTTTGCTGAAGACCAACGAGACGCGCGGGTTGGATCTGCTGGAGCTCAGCAGTCCCCCGGAGATCCACGCGGAGGTTTGGGGCCGTTTCCATCGTTATGATCTTCTCTGCGCCAGGGCGCATGCGGTGGGAACAAACCTGAGCTTTCGCGGGCAGTCGGCCAGCCGCGTCGAGGCCCAGGTGTTGTACTCGAACAAAGTCCTGACAGTCCTTCATCCGAGAGTCGAGCGTGGCGAGGAAAAAGCAGCCGCCGACGCGATTGTGGCCGACTTCAATGCCAGGCAGGTGTACATCACCAATGCGTATGGGAACATGGCGCCGCTTGTGATTGCGCGAGCCATCGGCCCGAAGGTCGGGCGCACTATGGAGGCCTACGTATTTGACCGGCCGCCGCAAGCCCGCGCCTACGGAGTTGTCCCGATGAAAGGCGAGCAGGGTGCGGACCTTCACTTTGATGTGGACGGGGGGCCTTTTCACTGGTGGAAGTTCAACATTTCGAGGATTTCGGGCCACGTCCATTGGAAGGAGTCCCAGCTTTCGCTCGAAAACCTGGATGCCGATTTCTACTCGGGCAAGGCGCGGGGTTATGCGGTGATTGATGTAAGTGAGATTCCCGGGACGGAGTTTGTCTTCTCGATAGCCGGCACCAACGTGTTGCTCCAGGAGATTGCGGCAGACCTTTCGTCGGCCACAAACAAGAGCGAAGGTCGGCTGGACGGCACGGTGACCGTCACCCGGGCCAATTCGGACGATTGGCGGAGCGTGCAAGGCTACGGTCAGCTTAAGTTTCATGATGGGTTGTTGTGGGATATTCCCTTGTTCGGCGTTCTCTCGCCGGTGCTGGACGGCATCATGCCGGGTTTGGGCAGCAGCCGTGCGAGCGAGGGCGTGTGCACTTACATTGTCACCAATGGCGTTTTCAGGACATCCGATCTGGACATCCGGACCACAACCATGCGATTGCAGTACCGCGGAGACGTGGACCTTGCGCTTGATTACCAACTCAATGCGAAGGTGGAGGCGGAGCTTCTGAAGGACATGTGGGTTGTGGGTCCGCTGGTGAGCACGGTACTGTGGCCGGTCAGCAAGATTTTCGAGTACAAGGTTGGCGGGACCCTTGGCGATCCTCAACTCGAACCGATCAACGTCATTCCAAGGCTGATGCAGATCCCATTTTACCCGTTCCGCATTTTCAAGGGGCTGGGAACGGGTAACGGCAAGCCGGCTTCTGAGCCTCCGGCCAACCCCAAGACCGCCAATTAGCCCCGGGAAGGGCAGCACGCAAGAGAGATCAAGCTGACTTTCTGGCTGTTCGTGTGATTGACATTGCGTGTGTCACGCCGGGCGGTATGCTGGCCATCCATGCAGACGCGCTGTCTTCCCGTTTGTCGTCTTGTGTCTTTTGCGAGTGTGGTTCTTGTTTGCGCCGCCGGTGCGGGAGCGAACGAGCCTGTTTACAGGATCTACGCCGGCAACACCCACTCCCACACGTCGAACACGTGGTCCCACGGTGATCATTACCTGAAAGCGCCTCCGGGCGCGTCCAAGGCAAAGCGGGGCAAGAAGCAGTTGCGGCCGGACTGGCAGAAGCACCAGGGATCTTCCGCCGCGCACTTTGCGATTGCGAGAACAAACGCCCATGATTTCTACATTGTGGCGGATCACTCGCAAGAGGCTGCGTTCCAGCCGGTGAGCGCCACGAACGCGGCCTGGCTGGGTGCCGGGAAAGAGGCGTTGGAGGCGACGGACGGCGGATTTGTTGCGATCAGGGGCTTCGAGCATTCCGAGAACAATGGTCCGAACGGCACGGGACACATCAACGTTATCAACAGCCGGGACTACCTGAACGCCATGCTTCCCGGGGTGGACCTGCCTTACCTTTACAAGTGGCTCAAGGCGGCTGGACCCAACGGCGAAGGGCCTGTTGTCGCATCGTTCAACCATCCGGGGGCGCAGGGATACAACGACTGGGCATTTTGTGATCCGGAGGTTGCGGACGTGATCACGCTGCTGGAGGTCATCAACTCCAACAACAAACTGCACTACCAGGCATTTGTGAACGCGTTGGACAAGGGTTGGAAAGTGTCGCCCGTATGCGGGAACGACAATCACGGTTTCTGGGGCATTTTGCATCACACATCGAGGACCTTTGTGCTTGCCACTGCGAAGACCAGGACCGCTTTGCTGGAGGCCATGAAGAACCGGCGAACCTATGCCTCGCTCGAAGGGAACATCCAGTGCCGCTACACTGTAAATGGGGCGATCATGGGTTCCACGCTCAGGGCTGCGGACAGCTTCGAGTTTGACATTTCAGCGAGCGACCCGGACCTCGACAAGCCTGAGGATCGGATTACGAAACTGGACATTGTGGGCAATGGCGGCGCGGTGTTGAGCACGCAGGAATTCGAGCCGGCCAGCGCTGTGCATCATCGAACGGTGATCAACGATTCGACGAACACGTACTTTTTCGTCCGGGTGTGGAATGCCGGGGGTGGTGATGCGCCAGGAGCCAGGCCCGACCGGCCTGTAGCCTGGCTGGCGCCGGTGTGGACGGGCAGGTAGGGCGGCTTGGTTTCCTCGAGACACGCGTGAATTCGTGCGGGCAAAAAGGCCATTTCCGGTCCCAATCGCACCTTGACGTTTGAAAACTGTCGGCGACAATCGGTTCGGAGAAACTTATATGAAATCGCAAACCGCTCTTTACTCGAGACGTGAGGTCCTTGGCATTCTTGGCGCCTTGGCAGTCACCGCACATCCGTTGCTTTCGATTGCCGCAGCCGGGGGCCGGAAGCGCGGGATGGCGTTGCAGCTTTACACCATGCGCGAGCCGGCAAAGAAGGATTTGGCTGGCACATTGAAGAAAGTGCGTGAAATGGGATGGGAGTACGTTCAGTGGAGCGGGATGCCGACCTTGCCGGCGGAGCAAATCCGGGCCGAACTGGACAAAGCCGGTTTGAAAGCGATTACCGCGCACCATGCCATGGAGCCGTTTGAGCAGAACTATGCCGAGCAGTTGAAGTTCTGGAGGACGGTGGGGATAAAGGACATTGCTCCCGGCGGGATGATGAATGATTGCAAGGCCACGCTGCAGGATTGGCTTAAGGGCGCACAACGGCTGGACACGCTTGGGGCGAAGCTTCGCGGGGACGGCATTCGACTTTCCTATCACAATCACGCATGGGAGTTCGAAAAGTTCCCGGGCGATCCTCGCTACAAACTGGATATCCTGATGGAAGCCACCCGGCCCGGGAATCTGTGCGCGGAGCTGGACCTGGCGTGGGCATATACGGGTGGGGTGGATCCTGCGGCGTATATCCGCAAGTACAAGGGCCGTTGTCCTATGGTGCATGCGAAGGATGTGATCAAGGCTCGGGATGGCAAGAAGCAGCAACTGGTTCCCCTGGGACAGGGAGATCTGAACTGGACGGAGATTTTCAAGGCGGGCGATGAGGCTGGGATCGAGTGGTATATATACGAACAGGACAATGGTCAGGGCTCGCCGTTCGATTATACGCAGGCCAGCTACGCCTTTTTATCGAAGCATATGCGGTAGCCGTTCCCGAATGGGGATGGCGGCGGTGCTGTAAGGGTTGTTATTTGGGTTGTGCGTCCCTTGCCGATGGCGGGGATTTACGGTATTGTTAAGGACTCTGATGAGTTTCTGGTCTCCATACCTGAACAAGGTTTTCTGCGTTGCGTCGGGCTTGCTGGTGGCAGGGTCGTTTGCGTCGGCCGCCGAGCAGACGAACAGCGCTGTTTCCTCACAAGTCTCCCCCAATGCCGTCGTCATGCAAAAAGGGAGGGTGAACAGGCTGTTGCTGCTCGAGGAACGCATCACGCGCGCGCTCAAAGGACTCTCTTCAGGGCAGGATGCAACGCCAATCCCTGTGAGGACCGCGCCTCCAATTGTCCGGCATGCGACTCCGTCGCGCGCGGCAGCAGAGGAGTCGGCTGCGAAGCGGAACTGGATGTTGATGGATCCCGATGATTTTGCCGAGCACGAGGCGTCGTTAGAACTGCGCAAGTTGCTCAAAGATGGAGGCTTCCTCAAGGATCCCGCGCTTTCCGGTGACGAACAACTGTTTCGTGATCTGAGCCGTCAGGGATTTGGAACGAGGAGCATGGTGGAAGATTCCAACGTGCGGGACCTTGAGAAGATGTGGGGACAAAAAGAAGAAACGCCGGCGGATGTGGCGCGCACGGAGGAGAATCTGAGGAATATGCTACAGGAGCGCCGTCCGGTATTTCTTTCGAGAGGCGAGGTTGGTTCGATGGGCGAATCGAGTTTGTCGGGACTGTTGAGCGTTCCGGAAGATCTGAAGGCAAGGCGGGAGGAGAACTCGTACGTGGATGATTACCGAAACCTCATGAACCCGGCCCCGCCGGTGCGCTCGCCGGATTTTGCCTCAAGTCCGCTTGGGAACGTTGCATTGGACCCTTTGCGTCCGAACAGTGCAGTGCCCGGGATGGAAGCGCCCGGGGGGGCTCGTGAGAGCATTCTTGGACCTCAATTTGGCAACATTAACCCGGTATTGACTCCCCGGGCGCCCATGGACCAGAACCAGCAGGTGCTGAACCAGTGGAACAAGTATTACACCCCGCCATCGATTCCCGAACGCCCGCGTAACAACGCGCCGCCACGGCCAACCTTTGAGGCTCCGCGCCGGGCTTTCTAGCTCCGGGCGCGCCGCCCTGGAACTGCCTTGCCTGCCGATGTGATCCCGACCCCTACAACCCACGAAAGCAGGGGCGTTTTTCACGTCCGTGGATTGACCAAGGTTTATGGATCCGGCGAAGCGCAGGTGCATGCGCTTGCGGGCGTGGACCTTGATCTGGCGCGAGGAGAGCTCATTGTGCTGCTCGGGCCATCGGGTGGCGGCAAGACCACACTATTGAACAACCTGGGCGGTCTGGATACGCCAACCTCGGGCGAGGTGTGGTTTAACGACATCAACCTGGCGCATGCGACCGAGGCGGAGTTGACGCGGTACCGCCGGGAGACAGTCGGGTTCGTTTTTCAGTTCTACAACCTTGTTCCAAGCCTGACGGCTCGTGAAAACGTGGCGTTGATTACGGAAATCGCGCCGGATCCCATGTTGCCTGAAGAAGCGTTGGAAATGGTCGGGTTGGGGCCTCGCATGGACCATTTTCCCGCGCAGCTTTCCGGGGGGGAGCAGCAACGGGTGGCGATCGCCCGGGCGATTGCGAAACGGCCGGAAGTGTTGCTGTGCGACGAGCCGACTGGCGCTTTGGATGTCCGCACCGGCGTCGTGGTGCTGGAGGCGATCGAGGAGGCAAACCGCAAGTTGGGCACGCTGACGGTCATCATCACACATAATGCTGTCATGGCGGACATGGCAGATCGTGTGATTCATTTCTCGGACGGGCGTGTGCATTCCATTCACCGAAACGAGCGCCGCGCGGCGCCATCCACTTTGAACTGGTGATGAGTGCCATGCTCGGACGAAAACTGTGGCGGGATTTGGTCCGATTAAAGGGCCAGGCGCTTGCGGTGGCGCTGGTGATGGCCTGCGGGCTGGCAATGATGATCATGGCGCGGAGCCTGATCTATTCCCTCGAAGCCACCCGGAGCGAGTATTACAACGCGAACCGCTTTGCGGACGTTTTTGCGCATCTGAAACGCGCGCCGCAATCTGTGGCCGGGCAGGTGGGTTTGATTCCCGGGGTCGCGACCGTGCAACCGGACATCTCGGTGCAGGTGACGATTGATCTCCCGGGATTAAACGAGCCGGCGAGCGGTTTTGTGCGTTCCATTCCCGAGGCGGGTTTCCACGAGTTGAATCGCCTGTTCCTGCGGAGCGGCGAATGGCCCGCAGCCGGCAGTCGCAAACAAGTGCTTGTGGGCGAGGCGTTCGCGCAAGCAAACGACATGCGTCCCGGGGATAGCATTGCCATGTTGCTTAACGGGAGGCGGCAGGTATTCCGGGTAGCCGGAATTGTGCTTTCCCCCGAGTTCATCTTCGAGTCGCGGCCCGGTGTGGCGCTGCCGGACAACCGGACTTTTGGTGTGTTCTGGATGCCCTACAAGGAACTGGCGACCGCTTTTGACTTGTACGGCGGATTCAACTACGTGTCGCTGACGCTTTCGCCGGGGGCCTCGGAAAAGACCGTGATTGCGGAACTTGACCGCATGCTGGAGCCATACGGGGGGCACGGCGCCTATGGCAGGGGAGAGCATCCGTCGCATATCCGGGTTTCGGACGAAATCCGCGTGCTACACACGATGTCGATAGGTTTTCCGATTGTATTTCTGAGCGTGGCGGCGTTTATGATCAACGCGGTGCTGTCGCGGCTGCTGGCGTTGCAGCGGGAGCAGATAGCGATTCTCAAAGCGTTCGGCTTTACCAACCGGCAGGTGGTGGTTCATTACCTGAAGTTTGCCCTTGTGATCGTGACAGCGGGCACTGTGCTGGGTGCGATTGGCGGTCTGATTCTCGGGCACAACATTGTGGGGCTTTACCACAGGTTTTTCCGCTTTCCGGAGCTTGTATTTCGACTGGACCAACAGGCGCTGCCCCTGGCGTTGCTGGTCTGCGCGGTTGCGGCGGTCGCCGGTGTGTTTTTCTCGGTCCGGCGCGCGGCGAAGCTGCCGCCGGCGGAGGCGATGCGTCCGGAACCGCCTGCGGATTATCGTCCGGCGTTTATTGAGCGCACGGGGATTGCGCACCTGTTTGGGCACTCGTTCCGGATAGCGATGCGCAATATCGAGCGCAAGCCGGGGCAGGCGTTTTTCACCGTTGCGGGCCTGGCGCTGGCGACCGGCATATTGATCGTGCCGAACGCGTTTCGCGATGGCGTTGCCGAGGTGCTGGATTTTCAATGGGACGTTGTTCAAAGGCAGGACATGGGGATTGGGCTTGTGGAGCCGGAGGGGCCGGGTGCGGAGCACCTGCTGGCGCAGTTGCCCGGGGTGATCCGGGTGGAGCCGGCGCGCAGCGCCATTGTGCGGCTGAGCTTTGGCCCGCGCCAGAGGCAGGTTGGATTGACAGGCATTCCTCCGGAAGGTCTTCACAACCGTGTGATTGACCACGAGTATCGCCGGATCAAGCTGCCGAAGGACGGACTGGTGGTTTCATCCAAACTTGCGCAGGTGCTTGGGGCCCGGCTTGGCGATTTCATTTTGGTGGAGGCGCTCGAAGGCAAACGGGCGGTGCGGTCCGTTCGGCTGGCGGGTCTTGCGGAGGATTTTGCGGGCATGGCCGCCTACATGGAGTTGGAATCCCTCAACCGGCTGCTGGGGGAGGGAGATCGAATCAGCGGGGCCAACTTCCGGCTGGACGCCTCGAAGCGGGCGGAATTTCTGCGGGCGCTCAAGGGCATCCCTGCGGTGAGCTGGGTGGCGGTGAAAGAATCGCTGCGGGAAAACTTTCGCACGACCACGGCAGCGAGCATTGGCCTGATACAGAAAATCTACCTCCTGTTTGCCACCGTTGTTGCATTCGGTGTTGTGTATAACAACGCGCGAATATCCCTTGCCGAGCGCGCGCGCGAGCTGGCCACACTTCGAGTGATTGGCTTTTCGCAACGCGAGGTGGGTGCGGTGCTTGTGACCGAGCTGGTGGCCCTGGCGATTGTGGCGGTTCCGCTGGGTCTGCTGGTCGGCACGTTCTTTGCCGCGACGATTCTAAGAGCGGTGAACACCGAGACGGTTCGGCTTCCGCTGGTGCTGACGGCGGCGAACTACAGTTTTGCGGTGGCTGTGGTGGCGGTGGCCTCCACCCTTTCCGCGCTGTTTGTGCTGCGGAAGTTGAAGCATCTGAATCTAGTGGCGGTACTCAAGGCGCCGGAATAATGTTTGCGCGGCATTTACATGCACCCGTCAAGAACAGATGATCGGCAAAGCGCCAGCGAAACGCGGCTGGAAGGGGCTGCGGCATCCGGGAAGAGGCCCCCCGCCTCTGCGCGGCGGAAGCCTCGCCGATGGCTCCCCTATGCGGCGGTCCTTGTTCTTTTGGGATTGATTGTCGCCGGCTTGTGGCCCAAGCCGGCTCCCGTGGAAATCGCATCGGTCGCCGTTGGTCCGTTAAGGGTGACGGTGAACGAGGAGGGCAAGACGCGGGTTCGGGATCGGTATGTGGTTTATGCGCCGGTGGCCGGGCAATTGCGCAGGCCGCCCTTCAAGGCCGGGGGGCGGGTGGCCAGGGGAGAAACGGTGGTGGCTGTGATTGATGCGCTGTCTCCGACCATGCTTGATGAGCGGACCCTGAAGGCGGCGCAGGCGCGGAGGGAGGCGGCGGCGGCGCGGGTGGCGAAAGCGCGCGCGGAGCTTGAGTTCGGAGAGGCTGAGTTGCAGCGGTTCAAGGCGTTATTCGATCAACAGACGGTTTCCGCGCAGGAGTTTGATGGCGCGCAACTGCGCAAGACGGCGGCGGACCGCAATCTGGCCGCTGCTGAAGGGGAGCTGCGGCAGGCCGAAGCCGAGCTGGCGGAATTCGAGAGCGCGGGCATGGCGAATCGCAAGCCGCGCGAAGTGCTGGCGCCGGAGAGCGGGCGTGTATTGAGGGTTTTCGAGGAGAGCGCGAGGGCAGTCAGCGCCGGGATGCCGCTGCTCGAGATCGGCAATCCGGGGGATCTTGAAGCGGTTGTCGAGGTGCTGTCGCGCGACGGCGCCGTTATTCAGCCCGGCATGGCGGTTGATTTTGAGCAATGGGGCGGGGGGCAGTTGCTCGAGGGCAAGGTGCGGCTGGTGGAGCCTGCGGGTTTCACCAAAGTTTCGGCGCTTGGCGTCGAGGAGCAGCGCGTGAATGTGGTGGTGGATATCGTCACGCCTCCCACCGGACGAGGCAATCTTGGAGACAATTTCAGGGTGGAAGCGAAGATCATTGTTTGGGAGGAGGCCGAGGCGGTGAAGGTTCCCGCAGGGGCGCTGTTTCGGCAGGGCGAGGATTGGGCTGCTTACGTGGTTGAGAACGGGCGGGCGCGCTTTCGAAAAGTGCAGGTAGGAAGGACCAGCGGAGCCGAAACCCAGGTGCTGTCCGGCCTGAAAAAGAACGAGAAAGTGATCATCTATCCCGGCAGCAGAATCCGGGAAGGACTCAGAGTGCGCCCGATAGAGGTTTAGCCCTTTCTCCGGACTTATGGTGAGAGGCGGGTGATGTGCCAGGCGCCATCGGGCTGCAGTTCATAGACAAACCGGTCGTGGAGCCGGTTTGGCCTGCCCTGCCAAAACTCGATACGGTCTGGCGTGAGGAGGTAGCCGCCCCAGTGCGGAGGGCGTGGAACCTCGCGGTTTGCATATTCTTTTTCCAGGCGGGTCATGGCGGCTTCGAGCGCGGCCCTGTTTTCGACCGGGGCGCTCTGGTCTGAGGCCCATGCGCCGATGCGGCTGCCGCGCGGACGGCTGTTGAAGTAGGCGTCGGATTCCTTCTCGGGCAGGCGTGTGACCCTGCCGGTGACGCAGACCTGCCGTTCGAGATCCACCCAGAAGAAAGCGAGGGCGGCCCGGGGTTGGCTTTCGAGCTGGCGGCCTTTTCGGCTGTGATAGTTCGTGTAGAAAGTGAACCCGCGCGAATCCACGCCTTTGAGAAGGACGATGCGTGAAAAGGGCTGGCCGTTGTCATCGACTGTGGAGAGCGTCATGGCGTTGACATCCGGGGGTGGCGCGCCCGCTAAGCTCATGAGAGCCTTGTACATGCCGACGAGGAACTTCTGAACGCGTCCGCTGGTGCGGGCGCCGGAAGCCTGCTCGAACCACGTGGCGAATTGTTTCAAAGGATCCGGATTGAGATCCGATCTTCGGATTCCGCCGACGCGGTACTCGCGTCTGATGTCAGCCAAACTCATCTCTTTAGATAGGAAGGATGCGGGTTCAGGCGCAATCAAAAAGGAAGCGGGATGGGCGCGGGCGGCGGTTTGCGGCAGTGAGTGACAGCGGCGGCATGAAGCGTTTCGTTCACGGGGTGCTCTTTTCACCCAGAGGCAGGGTGCAGCGCACCCGGGTGCCTTTGGCCGCTCCGGTGATTTCCAGGCGGGCGCCGATGAGGCTGGCCCGGTAGTTCATAATACGCAGGCCCATGCCTGTGGGCCTGCCCTCGAGGTCGGGGAAGGGCAGGCCGGTATTGTGGACAGTGAGAACCAGCTCAGCGGGGTGATTTTCGATTGTGATCGAGACGCGCCTGGCTTTGCCATGTTTGATTGCGTTTGTGAGGGCTTCCTGGGCGATTTTGTGGAGCTGCATGGTGACCGGGGCTTCCAGGAGAGGCAAGGCGCCTTTCGTCTTGAAACTGCAGGTGATCCCGAACAGTTCGCGCGCGCGCGCCGCGAGTTCTTCGAGCGCCACGCGCAGGTCCTTGTCTTTCGGATCCATCGTGGCGAGGTCATGCGCGAGGTCGCTTGCATGGTTCATGGCCTCGTGAACGAGGTCGTGAATCCGGGCGGCATCCCCGGCCTGTTCGAGCCCGATTTTTTCCAACTGACGCTGCAGGCCCTTCGTCATGAGAGCAATGCCGGAGAGCTTCTGGCCGAGGTCGTCGTGCAGATCGAGGCCGATGCGGCGGCGCTCCTTCTCGGTGATATCGAGCAGCTCGTGTTCCAGGCGTTTGCGTTCGGCGATGGAGCTCTTGAGCCGGGCATTGGCGGTGTTGAGCTCGTCGGTGCGTTGCCGCACCCGCAGCTCGAGTTCATCGTGCGCGCGGCGCAGTGCTTCCTCGGCGGTGCGTCTCCGGATGAACTGGGCGATTTCGCTGCCGATGGCTGACATCATGTTCAGAGTGGCCTGCCGTTGCTCCATGGCCTGAGCGCTGAGGAATTCGAGCAGTCCGAAGAAATGGCCCGCGTTCTGGATTGGAAATGCCGCGATGCTTCGGAGCCCGGCGCGGAGCGCCAGCTCGCGCCGCTCGAAATTATTTGATTGAGAGAGGTCCTCGTGCCAGGCCGGTTTGCGGCTTTGCCAGACGCTGCCCGGCAGGCCGCTGCCGGGCGCGAAGCTCAGCCGGCGGCTTTCGTGCAGGAATTTTTTGAGGCCTGGCGATGGATCGCGGAGATCCATGACCTGTGGCAGCAGGGCCTGGCGCCCGGGATCCACGACCCAGAGCGCGCCGAACTCGACCCCCAGGCAGTCGAGCAGTACGCGGAGCATGGCGGGGGCTGCTTCGGCCAGGTTTTGGGCGTTGGCCAGGATGCGTGTGATGGCGTGTTCGGCTGCCAGCCGCATCTCTGCCTCTTTGCGCTCGGAGATATCGGACACTGCGCCGACGTAGCCGGTGACATTGCCGAGGCTGTCTTTGAGTGGCGTGAGCTGGAGGAGCACGTGGAATCGTTCTCCGTTGCGGCGGCGGAAGCGCAGTTCCGCCGCGTCCGGGCAAGCCGAGTCTTCGAGGAAGCGACGCAGGGTTTGCGTAATGGTCTCGACCTCCTCCGGCGGCCAATAGAGAAATGGGGGTTTGGCGCCGAGGAGTTCGTCGTCACTCCAGCCGACCATTCTGCAGAAGGCGGGGTTGACGTACGTCTGGCGTCCTTCCAGATCCACCGTTGCGATGCCGGCGGGGACGGAATTTTCGATGGCGCGGCGGAAGGCGTGTTCGATCTTGAGGCGTTCCTCGCCTCGCCTGCGTTCCCTGCGTTCCCCGGCCTCGCGCAACTCGCGGGTGATTGCGGGTCCCAGGCGCATCAGGTTGTCCTTCATCACGTAGTCATTTGCGCCGGCTTTCATTGCGGCCACTGCTGCATCGTCGGTGATGTAACCGGACACAATGATGAAGGGCACATCCAGGCCTTTGCTGCGCACAAGGCCCAGTGCGGAGATGCCGTCGTAGTGCGGCATGCGGTAATCGGCGATCACGACGTCCCATTTTCTGCCCGACAGTGCGGCGTTGAGACTCGCCTCGGTATCCACGCGCTCGCAGAGGACGTTGAGCCCTGCCTTTTGCAGGTTGTAGCGAACGAGTTCGGCATCGTTCTCGACGTCCTCGACGAGCAGCACATTGAGCGTTCCCTGATTTGGCTGCGGCTGTTGAGCGACGGGGTCGTGAGGTTCGTGCAACTCCGGCTCTTTCATTGGGTCGATTCTTTTGGCACTTGGAAGAAGAATGTGGCGCCTTTGCCGGGCTCAGCTTCCGCCCAGACTTTTCCTCCATGCCGGTTGATGATCCTCTGCACGATGGCGAGGCCGATGCCATTGCCCGGAAACTCCGAGGCCGAGTGCAGCCTTTGGAAGACCCTGAACAACCTTGCCGCGTATTTCATTTCGAAACCCGCCCCGTTATCCCGCACATAAAACGCATCCTGCCGGCCGATTTCGACCTCGGGGTGTTTCTGCTTCCCGGTGAATTTCCAGGCGTTGCGAAGAAGATGGTCCATGACGATGCGCAGGAGCCGTTCATCGCCGTGGGCGACGAGGCCGGGCTGAATGCGCACCAGCACGTTGCGATCGGGATCAGTGCGTGCCAGTTCGTCCGTGATCGAGGCGGCTATCCTGCCCAGATCGACCTCCTGGGGAGACAGTTCGATCTTTGAAAGGCGGGAGAACTTCGCGAGATCCTCGATCAGGCGATCCATGTGGGCGCTGGACTGGCAGATGCGTCCGAGGAATTCCTTGCCGGTGCTGTCGAGTTTATCGGCGCAATGGTCGAGAAGGATTTCGCTGAAACCCCGGATGCTTCGGAGCGGCGCGCGCAAATCGTGCGAGACGGAGTAAGAGAAGTCTTCGAGCTCCTTGTTGAGGGCCTCGACCCGGGTTGTCAGTTCGCGCAATTGCTGTTTGAGCACGGCGTTTTGTCGCAGGAGGCGCTGTTTATTGTCTTTTTGTGCTGTCATGCGGGCACGCAAGGCTGATCAGTATTAGAAAATCCGGAGGAATTACTATAGGGTCGTGACCTAATGACGGGGGTCGTGGGGGTGCAGATCTCCACTCCGCCACAGGGGCGCTTTTTTGGTTATGGCTCATAGGATGAACTTGAGGTGTGCGGCTGCCTGCTCCGCAGGTTGGGAAGGTATTTCCAACTGTCTGCATCCAGTTTCTGAGCGATCCATTCAAGGTCCATGGTCGTTTCCGGGCGCCACCGCAGCGCCAAGCCAACTTTGCTCGCGGGATTTGCCGAAAGCAACGCTAATTCCCCGCTGATTCTTCGGCGGGGCTCATAGCCTATTTTTGTAAAGTCTCGGCAATGATTTGCTGCGCTACAATCCCGGGCTCAGCGGGGTGGAGATCTGACGGTATGAGGACCGCATCAGGCTTTGAGCCAGAGAGACCGGAATGACGTGACATCAAAACAGATTTTCAAGAGAATATGCACGTGGCGCCAGTGCGCTTTTCGGCTTCGATTTACAGCAGGACGCCTGCTCTCGGGTCAGGCATCCGTCAACTCGGAGGCCCGCGTTGGATGCTTTGGCCGTGCAATGAAATTCTTTAAGAAGATTTTGCCTACTGCACTGTGCGCGATGGGGATTTGTGCAGGCGCCGTTCCCGCTGAAGCGCCCCCTCTCACGCACGTTGCGGAGATCCGTGGTTTGTCCGGGGAGGAGGCGGCGAAAGCTGTGCCGGTGCGTTTGCGGGCGACCGTTAATTTCATCGACTACGGGGATGGCTGGTTCAAGGTTCATGACGGGGTAGAGGCAATTAGCGTTGACTTGAACACAGCGAAGCGGCGCGGCATCTGGGCGGGCGGGGATTTGCCGAAATCCGAGAATGCGCTGGGAGCGGTGATCGAAATCGAGGGAGTCACCGGTCCGGGCAGTTACTCGCCTGTGATCCTTCCGACGCGATTTCGTCGTGTCGGTTCCGCTCCGGTGCCTCCCGCCCGATCGGTTTCGATGGAGCAACTTATTTCGGGCAGTGAGGTTTCACAATTGGTGGAAGTTGAGGGAGTGGTCTGGGGCATCAAGACTCTATGGGATGGGAAGACCGGTATGGCTTTGATGGTGGAAGGCCACCTGTGTGAGCTTGAATTCATGCAGAGAAAGGGGGTTAATCGCAAGGCGCTTGTGGATGCGCGGGTCCGAGTGCGCGGGTTCTGCCGTCCGATTGCGAATTTTCGTTCCGAGGCTGTGCGAATCCGGCTTACGGTGACCTCCATTGAAGAGCTAACCGTTCTCAGACCGCCTCCGGCAGATCCTTTTAAATCGGATCGAGTGCCGCTGGGGGAGTTGCTCGCGTTTTCCCGAAAGCCGGAGCGATTCCATCGAAAAGTTACCCGGGGGATTGTGAATTTTGTGTTACCGGGACAGTTTTTCTTTCTTCAGGAAGGCACTTCCGGTGTCCGGGTTGAATCCTCGGCGGAGAATATTTCAGTTGGCGATGTCGTTGAGGTGGCGGGGTTTGTGGATACTTCCCGCAGCATTGCCTCGTTGACCGGAGCGGTCGCTCGCCGGGTGGGGACCAAAGCTGTCCCGGCGCCTGAACCTGTGTCGATAGAGAACATCCTGCGACCGGAGATTACCCGGCGCTCGCAGGGTGGGGCAAAGGACTATGCGGGCGGCGTGGTGCGGCTTTCCGGCCAGTTGAGCGACATGGAGTGGCGAGAGTTTGAACGAACGCTCACGCTCTTTTTGATAGCGGATGGGCACCGTTTTAAAGTTTTTCTGCCGTCCCCGGATGCGCGCGTTCAGAAACTATGGAATCCCGGATCGGAGATCGAAGTGACGGGCGTATGCGAAATGGAGTTCAAGCCGGTGGGCGTCGGTGCACGTGGTGCGATTGTGAATGATTTCTCGATATGGCTGCGTACGCCACAGGACGTTACTGTTCTGCGGGCGGCTTCCTGGTGGACGCCGCTGCGCCTGGGACTCACGCTGGGGGGCACGATCGCGATTCTGATGGTAACGTCCGGATGGGTCTGGCTGCTGCGCCGGCAGGTGAGTCGCCAGATGGAAATCATTAGCCAGAAGTTGCGTGAAGAAGCCGTAAGTTCCGAGCGGAACAGGATTGCTCGCGACTTGCATGACAACCTGGAGCAACAGCTTGCAGGAGTCGCACTCCAACTGGATGGGGCGGAAGAGACGATCCAGGAAGACCCGGCCTTTGCTTCGGGCGCGGTGCGGCTTGCCCGCCGGATGCTGCGGCACACGCAGGCTGAGGCCCGGCGTTCCGTTTGGGATCTGCGCTCACAGGTCTTGCAGTTGCAAGGCTTGCCGGCAGCGCTGGAAGCACTGGCGGAGAGCGCGCGAAGCCGTTCCGGACCAGCCATTACAGTGCAAATAGCAGGCGAAAACCCACAGCTATCCGCCGCGGTGCAGTTTCAACTCTTGCGTGTGGCACAGGAAGCGTTGGCCAATGCGCTGAAGCATTCGGGAGCAAAAACTATTTCCATTTCCCTCCGGTTGGACCCCGACTCGACCTGCCTTCGGATCCGCGATGATGGTCGAGGATTTACCGCCGGTGCTTTGACCCGTGAACCGGAGCCGCACTTCGGAGTGCTTGGCATGCAAGAACGAGCCGCCCGGCTGGGAGCGGCTATATCCATCGTCGGAGCGCCCGGTGAAGGATGCCTTGTGGAGTTAACATTGTCGCATCAACGTTCCACCCCCGACCCTTTGCCCGCATGAAATCACCCCGCATACGTGTATTACTGGTAGATGACCACTTCATGGTCCGTTTGGGGCTTGTGAGCGCTATCTCCAGGGAGCGGGACATGGAAGTCGTTGGAGAAGCAAGCACCGGTGCTCAGGCCCTCAAAATGGACCAGGCCATGACACCGGACGTGATATTAATGGACGGACGGTTGCCCGATATCCATGGAGTCGAAGTCACCCGGCGCATCATCGCGGCGCGGCCGGATGCCCGTGTGCTGATCGTCTCGATAGATGAAACGGCCGAGGACGTTCACCGTGGCATGGAGGCTGGAGCCATGGGATACCTGCCCAAAGCCAGTGAGAGGGGCGAGATTCTGCGAGCGATTCGGACCGTGGCTGCGGGGGGGCAATTCCTTCCTGCAGAATTCAGGCGGAAGCTTGCCGAGAGGAATGTTCTGGTGTCACTTAGCAATCGGGAATTGGACGTGCTCAAGCTCGTGTCTCAGGGCAAGACGAATAAAGCTATCGCCGCAGAACTTGGCATGGGAGATGCCACCGTCAAAACTCATCTATCCCATATTCTTTGGAAGCTGGGCGCGCCCGACCGTACCCGGGCCGTGACGATTGCGATGGAGCGTGGGTTGTTCCGCCTTTGAGGGTTCACTTTAGCCCTCAAGGTGTGCTAAAGAGATAGAACCTTTGGGAGAAGTTGGTGGCGGCAGTATCCTGAATCTGGAAAGGGCTGACGGTCAGATTGCCGTTGGTGAGCAGCACCCAGGTGTTTGTCACAGGCCTGAGGTTTACATTGGTGCTTGCCCAAAGCCGATAAGGAGTTCCGATCGCTCCCGTAACCGTCATGCTAACCTTGCCATCAGGCGACAGTGTAATGCCCCCCTGCGCGAAGGCTGGCGGGCTTATGAGTGGAACTCCGGTGACCCGGATCCGACCATCAACGGCCAGGCTGTTTTCGAATGTATAGCCATTGGGGTAAGTGATGCTTGCGAAACCGCCCGCATACCTGCTCGCATTGAAAAGATGGAAGGAATCACCGACCTGAAGCGGGTGTGTGCCAACATTCATAATGACGAGCGCGCCACCGTACGTGTTGGTCGTTACCCCGGTGATCCGGTCATTGCTCAGACCTGAGGCAGTGCGCGAAATCTTCATAATGGTTGTTCCCTGCAACGTGAGGGAATTGCCGAGGGTCAGGGCGTCAATGGACGTGGCCGGCTCGATCCTGGCGCCGGCCTGAACGGTTACGGCTCCCTCGATCCTGCCGGGCCCACGCAAGGCGCCGCCGTTTTGCACTGTCAGCGGCGTGTTGGCCAGGCTGCCCTCGACCACGAGGGTACCATTGGTCGCCACCGTGGTTGCGCCGGTATAGTTATTCGTGCCGGTCAGGATCCATGTGCCGCCAAAGACTCCAAGCAGCGCCTTCCGGGTCCCATCCTGAATGACCCCGTTGATGGTGTTTGTTCCCGTGCCATCCAACTGGAGTTGCTTGTTGCTGCTGCCGTTGCTGCAATTAACAATTCCGTTAACCGTCAGGCTGCCTTGTACCACTCTGAATTTGGTGTGGCCCCCGCCTGAGACCATATTGAAGTAGCTATTGATTACGTTGTGCCCGGCATCATTGACAATGTTGCCGGCAAACGCCGAATCCCCGTAGGTGGAGAAGCTGAGGTCTGAGGGCAGTATGACCGG
The DNA here is from genome assembly GCA_964401575.1 of uncultured Verrucomicrobiota bacterium. Lineage (GTDB taxonomy): Bacteria > Verrucomicrobiota > Verrucomicrobiia > Limisphaerales > UBA8199 > CAYNZC01. Next base: position 29,663 of record CAYNZC010000019.1, read on the forward strand.
TCCTGCGCTGCCGTCCAGGTGAAGTTCGGCGTACATTCCCAGGAGCGACCTGATTCCGATTTCCTTGGGCCCTTTTCCGAGCGCTGCATGATTGTTTATTACAACCCTGCCACCGATTATTACCGGTCCGCTGAACGTATTGGTGGTGTTGATAAAAAGGCGGTTCGTGCCTTCTTTCGTCATTGCGACCTGGCCGGCGATACTGCCGCTCCCGTTCAGACTGTAAGCTTTGGTTGCATTGCTGAAAGTAACTCCTCCCGGGCTGACCGTCCGGTCAAGAGTGATGAGGGGAGTGCCGCTCAAGCTGTCGTCGAATCGCACGAAATCGCCGTCGATGTAAGAGGTTGGGGTGCCGGAGCCGGAGAGCCAGTTCACGGCATTGGTGTTCCAAATGCCGCTGGCTGCACCGGTCCATTTTATCGTGCTGTTCACAACCATGTTGTTGGTCATGCTGATTGCCCAATTTTCCAACGGGACGAGAGATAAGGAGCCTGTGGGCGGGTATTGACCGGGCGAAAGCGGCACCATGAGCACGGCGAGCGTGGTGTTTGTCACAGCGGGCAGGTGAATGGCCAGCTTCCGGTAGGTGTCGTTTGAGGCCTGGTCGGAGGGGTTTGGCGAGTTGGGCAACGGAACGGCATTGCTGATGGCAAACACGCCTCCGCCTGAGACGATGCTCAGCCAGAGCCGCTCAGTTCCTTGAGTCAGCGTTACAGAGGTCCCGTTGTCGTGGATCGTGGCCGCTGTCGTGGAGCTTCTGTAATGCATAAACCACCAGACTTCAGCCGGGGAGGCGGCTTGGATCTCATCCTGGATCAGGGTCCAGCGGCGATTCTTGAAGAGTTGAATACCTCTCCAGACCTTTGTGATCCCGTAGGCAGGCGTCAGATCGGTCACAACGGCGGCGCGCTCCGCGTTTGGTTCACTGCTGTAGAAAAGAATCGGCAGCTCCGAACCTGAGATCTGGTCTGCGCTGGAGCCGGGATTTATCACCAGCGTGTTGTGTCCCTCAGCCCGCAAGCGGTAGTATGTCCACCGCTGCGGTTTGGAGAAATACCCGGGAAGGCCATAATCATCTCCGCCGAAATCATGAGCCCAGCGCTTGCCCAGGGCTTCGATCACGAAGCTGCCGCCGTCGAGATGGCCGTGGCTTGCTCCAAGCTCGCCAGCCTTCAACCCGACAAACGTGGCCGTCGGGTCTTGCCACCCGCTCCGCAAGGTGAGGATTTCTGCCGGTGCATAGGGGGTCGTACCCGTAAGACCGCGAAAATAGTTGTCGGGCTGCAAGCCGGTGGCTAGCGGGTCCTCGCCCCTGGCGTCGTACCAAAGCAGGTCCAGGGGCTCTACACCGGAGTTCGTGCGGGACCACCAACTGAATTCGGGCCGATTGAATCGCCGCGACAACCAGAAGAGCTGGGGGCCGCGCAGGTTATAGGCGCTTGCGTCGGCGAAGTTGAACGCAACCTTGCTTCCGGGCGCGACCAGGTACAACGACTGCTGTCCTGTTTCAGCCAGGCCAGGCGTCATGCTGAGACCAAAATCACTGCCCAGCGCCGATTCCAGCGAGGCCATCATGCGCACATTGTAGGCGGTGGCGTAGTTCCAATACATGGGCCCTTCGTACCAGCCTCCGTTGTCGGTGGTGTAGCGCTGCATCACAGCGCGGGCTGAGGGCACAGCCCTGAACAGAATGTACTCGGCCATCGATTCGGACTCGGTTCCAACAGCGAGCGCTCCCATGATCATTCCGCCATTGCAGACCAGGTTCCAGTTATTGGCGCCGGGAGCAACCCAGCCTGAGTTGTTGCTGTAAAGAGAGACACTTGGGGTGAGTCCCTTGTTGATGATGGCTCCGCGAATGGTCGTGCGCCGGGCGGGTGTCCAATAGTCGTGCAACCAGTCGTAGCCGATCGCGCACGCGTGGGTCATTTCTGCCGTATCCAGGAAGTGGGCAGGGTTCCAATCCGGAAAATTTGTTGAGGCGACCTGTTCCATCTCCGTCCAAACGCGCTCGGCGAAATTTGTGATGCCCGTCACCCGGTAAGCAAGAGCGCAGAGATAGGTTCGGCTCATCACGCTGCGACTCTGGTCGAGAATGCCGCCTGCGGTGTATTGGTTGACAGGCTGGCGCAGGACTGAGGAGGCGGAGTTGCTGACGCTGCCCCACCAACTGTTGAGTTGAGGAATGTTGCGGGATTGCAGCGTTTGCTTGAGCCACTCAAAGCGCTGGGACGAGGCCAGGAGCCGCGGGTGAGCAGGAACCAGAGTGTCCAGAAACGCCGTTTGCGCCGGAGCCACCCGATCCAGCCCAGCCGGCGCCAAAGCGCTGGCGGGAATTACGGTGTAAGCAGTGTCGCCCGGCTTCTTCCAGGCAACGGAAAAGTGGTCGTCGCCGGTTCCCTCCTTGTGCAGCAGTTCGACGTAGTATCTGCGAGAGCCCACGAGAGTGATTTCTGCTGATTCCTGGCCGGGCCATTGGCTGAACTGCCGAAAGCCGGTTGCGACACTGTTCGAAGCAATGAGCTGCTTGTTGGAGGCTGAGTCATCCGTGCTGAGAAAAAGTTGCACGGTGTCATCTCCGGATACGGCAAACGAATATGGGCCGCTGCAAGGGGCCAGGATAAAACCGCTGGCACGGCTTCCGTAAGCATCATTCCAACCCGGCTGTAGCGATTCGAAACTCGTCAGGAATTCCCGGCCATCCGGGCGATCTGGAAAATTTGGCGACTCAGCCAGGGATGAGAGATTTGTGCCGGGCAGGCTGTTCCAATGCTCGACGAGGATCGAACCGGCGTCCGGAGACCCCAGCGCCGGGAACAGGCGGGTTTCGGGGATGATCTGGAGGGGTTGGCGGGCGCTGGACCAGGCGAGGCTGATCTGCGCGCTGCCGGAGTTTTCGACAAACTCCAGCACAAGGTTATAGCGCTGCCCCGCCTTGAGTTGGATGCGCCCGGCCATCTCCAGGCCGGCCGAAGAATAGATCGTGCGGCACACTAACAGGCGATCATTCACCCAAAGCCGCGCTCCATCGTCCGCCGTGACATGGAAGGAATAGGTTTCGCTATACTGCGGCTCAACCTGCCCGGACCAACGGACCGAAAAACTGTCCGCACCAATGCCACTGGCAGGCGCCCCTAGATCCCAGTTAAAGCCCACCATTGGATCGATGCGGACAAATTGCAGAGATGTGAAGTCGCTGTTATCAAAATACTCCCCAGTGAGCCCCGCCGTTGATACGCAAGTGGACGAGACCAAAAGCAAGAAGAGCAGAGACACAGCGACCGGCAAACGGTTTCCGGGCAGGCCCAAACAGGGTTTGCTCAAGCTTTTAAATTCGCGCTGTCCACAAATCACCTGACGAGGATGGGTTCATAGGAGGCGCTCGTCGATGTTCGTCTCATCCCCCATTCGGGCGATGCGCAAGGCCATGGGGCAGGCGTGCATCCCCCAAATGGCGGATGCCTGGTTTATGGACCGGCAAACGGCAGGACTCCATTCTGGTTGTCGCGAAAACATGAATAGATTTGCAGCTTATTTGGCGGGCAGCCCCTTTAAGGCTATGGTGATGAGAATGGGGACCAGATAATGCAGAAACCTGAACGACTCCGGCTTCTGGCAGTCGATGACCATTTGATGGTCCGTATGTCTTTGGTTCGGGCGCTTTCGCGTGAAGACGACTTGATAGTGGCCGGGGTGGCCGAAAGCGGCGCGCACGCGCTCAGGTTATTTGAGTCGCTGCGGCCCGACATCACACTGATCAACGCCAGGCTTTCCGACATTCAAGGCGTCGAAGTGACTCGTCGCATCGTTCAGGAGCATTCCGGGGCTCGTATTCTGCTGGTCTCAATTGACGAGGCTGCGGAGGATATTCACCAGGCTCTGGAGGCCGGTGCTCTGGGTTGTCTGCCAAAGGGTGTCGAGAAGCGACTGTTATTGCAGGCTATCCGACAGGTTGCGGCGGGGAAACGATTCGTGTCGGACGATTTCGCGCAAAAATTGGCGGAGCGCAATTCCCTGGTTTCGCTGAGTGAGCCCGAGGCTGAAATTCTGAGACAGATCGCTCAGGGCAAGACAGACAAAGTAATAGCGGGAGACCTGGGACTGGGCAGTGCTGGGGTTGAGACACACATGGCGCAAATCCTTTGCAAGCTGGGTGTGCCGGACCGGACGCGGGCCGTGACCGTGGCGTTGGAGCGAGGCCTGCTTCGTTTCTGAGAATCCGCCATCCCCCAAATGGCGGATATTGGGAACGTGGACGGCTTCGGTGCAAGATCTCATTCTCGTTCTGCATGTATCGGGACGATCAAAACCAGCAATTGCCCTCAACACGCGGATTTACATTGATCGAGTTACTGGTGGTCATTGCGATCATTGCCATCCTTGCGGCTATGCTGCTGCCAGCCCTGGCCAGGGCCAAGGCCAAATCGAAAAAGGCCTCCTGCCTAAACAACCTCAAGCAACTTGGCCTGGGACTGCAGATGTATGTGGACGACAATGGTGAGCGCACACCTCAGCACGAGGGCAATGTATTCAACTTCACCGTCAACCGCTCCAATTACCTCGGAGCGATCATTCCGTACGTCGGAAGCGCGGACACCAAGGTCTGGGCTTGTCCTTCAGCAAAGAGTCCTGCCGGCGCGATGGTGACCACGAACGAAACCGGCTACCTGGGCAACGGCGTGGTGATTAACCGGAAGCTATCCGTGGTGCACCGCCCCGCAGTGGTTGTATTTGTTCAAGAACTGCACGAAAAACGGGAGTACGCCTACCTTCGTCCAGACAAGGCTGCTCCGAACGTTTACTCCAGATGGCATTACGCCAGCGGCTCTCCAAGGAAGGAACATTACAGCGTCATCCACGAAGGCACGGGCAATTTGCTCTTCACCGACGGCCATGCCGAATCGCGCAGGGGTGACCGAATGCGCAGTGGCGATTTTGGGCTCACCCCCGAGAACCATGGATGGAGTGCTCCTGCCGACACACCTTACAATGCTCAATTCTGACGTCGCACAAAGGCCAAGGCCTTCCTTGTCCCAGAACCCGTTTTTTGAGCTAATAAAGCAAGTTATGTGCTTTTGTTCCACACTCCAGCGTGGCCGGATGTTGGCATGCCTCCTGCCTCTTCTCTTATCCACCAGCGCATTCGGCGCCTCCAAGTCCGTTCTGCTCCTTGAAGCGGAGCAGTTCGCCGCGCATGGCGGCTGGGCAGCCGATTCGCAATTCATGGACCAAATGGGATCTCCTTATCTTCTGGCGCATGGATTGGGGGAGCCGGTGGCAGATGCCACAACCGAAGCAGTTTTCGATGTGGCAGGTGCTTATCGGGTCTGGGTTCGGACGCGTGACTGGGTCGCCCCATGGAACGCGCCGGGTGCGCCTGGAAGGTTTCAGGTCCTGCTGAACGGAAAAGCGCTGTCCACCACGTTCGGAACGGAAGGCGCCGAGTGGCATTGGCAGGACGGTGGGATTGTGAATGTGGAGAAGCGTGTAAAAGTCGTTCTTCACGATCTCACCGGATTTGAAGGGCGCTGTGACGCCGTGCTGTTTTGTCGTGATACAAAGTTTCAGCCACCCAACAAATCAAAGGCGCTGGCGGAGTTTCGCAGACGTGTATTGGGCCTGGCGGTTGAACCCGCTAAAGGCGGCGACTATGATCTGGTTGTTGTTGGCGGCGGAATTGCGGGGACATGCGCTGCTGTCAGCGCTGCCCGGCTCGGTTTAAGCGTGGCGCTTGTGCAGGACCGCCCTATGCTCGGCGGCAATAACAGTTCCGAGATACGAGTGTGGCTTGCCGGCAAAGTGAACCTTCCTCCGTACGAACGCATCGGCGACATCGTAACCGAGTTGGAACCGGCGCGTCGTGCTCTGAACGCTCCGGGAACCACGGTGGACGTGGTCGAAGACGAGCGCCGGCTCGCCTTGGTCCGCAGCGAAAAGAATATTCGTTTATTCCTCAATTACCGCGCCAACGAGGTCGAAAAAGCCGGCAGTAGCATCAAGGCAGTGGTGGCTCAAAACACCACCTCCGGTGAGCGAGTCAGACTGACAGGACGCTTGTTCGCGGATTGCACCGGTGACGGGTCGGTGGGATTTGCTGCCGGGGCCGACTACGAGATGACTGAGAAGCAGCACATGGGGCTGAGCAATCTTTGGAAGGTGAAGGACAGCGGCAGAGTTCAGGCTTTCCCGGCGCGTCCTGGTGAGGATGCGAAAGCGGTGAACGCCACCATAATCGAGACCCCAAGCCCATCAGCATTCCCCAGGTGTCCATGGGCAGTCGATCTTTCAGACAAGGTATTCCCGGGTCGGCAACCCAAAACAGGAGCAAAGATAAAAGAACCGCTCAAACAATTGGGGCGATGGTTCTGGGAAAGCGGCTTTGATCGCGATCCGGTCACAGACGCAGAATGGATACGCGACTTAAATTTCCGCGCAATGTATGGCGCGTGGGACACGTTAAAAAACGTGGATAAGCTGTATCCGAACCACAAACTGGATTATGCGCCGGTCATCGCAGGCAAGCGAGAGTCCCGGCGGTTGCTCGGGGACGTGGTGCTCGAAAGAGCGGACATTCAGTCCGGCCGTGTTTTCGAGGATGCATGTTTCCCTTGCACATGGATGTTGGACCTGCACACGCCGCACCCAACTTACCAGGCTGGGCACGCAGGCAATGAGTTCATCGCCAAGCGGACTTCCGGTCCCGATTACGAGTATAAAGGGCCCTACTGGGCTCCTTATCGGTGTCTGTATAGCCGGAACATCGACAACCTATTCATGGCTGGACGAGATATCAGCGTCACACATGAGGCGCTCGGCGCAGTTCGTGTCATGCGCACTACCGGAGCCATGGGTGAAATTGTCGGGATGGCTGCCTCTATCTGCAAAGAAAGGAGATGCGGCCCACGGGACGTTTACAAGGACCATTTGAAAGTCCTCAAGGCACTCATGGTAAAAGGCGCGGGCAAAAATGCTCACGCGCAACAGCCGGGTCATTGATCATCTGATATTAGGTGTCCTGCGCACGCATCCCCCAAATGGCGGATGGCATGACTGTGGACACCAAAGCGGGCTCGCTGCAAAATCGCATCATCGATTAGGTTTCAAGAACGTGGCCACAGACTTGATTGAACAATGAATTCAAAACCATCCATCATCGGCTCTTCCTCATTCTCTCTGTCATTTTCTCTCGGTTTGTTGTTGGTTGCGGGATCGGCACAGGCGGCCGCTCTTACCAAAGCGGATACCGGGTCCGACTTGAACGACCCCGCAAGCTGGACCGAAGCGGCCACACCTACTGGTAACGATGTTGCCACCTGGAGTGGGAGCGCTTTGGGCGCTGGCCTGACGCTGGGAATAGACACGAACTGGTTTGGAATTAGCGTGTCCGGCGCTGCGTCAGACATCGACATATCCGGATCGGGAGCCCTCACGCTTGGGGTTGGCGGTCTGGATGCAGCGCTTGCAACTGTTAATATCACCATTGGAAATCCAGTCGTGCTTGGGGCCGATCAAACGTGGACGATCGCGAACGGCTACGGAGCGATTGCAAACGGGGTGATTTCAGGCGATGCCGCCCTGACTCTGGCGGGGCGGGGATCCTTAACGCTGCACGGGGCGAACAGCTACACCGGGGGGACGACGTTAATTGGAGGCTCGGGAACGACGCTGCACCTGTATAACTCGTCTGCGCTTGGAACAGGAAAGCTGACCATGAAGAACACCTCAACGACTGCCGCGCCGGCGCTTCGACTTTACGAGGGAATCACGATCACAAACGCGATCGAGAAGGACGCTGCAACTGGACGTGGGGCTATCGGGAGTTATAGCGGCAACGTAACGCTGACGGGGCCGATGACGCTGACGGCTGGAAACAACGCTTTTTATTTTACCAGTTCCGGTGAAACCGGGACGACTCTGGCCATCAGCAATTCCATTACCGGGCCTGAATACACCGGTGCCTTTAGCCTGCGGGGGACACCTGGAAACCTGGGGATTGTTCACGGGCAGATCGCCCTGAACTCGCCGTGTCAGATCATCGGGGACGCTAACTGGCTCATCGCATCGGGAGGGAATACGTGGGTAACTGAAACCCGAATGTCGCAGGGCGTGGGTGGGTTCATTCTGGGGACCGATAATGCTTTGCCAGTCGCGGCAAAGGTGAAGTGGGATTCCGACAGCAGCGGTGTGCTCGAACTGGCGGGGCATAACCAGACCGTGGCGGGACTGGAATGCCCCACGACTACGGTTACAGGGCCTTCCGTTGCCAACAACAGCCCGACAAGCGACGCGCTCCTGAGAATCAACGGTGGCGGTTACACCTTTATTGGATCCCTGGTAGATAGCGGCGCCCGCAAGCTCTCTGTGGAACTTCTTAGCGGCACCCAGACGTTGGCTGGCTACAGCGCATATTCCGGTTCCACAACTGTGAGCGCAGGAACCCTGCGGATCAATGGGATTTTGGGAGGCTCAGGCCCTGTCCTTGTCAAACAGACTGGCACATTGGCTGGCTACGGTACGATTTACGGTCCCGTAACCGTTCAGAACGGAGGGTCTCTGAGTCCGGGAGATGCGGGTCTGGGCTATCTGACACTTGCGGGCAACCTGACTCTTGGTGCGGCCGAAAGCGATCAGCAAACGATCCATTTTACCCCCGGCAGTCCCGTTAATGTGAGTGGCGCTCTTGAGCGCCATGGGACTATTACGGTGAACGTCATCACCTCAGGAACCGTTCAACCGGGGACATACCCGATCCTTTTCTATGCTGGCCCCATGATTTCCAGTGGATTCGTTTTGGGGCAGTTGCCGCCGCGCATGAATGCAGGCATTCAGTACAGCGCCGGGTCCATTGACCTGGTCGTTTCTTCGGGTGCGGATTCGGTTGTGTGGAGTGGCGGCGAGAGCGCATATTGGAATGGCAGCGCATTAAACTGGAAATTACTGAACCTGGGCACCGCGACGAGTTATTATGACGGCAATCCTGGCGATGCGGTGGTGTTTGATGACACCTTGTTAGCCAATCCCGCTGTTCTACTGAGCGCCACCGTAAGACCCGCGTCTGTAACTTTCAGCAACGCCGCCACCGCCTACAGCCTCAGCGGTGCGGGCAGCATTTCAGGTGCATGCGCCCTCGTCAAAACAGGGCCCGGCGCTTTGAACCTCTACACCAGCAATTCTTTTACAGGAAATGTAAGTGTTACCGGTGGTAGTCTCGTCATTACCAATGCCAGTGCTTTGGGCAGCGGCGCCAAAATCCTGAACGTCAAATCGGCGCTTGGTAATTTTGCCGAACTCCATTTGAACGGCAGCAGCGGCCCCGTCATCCTCCCGGCGGAGTTCCGATTCGACACTTACGGAGATGCGGCATTCCAAGGCAATATTGTTAATGATGCCGGCCATAATATTGTCAACAGCTCACTCAACATGAACTCCGGTGGTGGAAGCCCAAAGATTGCCGTTCTGGGGGGGAGTTTGACCTTTAATGGCGAGATCTGGTGCACCAACGGCAGCAGCGCAAAGACGATGCAGTTAGCCGGCATCGGCACGAATACCATTAATGGCCTGATCCGCAATGGGAGTCGTGCCAGCTCTCTTGCGGTCCTGGGTGGCACTTGGATCATCAACAACATGAACACCTATACCGGCACCACCCTGGTGACAAACGGCGCCATGGTCCTCAACGGCAGCACCGGCACCGGCGCGGTTACCGTTGAAAAGGATGCCCTGTTGACCGGAGGGGGCACTCTGAGCGGGGCGACCGCGATTCGGGTGGGCGGCACGCTCGCACCAGGCACCTCCATTGGCAGCATGACCGTGCTTAACAAGAACCTCACCCTGGCGGGCACTGCCGTCATGGAGATCGGCCGCAATGGCGCGGCCCTGACGAACGATATGGTGACCGGTATCGCCACCATGGCTTACGGCGGTACGCTGATCGTGACGAACGTCGGTGTCGGCGCGCTTCAGGTGGGTGATTCTTTTCAGTTGTTTGCCGCGGCGAATTACTCGGGCGCCTTCACGGAAATCGTTTATCCGATTGAATACACCTTTACCAACACCCTGCTCCAGGACGGCAGGATCTATGTGGCAACAGGGCCGTCCACTGGCACTCCACCAGAGTTTACAGAAAATGGTGTCGCGAGAATGTCCGACGGCAACGTCTCCCTTACAGCCGTGGGCGAGGCCGGTTCCACCTATACTCTTTGGACCACCACCAACCTGACTCTCGCCCCCGTTTCAACGACGTGGACGCCGCTGACCAGCGGCACGGTTACTGTGAGCCCCTTCACGATAAACGATTACGAAGCCACAAACTTTCCCGCGCGCTTCTACATGTTCAGCGCTCCTTGAAAGGCGCGGTTGTATTCGCGGCCTGACACGTCATTCGCTATGCGGAAGGCGGGTTGGTGCGCAAAGATAGAAGAAAGGGAAAAGAAAGGGAAAAGAAAGGGCTTGCATACCTAGCATTGCTATGCTAGATGCCTTCCGTGCTTTCTAAGGAACTTGTCGCGGCCAGCACGGTGCCACTCGTGCTTTCGGTTCTCTCTGCGGGCGAGAGTTACGGCTACGCACTCATCCAGCGCGTGAGTGAACTTTCCGAAGGGAAGATCCTTTGGACCGAGGGCATGCTTTATCCTGTTCTGCATTGGATGGAGGGGGAGGGGCTTGTGGAGTCGGAGTGGAAAGAGAGCGATGCGGGCCGGCGCAGGAAGTACTACCGGATATGTAAAGCCGGGAGGAAAGCACTGCAGGCGGAGAAACAGCAGTGGGTGACAGTGAATTCAACACTAACAAAATTATGGAAAACCCAGCCAGGTTTGACTTAGACAAAGGCATTTCCTCGTGGCGCAGGCAGCTTCAGGAAGCAATGGCTCTGAACCACGAAGAGATCGAAGAATTAGAGACCCATCTTCGGGATTCCGTGAGCCGATGGGAAAAGGCCGGGCTTGCACCTGAGGAAGCCTTCTGGATTGCGCGACGCCGGATGGGCGGGGCTGATGAGCTCGCCGACGAATTCCGAAAAGTGAATCCAGAGCGGGTTTGGCTGAGTCGCGGGCTGTGGGTTATCGGAGGATTCGTGGTCATCCAGGCTGTTCTTGCGCTTAGTTCTTTTGCGTCCATGGCAGCTGTGATAGGGGCAAACGCATTGATCCGACGAGGTTTTGATGTTGGGCTCATAACATGGGCAGGGCGAAAGTTTTTTGAGGATCCGAGCCGCGCGAACAGTTTTACGATCGGAACGGTTTCGACTTTGGCTTACCTGGCGGTGATTGCCGTGCTTGGATTTCTGATCTGGCGGGGTAGTCGCGAAAAAGGTTTCTTCAATCGTTTTGCGCGCTGGATGCAAGGGCACCCGGTCCTGGGAACGGTCACAGCCTTGCTCGTGTCCGCCTGTTGCCAGTTGAGTTCATGGGCTGCTTTCCCGCTCCTTTTCAGAATGGTTGGTCCAACAGACTATGGGACCATTGCCTACTTTCGCACCTTCACAATAATCGGAGTTTCTCTCGGATGGCCGCTGCTCCTTGGGTGGTTGTTGATGCGATTGTCGCGGCACGAGCAGATCCGGAACTGAAAACGAAAGACTTGTTGGGGTCGAGAGGCTTAAAGAGCCCAAAGCAGAAGCCAAGTTTAAGGCGAGGAACCTTTAGCGAAACCTTTAGCTTGCAATGGGGGGTGAAACGGGGCAGATTTGCTTCAGTCATGACGGGGGAGTCCGTCCTGGCACGAAAGGGACCCTGTTTTTGCCAATAGGGCATTGACAGAGGGCTTCATTTTTGGTTTTATCACCATCCCTTTAGGCGGAGAATGATCTATGTACGCTGTATTAGAAACAGGAAGCAAACAGTATCGCGTTAGCGCGGGCGACACACTGCAGGTAGAGCGGCTGCCGGTCGAGGCTGGCAAGACCTTTACGTTTGATCGCGTTTTGCTGGTCAACAATGACGGCAATGTGCGAGTGGGCGCGCCGACGGTTAAAGACGCGGCTGTTGTCGCCGATGTGGTGGACCACATTCGTGGCGAGAAGAAAACCACATTCAAGATGAAGCGCCGGAAGGGTTATCACAAGACGATTGGTCACCGCCAGGAGCTGACGGTGGTGAAGATTAAAGAGATCAAAGCATAAATTTTAGACGTTATGGCACATAAGAAAGGTCAAGGCAGCGTTCGCAACGGGCGTGACAGCGTAAGCAAGCGGCTGGGTGTGAAGCGTTATGGCGGCGAGACGGTTACCGCCGGGAGCATCCTCGTTCGGCAGCGCGGCACGAAGTTTGTCGCGGGCAAGAATGTTGGGACAGGGCGGGATTGGACATTGTTCGCGTTGGTGGACGGCAAGGTCGCTTTTGACGACAACGGCCACCGGGTGAACATCGTTGCCCAGGCCGCGCCGACGAACTGACCGGACATCACAATTTCACGGGCGAGGCGGGTGCCTCGCCTTTTTTCTTTTCCGGATATTCATGTTTATAGATGAGATCAAGGTTTATGCGCGGGCGGGACATGGCGGCAAGGGCGCTGTGGCTTTTTCGCGCGAAAAGTATCGTCCCAAGGGGGGGCCGAGCGGTGGAAACGGCGGGCGCGGCGGGGATGTCATTCTCGAGGCGGACCACGACTACAACAATCTTATCGCGCAGTATTACCAGCCGAGACTTATTGCCCAGGGGGGGCAGGGGGGGCTGGGGAAGGGCATGGACGGGCATGCGGGGAAGGACATGGTTGTGAAAGTTCCGTGCGGCACGCTGGTTTGGAAACTGCCGTATGAGCGTCCGGCGGTTGAGCCCGATAGCGACGATGAAGATTCGGAGGGCGATAGGATGCCCGGGTCGCCCCGTGTCATGAAGACGCCATCCACCGGGCGTCCGGTAATTCGGAGTTCTGCGACCGTTCGCGCTTTTGAATACAATCTTCAGGAAGAGGCGCTCGATGAGAATCCGAAGCCGGCGCGGGAGGACGGGGAGCTTGTGGCCGACCTGACGGAGCATGGGCAGCGGTTTGTGCTTTGCAAGGGCGGTCGTGGCGGGCTGGGGAACCGGAATTTTGCCACCGCAACCCGACAGACGCCGCGTTTTGCCCAACCTGGCGAGGCGGGCGAGGAAGGGGAGTATCTTCTTGAGTTGCGCATGCTGGCCGAGGTGGGGTTGGTGGGATATCCCAACGCGGGCAAATCCACATTGTTAACGGCCATTTCACACGCGCGGCCAAAAATTGCGCCCTACCCGTTTACGACACTGCATCCGCAAGTGGGGATTATGGAATACAGGGATTTTCGGCGCATTACGGTTTGCGACGTGCCCGGACTTATTGAGGGCGCGCACCGGAACGTGGGACTTGGGCATTCGTTTCTGCGTCACATTCAGCGCTGCAAGGTCCTTGTGGTTTTGCTGGACATGGCGGGCACGGACGGGCGCGCGCCGTGGGATGATTACCGGAGCCTGTTGAGGGAACTGGAGTGCTATGACGCGACGCTTCTGGAGAGGCCGCGTATTGTGGTGGCCAACAAAATGGACGAGTTGCAGGCGGAGCAGAATCTGAAGTCATTCAAACGGCGGGTGCGCAAAACGTCTGTGCTGACGATGGCTGCGGCCTTTGACGAGGGGATTGAGAATTTCAAGCAGACCCTGCGCGCGCTGGTTGAGGAGGCGGAGGCTCAGTGTTGAAACCGGATGAGCAGCACGTCTCCATCCTTCACAACATAGTCACGACCTTCGATCCTGTAATGCCCCTTCTCTCGCGCGCGGCCGATGCTGCCTTCTCTCAGCAGGTCATCGCAGTGAATCGTCTCGGCCTTGATGAATCCCTTCTCGAGGTCCGTATGGATTCTGCCTGCGGCGCGGGAGGCGGTGTCGCCCCCGTTGATCGTCCACGCCCGGGCCTCTTTTTCGTTGAACGTGAAGAACGTTCGCAGTCCGAGCAGAGAGTAGGTGCTGCGGATCAGGGCTGAAGCGCCGGATTCTTTGATGCCGGCCTCGGCCAGGTAATCCCGCGCTTCTTCGAGGGACAGGTCGGCCAGCGCGCTTTCAAGCGCTGCGCAGATCACAACCGTGTCGCAGGCGTGATGCCTCCGGGCGTAATCCCTGACGCGCTCCACGGCGGCGTTGCTATCCACGCCGGCGAGATCCTCCTCCTTCACATTTGCCGCGAAGACGGTGGGTTTGTCTGTGAGGAGCCAGAACGTGCGGACGATGGCTCGTTCCTCGGGGGCGAGGGGTTCCGCGAACGTGTTTGCCGGGCGGCCGGAGTTAAGGTGGGCCTCGTAACGATCCAGCAGGCGCGCCTCGAGCAGCGCATGCTTGTCCCCGCGTTTGACATCACGGGAAATTTTTTCCTTTCGCCGCGCAATGGCCTCGAGGTCTGCGATGATTAGCTCGGTGCTGACGATTTCGATGTCGCGGACGGGGTCGATGTCGCCATTTACGTGGACAATATCCGGGTCTTCGAAGCACCGAACCACCTGGACGAGGGCATCCACTTCGCGGATATGGCTGAGGAATTTGTTGCCGAGGCCCTCGCCTTTCGAGGCGCCTTTGACCAGGCCGGCGATATCAACAAACTCGAAGGCGGCCGGGATTTGAGTCTGGACCCTGGCCAGTTCTGCCAGTTTAGGCAGCCTGGAGTCCGGGACACTTACCACCCCGAGGTTTGGCTCGATCGTGCAGAACGGGTAATTTTCGGCGGGGGCTTTGTGGCTGCGAGTGACGGCATTGAAAAGGGTGGATTTGCCGACGTTTGGTAGTCCAATGATGCCAGCCTTCAGCATGGGTGAGTCTTAGACCTTTTTGCCAACAAAGGCAACTGTGTTTGAGGGGTTTTTGATCGGGAGGCAGGAATGGAGACGATGGGGACTTAATCGGGGACGACGTGGGGGCGTTTCTGCCAGAGATGAGGTCCCCGCGGAGGTGCGCGATAGCGAGGCTTGTCGTGCGCCCGTTCACTCTTTAGTTTGTCAG
>CAYNZC010000020.1:0-42568 GCA_964401575.1 uncultured Verrucomicrobiota bacterium
CTCGCGAATTGGGGAATCAATGGATGGTTGCCGACGTATTTGAGGGAGCAGTTTAAACTGGGGGAGGGCAAGGCGGGCCTTTCAGCGACCGGCTACATCCAGGTCGCCTCGTTTGTCGGCGTGGTGATCGGGGGCTTGTGGTCCGATCGCTGGGTCGCAAGGAATCCTCGTGGGCGGCTTTATGTGCCGTGCATTGGCTTTTGCGTGGGAGGCCCGTTTCTGTTCCTTATGGCCAGCACAGACGCTTTTACCGTGGCAATTCTTGGCATGCTCATTTATGGCCTCGGGCGCGGCTTTTCAGACACCAGCACCATGCCGATTCTTTGTCAGATCGTCAGCAAGAAATACAGGGCGACCGGCTACGGCTTTCTCAACCTGTTCAGCACCTTTGTGGGGGGCGCGATGATTTACGCGGGTGGTGCGTTACGGGACGCGAACGTGGACCTTTCCAAGGTTTTCCAGGTTTCGGCTATCGGCCTGGTCCTGGCGGGTCTGTGCCTCCTGTTGATCCGGCCCAACCGCGCCACAGAGGAGGCGTGATCCGGTCCCCCAAACAGATGCGGATCAGCGGACTCGAAACCATTGCTCCGCGGCTATTCTGCATTGTTTCAGTGTGGCAGCCAGCAGTTCGGGAGTTTTTTGCTTTCCTTGCGCCCAATCGTATTCGATGTGGATGGACGCGGGATTGGCGTAGCCCGCCTCGTGTAGCATTTTGAAGAAGCCGCTTTCCTCGAATGAACCGGAGCCGAAAGGGACAAATTTACCCTGGGCATTCACATCCTTGAGATACACCAGCTGTATGTGGGGCTTGAGTTTTTCGAAAGAAACTTTCCAGCTTTGCGGGGCCACAATCATCGCGTGCCCGAGATCAAATGCCACGCCGATTTGCTCCGGGTTCAGGTCCTCGACAAGTTCCCGCAGTTCTTCAAGGTCGCCACCGAGGTAGGCAGCGTCGCCGTGGCGCATGGAATGGTTCTCAATCACACCGCACATCCCGAGTTCTTTGTTCAACGCGGCCAGTTCGCGCAGGTCCGCTTTCACCTTGGTCTTGAGTGCCGTTGCGTCTTCACTGCGCTTCACACGCCAGAAACCGAGCCGGTAATGGCGAGCGCCGAGCCGCCGGGCTGTTTCCAGTATCACGCGCGCATTGGGAGAGGAGACATTCGTGATCGCAGTCGTTACCGCCAGGATTCCAAGATTATGTCTGTTAAGGGTTTCATGGTATTGGGGCAGTTGCTCCGCGACCTTTTCGGGCGCGACTTCACCACCGGGCCGGACGGCGCAATCCACGCCGTCCAACCCCGCATCGGCGGTGGCCTTTGCGGAGGCATTGAAATCGAGCTTTAATTCCTGATAGATTTTGCTGAACACAGCCAGCGGCGGCCGGCCCTTTTTGTTGTCGCTGGGGACTCTTCCTGCGCAGCCCAGTGCGAGGCCGCCGACAGCCAGCCCGCATGCCTGCGCGAAACTTCTCCTGGTGATTCCAATCGTGTTTTTCATTGGTAATTTCCCGGGTATCCTACCAGTCTCCCCGGCTCTTCCAAGCGCAACCCTCCTGGTGGAAACCTGTGACCAGTTGCGGAAAGCCGGAAGTCGTGCTTCTGTATAAGCGCAACAAACAAATAGTAGAAAGGAAAGTTATGATGAAGATACTCGCATCGCTGGCAGTTGTTGGATTGGCCGTAAACGCCTTCGCTGCTGTTCAATCCGGGAAGCCCGCTCCCGATTTCACGGGGGTGGATATCCACGGCAAGACACACAAGCTTGCAGATTATAAAGGGAAGATTGTGGTGCTCGAGGCCATGAACATGGATTGTCCTTACGTGAAAAACCACTACAAATCGGGAGCTATGCCGGAGCTGCAGGCCGAGTTGGCAAAGCAGGGTGTTGTATGGCTGGTGGTGAACTCCACGTCCAGGAGCAATCCCTCTTACCGCACGCCCGAAAAAGCGAAGCAGGAGGCTTCCCAAACAAAGGCAGCCGCATGGATTGATGACAACTCGGGGCAGATCGGCAAGGCATACGGCATGCGGACCACACCCCACATGTTCGTGATTGATCCGCAGGGGCTGATCGCCTACCAGGGCGCGATTGACGATAAGGCGTCCGCGCAAGGTGATCCTCGCCAGGCTCGCAACTACGTTCGCGAAGCCGTGCAGAAGATCAAGGCAGGCGAAAAACCGAACCCTGTCGAGACCAAGCCGTACGGTTGCGGAGTCAAGTATTAGGCCTGCAACAGTTGCCGAAGCACGTAGGCCAGAATGCCTCCGTGCCGGTAATAATCAACCTCGATGGGCGTGTCTATGCGGCAGGTGACCGGCACCTCCTGCGAGGAGCCGTCCGTCCTCGTGATGCGCAGCGCCAGGTCCTGCTGAGGCTCCAGGCGATCTGACAATCCGAGCACGTCGAAGGTTTCGGAACCGTTCAGCTTAAGGGTTGCCGGGTTGGCGCCTTCCTTGAATTGCAGGGGGAGCACCCCCATACCGACCAGGTTTGAACGATGAATCCGCTCGAAGCTCTGTGCAATGACAGCCCTGGCTCCGAGCAGGGCTGTTCCTTTGGCCGCCCAATCGCGCGAACTGCCCGTTCCATACTCGTGCCCGGCCAGGATCACCAGCGAGGTTCCCTGCGCTTTGTAGGCCACTGAAGCATCGTAAATTGGCATTACTTCGCCCGAAGCACTATTGGCGAAGCAGCGGGTCACGCCTCCTTCGGTGCCGGCCACCATCAGGTTTTTGATTCGCACGTTGGCAAAAGTGCCGCGTGTCATGACGCGATCATTGCCGCGGCGGGAGCCATAGCTGTTGAACTCCTCGGGCGACACGCCGTTTTGGACCAGGTATTTGCCCGCGGGCGAAACCGGCTTGATACTGCCCGCGGGTGAAATGTGATCCGTTGTAACGCTGTCACCGAAGATGCCCAGCGCCCGCGCCCCGCGAATTTCGCCGATGATCGAGGGGCGAAGGTCGAAGTTTTGGAAGAAAGGCGGTTCCTGAATGTAGGTGCTTGATGCGTCCCATTGATAGACATCCCCTGTGGAAGCGGGGATCTCGTTCCACTTTGGATTCTGCGCTGCAAAGTCCTTGTATAGGGAACGAAAGACTTCAGGATTGAGCGCGGAACTGAGGAGGTGGCGAATTTCCTGAAGTGTGGGCCAGAGGTCGCGGAGGTAAACAGGCTGTCCCTCCCGGTCTTTGCCGATGGGGTCCTTGCTCATGTCGATATGGACCGTGCCTGCCAGTGCGAAGGCGACCACAAGGGGTGGAGACATCAGGAAGTTCGCCTTGATACTCTGATGCACGCGCGCTTCGAAGTTGCGATTTCCTGAAAGCACCGAGGCTGCGACGATGTCGTGTTTGCCGATAACCTCGTCGATCGGCGCGGGCAGGGGACCCGAGTTGCCGATGCAGGTCATGCAGCCGTAGCCGACCGTGTTGAATCCGAGTTTGTCGAGGTACGGCTGTAATCCGGACTTTTCGAGGTAATCGGTGACCACGCGCGAGCCGGGAGCCAGGGAAGTCTTCACCAGCGGGCTCACCTGCATCCCGCGCTCGACGGCTTTCTTTGCGAGCAGACCCGCTGCGAGCATCACCGAAGGATTACTGGTATTGGTGCAGCTTGTGATCGAGGCGATTAAGACGCTTCCGTGCCGCATTTGACCGCCTGCGGTCTGCGCGCCCTCCAACGCGGGCAGCGGGAATGATGTCTCGAGATCCGAAGGGCTTTTGCCAAACCCGCTTTCTGCCGGGGGGCGTGAAAATGCTGACACAAACTCCTTTTTGAGATCGGGCAGTTCAATTCTGTCCTGCGGCCTCTTGGGGCCGGCAATGCTTGGGACGACGGTTGAAAGGTCCAGGTCGAGCTCCATGGAGTATTGGATCTGGCCTTTGGCGGGCATGCCGAAGAGTCCCTGCGCCTTGTAGTAGTTCGTGTAGGTCGAGCACTGCTCCTCCGACCTTCCGGTGGCCTTCAGGTAATTCACGCATTCCTGGTCTATGGGGAAGAAGCCCATAGTGGCGCCGTATTCGGGGGCCATGTTTGCAATGGTGGCGCGATCTACGACGGGCAGGGCTGCGGCCCCGGGGCCGTAAAACTCCACAAACTTGCCAACGACCTTTGTCTTGCGCAGCAGTTGGGTAATCGTAAGGGCGAGGTCTGTGGCCGTGACGCCCTCGCGCAGTGCGCCGGTCAAATGCACGCCCACGACGTCGGGAGTCAGGAAATAAACCGGCTGGCCGAGCATGCCGGCCTCGGCCTCGATGCCGCCCACGCCCCAGCCCACGATGCCGAGGCCGTTGATCATTGTGGTGTGGGAGTCCGTGCCGACGAGAGTGTCCGGGTAATAAAGCTGCCCGTTCGGGATGTCAGCGGAGAGGACGCCTTTGGCCAGATATTCAAGGTTGACCTGATGAACGATTCCGATGCCCGGGGGGACGACCTTGAAAGTGTTAAAGGCGTGCATGCCCCACTTCAGGAACTGATAACGCTCCCGGTTGCGCTTGAACTCGATTTCCAGGTTGCGCTGCAGGGCCTGGCTCGTGCCGTAGAAGTCCACCTGTACGGAGTGGTCCACGACGAGATCAACGGGAACCAACGGCTCAATGAGCCGTGGATTTCTGCCGAGCCGGGCAACGGCAGAGCGCATGGCGGCCAAATCCACCAGCAGGGGAACGCCCGTAAAGTCCTGCAACACGATGCGCGCGACCACGAATGGGATTTCCTCGGTCCGTTTGGCTGCGGACTGCCAGTTTGCCAGCGCTTCAACATTTTTTTTGCTCACCCGTTTCCCATCGCAATTCCGCAGAACAGATTCCAGCACCAGCCGGATCGAGACAGGCAGCTTTGAAACGGGACCAACACCGCGGTTTTCCAGGTCGGGGAGCGAGTAGAAGAGAGCTTCCTGCCCGCTGCCGCTGTTGAATTTCCGGGGAGCTGCAAATACACTTTGGTTCTGGTTCATAAAATGATCCGATTTATGGCGGAGAAACGTGCAGCGTCCTGCTCGATCCGTCAAGCTGTCGCAGTAGTATTCCCCGGAATGGCACGGGCGGGGCGTGCGAGGTTCCTGAAGGAATCCCACATCACATTGCTCTTGCCGTGGCTCATTGTGGGGTTGTTGAATAGGTTATGGATGTCCTCGGAATCGCCAGAGAGCTTGCTGCTATCGCCCAGACGGGAAGCCATTTTGCCGCAGACAATTTTGATCGGGAACGCTACGGGCGGCTGGGGGAACTGGCCGCAATGCTGCTGGCCCGCGATTCGGACATCCCCCCTGCGCAGTTTCATGCATGGAGCAAGGAGGAATTCGGCTATGCGACTCCCAAGGTGGATGTGCGGGCTTTTATTCTCAAGGACGACAGGGTGCTCCTTGTTCGGGAAGATGCCGATGGGGGCCGCTGGAGCCTGCCTGGCGGGTGGGCCGACGTGAATGAGACACCGTCCAGCTCGATTGTGCGGGAAGTCAGGGAGGAATCGGGCTATGAAGTGAAGCCCGTGCGCCTGCTCGCGGTGCTGGATCGCGAGAAGCAGGGGCACCTGCCACCGTTTCCCTATCACATTTACAAGATGTTTTTCCTTTGTGAAATCATCGGGGGCACAGCCCGGAAAACCAATGAATGCTCCGAATCCGGATTCTTCGCGGAGGACCATCTTCCTGAGCTATCATTGGGCCGGGTGCTCCCGGCTCAGCTTCGGGAATGCTTCCAGAGCGCCCGGTCGAATCGAAGCGAAGCGCTGTTTGATTAGCATCAGCCTTGCGGAGGGCTGCGGCGTCATTGGCGCCCCTGGAATTCACTGATAGATTTGTTTCCCGGTTTCGGCGAACTCCTTTGCCTTATCGCGCATTCCCTGCTCGATAGCTTCCTGGCCGGTCAAGCCCTTCTCTTCGGCGTATTTGCGCACGTCCTCGGTGATTTTCATCGCGCAGAAGTGCGGTCCGCACATTGAACAGAAATGGGCCGTTTTTGCCCCCTCCTGCGGCAGAGTGGCGTCGTGAAACAATCTTGCAGTGTCCGGATCCAGCCCGAGGTTGAACTGATCCTC
Source organism: uncultured Verrucomicrobiota bacterium (assembly GCA_964401575.1). Lineage (GTDB taxonomy): Bacteria > Verrucomicrobiota > Verrucomicrobiia > Limisphaerales > UBA8199 > CAYNZC01. The sequence continues at coordinate 6,043 of CAYNZC010000020.1, forward strand.
CCAACGGAACTCGAACCTGGCTTTGCTGAGTGCGTCGTCCCGGAACCGGGCTGAAGGATGACCTTTGGCGAGATCGGCTGCATGGGCGGCGATTTTGTAAGCGATAACGCCGTCCTTCACGTCTTTGCGATCGGGCAGGCCGAGGTGCTCTTTCGGGGTTACGTAGCATAGCATTGCGCAGCCGTACCAGCCGATCATGGCGGCGCCGATGGCGCTGGTGATGTGATCATATCCCGGGGCAATATCCGTGGTAAGCGGACCGAGGGTGTAGAAGGGGGCCTCAGCGCACCACTCGAGTTGATGGTCCATGTTCTCCTTGATGAGGTGCATCGGAATGTGGCCTGGCCCCTCGTTCATCACCTGGCAGCCCATGTCCCACGCGATGCGCGTCAGTTCCCCCTGCGTCTTAAGTTCGGCGAATTGAGCCTCGTCGTTGGCATCGGCAATAGAGCCCGGGCGGAGGCCGTCTCCAAGGCTGAAGGCCACATCGTAGGCACGCATGATTTCGCAGATTTCCCGGAAGTGCTCGTAAAGGAAGTTTTCGCGATGATGAGCGAGGCACCACTTGGCGAGGACGGACCCGCCGCGTGAGACGATGCCGGTGACACGCCGCGCGGTCAGGGGGATGTAGCGGAGTAGCACGCCGGCGTGAACGGTAAAGTAATCCACGCCCTGCTCGCACTGTTCGATGAGAGTGTCGCGGTAGATCTCCCAGGTCAGTTCCTCCGCCTTGCCGTCCACCTTTTCGAGGGCCTGGTAAATGGGGACAGTGCCAATCGGGACGGGCGAGTTGCGAATGATCCATTCGCGAGTCTCGTGGATGTTGCGTCCGGTGGAAAGGTCCATCACCGTGTCCGCGCCCCAGCGGGTGGCCCAGCGCATTTTTTCGACCTCCTCCTCGATGCTGGAGGCCACGGCGCTATTGCCGATATTCGCGTTGATCTTCACCAGGAAGTTGCGGCCGATGATCATGGGCTCGCTTTCGGGGTGATTAATGTTTGCGGGAATGATGGCCCGTCCGCGCGCCACTTCGTCCCGAACGTACTCGGGCGAGATGTAATCGGGGATTCCCCCGGCTGCCATGGTCTGAGTGGATCGCGTTCCGTTGCCGTTGCTTCGGGCGGTCTCGCGTCCGAGGTTTTCGCGCACGGCAATAAATTCCATTTCCGGCGTGATGATTCCCTTGCGTGCGAATTCGAGCTGTGTGACCTCGCAGCCTGGACGCGCCCTAAGGGGTTTGCGGCGGAGCGAAGCGGGGAGTGGCGCGTCACTCTTGCTCGGGATGGGTCGGTAGGAGCACTCGACTTGATCCACGCCGCCACGGGCGATAATCCAGTCTTTGCGGAGCGGGGGCAGGCCCTGGCGGACATCGCCGGTGAAGGCCGGATCACCCCACGGCCCGGAGCAATCATAGATTCGCACGGGCGGGTTGGGCCTGGTGACGCCATTTGGTAGAATGGTATTGCTTAAGTCGATCTCGCGCATGGGCACGCGAACTCCGGAATGGATCTTTCCCTGCGCGTAAATTCGCCTCGAGAGGGCATTTCCCGCTCCGTCAGCGCGCGTTTGAATCTTCGTTTTATCGCTCATTGTTTCATGGCCAAAAGATCCTGGAAAATGCGGAAGGCATCCCTTCGCCAGCATTACCTGGATCAGGTTCAACGGGTCTGCTCGCATTCGAGCACTCTCAGCCTGGCGCACTTGGCGCGCCCTGGGCTCCCCGGGTCATTGACACGCTCAACTTAAGGCGAGGTGATGGTGGGGTCAAGGATGCGGAGGCGGGAAGGTGGTTCGCCCATTAAGAAATACTGAGACTTGAGGCGTAAATGCTTTACTGATAGTAGTTGCACACGAGCAACAACTCTTTATTGCGATCAGCAAGAGCGGCGCTTCTCGCGTGGCGGGGGTTGCGGTTTGTGTTCCTCCTGGCCGCAGGCATTGCATGCTTCGACGTTCGCGCGGCGCCTTTGCCATTCCAGTTCGACGTTTTTCTTGGTTACGACGGTGTGATTGCGGACAGGTCATGGGTGCCGGTGACCTGTGAAATCAAGAACGACGGGCCGGCGTTCGACGGCACGATAGAGGTCTCTTCCACGATGCGCGGAGACGTCATCCGGTTGAGCCTTGAACTGCCCAAGGGAACGCTGAAGCGGGTGACCATCCCGGTTTTCTCTGCACAAGGCGGTTACGTGTCCTGGAACGTCCGGCTGCTGGACCGGAGGCGGAACGTGCTTGCCGAACATCGTGACGTGCGCCCGCGCCATTGTGTCTCCAGGAATGTGCCGGTGCTTGGGTCCTTATCCCGCACGACGACGGGCACGCCGACGATACAGCGGACGAAGAATCAGGATAACCAGGCTCAACCAATGGCTGCGCGCATTTTGCCCCAGCTCTTTCCCGACAACCCGCTGGTGCTGGAGGGGCTCACCGCCATTTACCTGAATTCCGAGCGTATCGCGGATCTGAAGCCCGCCGAGTCCGAGGCTCTCAAGCGGTGGCTTTTTCAAGGCGGACATCTTTTGTTGGCGTTTGAACAGCCGCAGGACCTTGAAGTCTCGCCGTGGCTGCGGAACCTTGTGCCGTTTCGGCCGGAAGGTGTGCGCGGCGTGTCCGACCACTCGGCGCTGCACGCCTGGATTACAGGTTCCTGGCCGGCGAGACGGAGTGTCTCTTCTCCTTCTCAGATTCGGCAACCTTCGTCTCGAAAGAAAGCGCCGCCGGTGATCTCCGAGCTGGAAACGCAGCCGTTCAAAAGCCTGGCGGTGGACGGCGCCTTTGCGGCGTCCGAGCTGCGCGTTATCACGGGCAATGTGCGCGGTGGCGAGGTTTTGGTTCGTGAAGGCGACACCCCACTGATCGTTTCGTCCCGGGCGGGTTTGGGGAAGGTTACGGTGTTGTTGTTCAGTCCTGAGCGGGAGCCTGTTCGCTCCTGGAAGCATCTTCCTGTGTTCTGGGCAAAGCTGTCCGGGGTGCCTGCCGAGTGCTATTCCTCATCGGACTTCAATCGCAACAGTATGTGGAATTCCGACAGTGCGATCGGCGCGATGTTGGAGACCATCCAGGTTCGCAAGCTGCCAATGGCCGCGTTGTTACTGATGCTCCTGGGATATATTGCGGTGATCGGGCCGGGGGATTATCTGCTGGTTCGGCGATTGAAGCGGCCGATGCTTACGTGGGTGACGTTCCCCATTCACGTGGCCGTGTTCTGCGGGATTATTTACATCGTGGGTTTTCGGCTGCGTGCGGGAGATGTGGAATGGAACCAGGTGAATGTTGTGGACGTGTTTTCCGGGGAATCGGGCAACAGCTTGCGCGGGCGCAGCTTTGGCTCACTCTATTCACCTGCAAACAGTGTTTACAGGTTCAAAGGCCCGCCAGGTCAGGCTGCATTCCGGGGCGAGCATGGCGGAATGTATCGCGGTGGCAGCGAGCAGCGAATTCTGGTGTCACGCCAGGGTGAGAGTTACCGGGCGCAGGCGGATGTGCCGGTGTGGTCGAGCCAGCTTTTCGTCAGCGACTGGTTTGCGGAAGGACAGGCGCCATTCACTTTGCGAGCCAGCGGAACGGCGGAGAATCTCAAGCTGTTTTGCGAAAATCGTGCAGGAGCACACATATCCGTTGTGTGCGTGGTGTCGAATTCCATCCTGAACGCAGGTGAAGTTGCAAAATCCGAGAAGCGCACCTTTGAGCTGAGAAGGGACTCGGGAATCGCGCTCGACGCCGCGAAGGAAAGCACTGAGGAGAGAATTCGCACCGCGATCCGGAACCGGCAGATGGCTTTTGGCAGGTCCACTGGCAGCGAGCGGCTCAACGACTGGATGTTCATTGTGGAGCTGCTTTCCTTCGGGGGTGATGCGGATTTGTCAGATTATCAAAGAATCGAAAGCAACCTGGACATTTCACCGGTGCTGCATGATCCGGGTGCGGTTGTTGTTTTCATTTCCGCGCCGGTGGCGCCGCCTGCGAGCAAGATCATTGATTTCAAGCCCAATCGGGGCAGGCAAGTGACAGTTTGGCGCATGGTTCTCCCCCTTGAAACCCAGTCTGACGGAAGTTTATGACGCAAGCCTCCATTCCCCCTTTGCCGGCTGTTCAAACGGTCAAACTGTCTCGTGCCTACGGGCCGATCGCGGCGTTGAGCGGTCTCGATCTCGTGGTGAACCAGGGGGACCTGTTCGGTTTCATCGGTTCAAACGGCGCGGGCAAGACAACCACCCTTCGCATCCTGGCCACGTTTCTGGAGCCGAGTGGCGGCGAGGCAAGGGTTTTCGGCGAAGACGTGATGAAGGAGGGGGAGAAGGTTCGGCATGTTATCGGCTACATGCCCGACTTTTTTGGCGTGTACAAGGACATGGAGGTTACCGAGTATCTGGACTTCTTTGCGGCGTGTTACCGCATTCCGGCCGGCAAGCGCGAGCAGACGGTCAAAGATGTGCTGGAACTTGTGGGATTGAGCGAAAAGCGGGGCGCCTACATCGGGGCGCTGAGTCGCGGCATGCAGCAGAGACTCGGGTTGGCGCGCGTGCTGGTGCATGACCCGAAGCTGCTGCTGTTGGACGAACCCGCCAGCGGCCTGGACCCGAGGGCGCGCATCGAGGTCATGGCAATCCTGCAGGAGCTTCAAAAGCTGGGCAAAACCATTCTCATTTCCTCGCACATACTTAGCGAGCTGCAAACGCTGTGCAACCGGGTGGCGATCATCGAAAAAGGCACGTTGATCTACAGTGGCAGCGTTCAGGGAGTGCGAAGCGAGACAATTCATGGCAGGGCGTACCGCGTTCGCATTGCAGGCGACATTCAAGCCGCGCTGCGTTTGTTGCAGGCGGATCCGTGTATCAAGGAGGCTTCCATAGAGGACGGGCAATTGAAGGTGGCCCTCCAGGACAGGGATGCGGAGGACGGCAGGATTGCCGAAGTGCTGGTGCGCGGCGGGGCAAAACTGTTGGATCTGCGGGAGGAGGAGATGGGGTTGGAAGAAGTCTTCATGCGCGTAACCAGTGGAGCGACTCAATGACGCTGAGCTTTTTGCCAATTGTGGCGCGCGAACTCCGTGTGGCCTCGCGGAAGAAAGCAACCTTCCTGGCGCGGTGCTCGGCGGTTGTGATTGTGTTCATCATTGGCGCATGGCTATTCCTGATGATGTCCTTTGCGCCGCCCGCGATGATTTCCATGGCTCTATTCCGGGTGCTGAGCGGCGCGGGGCTGTTTTACGCCTTAATGAGCGGGGTCCATTTCACCGCCGGTGCGATCGCGCAGGAAAAGAGCGACGGCACTCTGGGCCTGCTTTTCTTGACTGATCTCAAAGGCTACGACGTGGTGCTAGGGAAACTGTTTGCGACTTCCCTGAACGCGTTTTACGGACTTCTGGGGATGCTGCCGATGCTGGCGGTACCGCTGCTGATCGGCGGAGTTACGCTGGGAGAGGTGTCCCGGATGAGCCTCGTGGTGGTGAACGCGATGCTGTTTTCGCTAACAGCCTGCCTTTTTGTTTCCTCGATGTGCGCATCTGTCCGGCGCGCAACCGGCTACGCTCTGCTCCTGCTGGGATTTTTCACCGTCATTCTTCCCACTGTTGGGGAGTCACTCGCCGATGAATTCCCGGTCTTGAGCGAGTTGCCACTCTATCTGAGTGTCAGTCCCTTTTACGCCTTTCTCAAGGCTTTCGACGGGGCCTATAGGGTCGATCCGGGTGCATTTTGGAAATCCGTTGGCATGGTGCATGCCCTTGCCTGGATATTCCTGGTGGCCGCCTCCAGAATTACACCCCGATCCTGGCAGGACAAACCGGTCGGGGTGAAGGTCGGTTTTCGCGCAAAGCTGGCCGGCATTACCTATGGCAAGGGCGAAAGACGCGAGAAGCATCGCCGGGAGTTGCTCGCGGTGAACCCGTTCTATTGGCTGTCAAGCCGGTCGTTGACGAAGCCTGCGCAGGTCTGGGCTCTGCTTATTGTATTCGCAGCGGTGTGGTTTGCGACATGGGCAGACAGCGGGTTCAATCCTGCGGATACGGGTGTGCATATTATGACCGCCTTGTTGCTGAACATTCTCCTCAAGGGCTGGTTCACCAACGAGTGTACCCGGCAAATATCAGAGGACCGGCGGAACGGGGCGCTTGAGCTGGTTCTCTCAACTCCACTGTCGGTCAAAGACATTCTGCAGGGTCAGCGGTTGGCGCTTCAGCGGCAGTTTCTGGCCCCTATGACCCTGGTGCTGTTGGTGTACATGTTGTTTTGGTACGTTGCTGCCAACCCGACGAGCAATTCGGGCGAGCGGGGCGTGATGGTGTGGCTTTGGGGACTGGGTATCACCATATTTGTGGCGGACATCATTGCGATCTTCTGGGTAGGGATATACATGGCTCTGAAAATCAAACGTCCGCAACAGGCATCCAGCGCAACATCGACGGTGGTGCTGGTTCTGCCGTGGGTGCTTTTTGCCGGGGCAATGATTTTTGTGGTGAATCAGTTTTCCATGATGCGCTCTCCGAGTCACCCTGAATACATGATTCTGGGCGCCTGGGCTCTAACGGCGCTGGGTGTGGATGCCGCAGCGATCGCGATTGCCAGGCGCTGTGTCCTCGACAATTTCCGGCGCATGGCCACAGCGGCAACGCCGGGGCGGGGCAGAACCTAAAGGATATTTGCCGCCAGTTCGGCCAGCTCGGAGCGCTCCCCCTTTTGGAGCTCGATATGCGCGGCGATGGGCTGGCTCCTGAATCTGCTCACAACGTAATTGAAGCCGTTGGAGGAGGAATCCACATAAGGATTGTCGATCTGGTAGGGGTCGCCGGTGAAGATCACTTTTGTGCCTGTGCCGACGCGGGTGATGATTGTCTTGGCCTCCAGCGGAGTAAGGTTCTGGGCTTCGTCAATGATCATGAACTGTCCGGCAATGCTCCTCCCGCGGATGTAACTAAGTGCTTCAACCACGATGCTGCCCGAGCGCATCAGGTCGCCGCTGCGGCGATGCTCGTGGCCCATGTTCAAATCGCTCAGCATTTCCAGCGCGTCATGAATCGGCTGCATCCAGGGCGCCAGCTTTTCGTCGAGCGAGCCGGGCAGGAAGCCCAGCTCCTTGCCCATCGAGATGGTTGGCCTCGCCACGACGAGCCTTCGGAACTCGCGATCGAGAACGGTGCGTTTAAGCCCCGCGGCCATGGCCAGGAGCGTCTTGCCCGTGCCTGCTTTGCCCATGAGCGTGACCAGTTTCACCTGGTCATCCAGCAGGGCGTCAAAGGCGAACTGCTGCTCCCGATTGCGCGGACGGATGCCCCAAACGCCTTCGCGGGAATCAATGATCGGAAGAATTTTCCTGCCTGTTAAATCCACTTTTCCAAGCGCGGTTTTCTTGGGATTTGTCTCATCGATGATCGTGCAGAATTCGTTGGGAAAATACTGCGCACCCCCGTTTAACTCGAGTTCTCCATTGGAGCGGAACGTTGCAATTTTTTCGGGTGGCATCTGGATCTCAATCATGCCGGTGTAAAGATCAGTAATGAGCACCCGATCTGTTTCGTAATCCTCTGCCATGAGCCCGATGGCATCGGCCTTGATGCGGAGGTTGATATCCTTGCTGACCAGGATGGTTTGGGAGCGTGGTCTGGACTTTTTGATGGATGCGGCCAACGCAAGAATGCGGTTGTCTGTGGAACTGCCGGACAGGGGCGCGAATGCATCATTTTTGATCTTGGGGACCACGATGCGGAGTGCGCCGCCGTTGGGCAGCGGGACTCCTTCGTTGAGGCGGCCGGCGCCGCGGAAGCCATCCAGCATGCGTGAGACCATGCGGGCGTTCTGGCCGAGTTCATTGGACTCGCGCTTGAAGCGATCAATCTCCTCCAGGACTTCTATCGGGATGAGTACGCAGTTGTCCTCGAACGACAACAGCGAGTTGGGGTCGTGCAGCAGCACGTTTGTATCGAGAATATAGTTTTTTTTCACTTCTATTTAAAGCAACGCTGTGATGGAGCCGGGGCGCATCATCTATTTCGGAATGCGAACGGGGTATGCCGGTTTTGCGACCTTTTCGACAGGATTCTTTTTGAGAGATCGGAGCACCTCATCGATGGCCCGTTCGAGCTGTGGATCTCGACCAGTGGCCATGAGGGAAGGGTCGTCAACGACGGCAATGTCCGGGTCCACGCCATGCCCCTCGATGATCCACTTTCCTTTGGTGCTGTAGATTCCGAAGGTAGGAACGGTGATGCGCCCGCCATCCACCAGCGAGGGAGCGCCAGTGATGCCGATGAGACCGCCCCAGGTGCGGGTGCCGATGATCGGACCCAGGCCTGCCTGGCGGAAGTAGAACGGGAAGCAGTCGCCACCCGAGCCGCTCCAGCCGTTGACCAGCATGGCTTTCGGGCCGGAATGCGCGATATGCGGCCATGCCCAATCCTTTCCATGTCGGACACCCCAGTAGTTGAGAGTCTTCCGGCTGAGCAGTTCAACAAAACGATCGGGAATTTGGCCGCCGCTGTTGAACCGTTCATCAATGATCAAACCTTCCATGTGGTACTGCGCGCGAAACTGGCGAACCAGCTCGGATTGGCCATCACGGCCCGTGTTTGGAACGTAGATATAACCGATTTTGCCCTTCGAGGCGTCGAAGACTTTTTGACGGTTCTGCTCGATCCAGTTCAGATGCCGGAGCCGGTACTCGCTCGAGAGGGTTTGAACGAGGACTTCGCGGGCGCCATCCAGCTTTGGTTCCTTGTTCACGGTGAGGAACACCGGTTTTTCGGCAAGCCCCTGGAAGGCGGCGCAGGGTTCCTGCGTAACGTCTAGCGGCAGGCCGTTTACTGCCATAAGGTAATCGCCCTCCTTCACATCGACCCCGGGTTCGCGCAGAGGGGATCTGGATTCGGCGTCCCATGCTGCGGCCTGGAGAATCTTCGAAATGCGATAAGCGCCATTGTCGAGAGCGAAATCGGCGCCGAGGTAACCGACTTTGAGTTCCCGACCGGACTCCACTTCGCCGCCGCTGCGGTAAGTGTGGGAGGAGTTCAATTCGCCGATGAGCTCGCCCAGCACATAATTGAGATCCCAACGCGTGACCACGTCTTTGAGCAATTCCGAATAGCGCGCGCGCATGAGGGGCCAATCGACGCCGTGCATGTCGGGATCGTAGAAGTAATCCCGTTGCAGCCGCCAGGTTTCTACAAACATCTGGTTCCATTCGGCAACGGGATCGACAACCGTCTCCAGCGAGGCGAGCGGCGCCTTTTTGTCGAATTTTTGTCCCTCCTTGGGCTCTATCAGTGCGTATTCGGCTTTCCTGCGAACGAGAATTTTGCCACGGCCCGGAGCAAGAATGGCGTCATCCACATCGTCGAGGATCAGCTTTTCCTCGCGTTTTTCGACATCGTAAAACATGAGAAAGCTTTTTTCGGCGCCGGAACCTTCTTTAGGCAGTTTGCGATAGATGAGCTTGCCGGGAATCGCTGCAAGATCTGCGAATTTGCCCGCTTTGATGGGCAGCACAACCACACGAGCCTCGAAGCCATCAACGTCGATTTTGACCGGTTTGGCTGGCTTATCGGGCTTGGGCTCCTCTTTGGCCGGCTTCGATTCTTTTTCTTTGTCCGTTGGTTCCTCGGCCCCGGACGATTCCTTTGCAGGTTCGTCCTTTTTTTCGGCCAGGGCGGGCTCGTTTGGTTTGCGATTGGAATCTTCAGGTTTGGGCGCGGCTTCCGCGGTCTTTTTCTTCTCGCCTTCCTCGTCGTTCCGGGGCGCGAGTGGTGAGGCGCCGTTTTTGCGCAGGGGAACGGCCGCAAGCTGTGAAGTATTGGGGTAGATCCATGTGGCATCCAGATCGCTATAGACGGGGGTAAAGTCCCGGCCTGTGACAAAGAAAAGGTATTCCCCCTCGGGATCAAAAACCGGTTGGTCATCATCGTAGTAGCCGGAAGTGACTTTGTGGAGGACATCCTCTTTTGTGTCATAGAGCGCGATGGCCTTTTGCTGGTTATCCTGCTCGAGGCCAAAGGCGATCCACCGGCTGTCCGGGGACCATGCGAACTTCTGTTTTGCGAGACTGTTCTGGTAAGCCCAGAACTGGCGGGCAATCACCCGGGTGGACTTGGATGAAATATCGTGCAGGTGGATGCGCATGGCCTGGTCAATGAACACCAGTTTTTTGCTGTCCGGCGACCAGAATGGGCGGTAACGAAAACCCGGGCCGAGTGTTGTCAGAGTCTCTGCCACCCCGGAGCCATCGGCGGGGCGGATGGTGAGCTCGTATTCGCCCGTCTTGTCGCTGAAATACGCAAGGGTCTTCCCGTTGGGCGACCATGCCGGGTAGCGTTCGGCAACTCCCGGGGTGCGAGTCAGGTTTCTCACCACGCCATGCTCGGCGGGAACTGAGAAGATCTCGCCGCGGGCCTCGATGGCGATGCGCTTGGCGGTTGGGGAAACGTCCGGCTCGCGGGCTGAACCGGCGACGTTCTGAAGTTGTGGTTTTAGAGTGGCGCGATCGGTGGGAGCATGAATGTGAACCCGCCTGTACTGTTCTGTGGCCAGGTCCAAAAGGTAGAGCCGTCCGCCGTTTTCAAAGACAATATCCTCGGGGCCGATGCTCGGGAAGTGAACGTCGAAATCGGTGAATGTGGTTACCTGGCGCGGCTTGTTTCTGCGCGTGTCGAAAGCCCAGATATTTGCGCGCTGTTTCTCATCTCGATCGGATACAAAATAGAGGGTGGAGCCGCGCCACATGGGCTGTGAGTTTGCGGTTTCATTGCCCGTGATATTCCGGCTCTTGAGCGTTTCAAGGTCGAAGGTCCAAATGGTCGGGCTCATGCCGCCCCTGTAGCGTTTCCATGTGGAAAAGTCTGTTGTGATCGGCACATAGGCCAGGGTCTTGCCGTCCGGGGCTATGGATCCAAACTCCCCATAGGGCATGGGGAGCCGCTCGGGCAGGCCGCCGGATGCCGGGATTTTCCAGAGTTGGTTGAAGCGGTCTTTCTCACTGGTTCGCGAGCTGGCGAAGAGAATGGACTGGCCGTTTGGGAACCAATCGAGCATTCGATCCGCTGCGCCGTGGAAGGTCAGCCTGCGCGGCAGCCCGCCAAGGACCGGCAGGACGTAGATATCCGTGTTGCCGTCATAGTTTCCGCTAAAAGCAATCTCGGACCCATCCGGCGAAAAGCGCGGGAAAGTCTCCTCGCCCCTGGGCGAACTGAGCCTTTGGGCGACTCCGCCGGTTTTTGGAGCAACCCAAATGTCCCCCGCATAGACAAAAACGATCTGCGTGGATGAGACGTCCGGGTAACGCAACATGCGCGCGTCGGTGTCGGCGTGTGAGGGAATGTTTGTTTGTATTTGGGCGGAAGACAAAAACGGCGCTGCCGCGAGCACAAGCCCGGGCAGCCATGAGGGGCGAATGATTCTCATTTTTGGTTTAAGAAAACGGGTCAGCCGGGAAAAGAGTCTGTCTTTCCGGAATCCGTCTTGAGAAGTTGAGAGATGCCATTTAGTGGCGATGTTTTCCGCCGGCGCAACAGCAGCCGCAACCGCCGCCCCCTCCTCCCACGCCGCAGGCCGGCGCACTCGAGGACTGGCTCGCAGTTTGCGAGGCGAAAACGGATAGCTTCTTGCTCAACTTTTTCGATCCGCACTTCGGGCATTTAGCCCCTTTCCAGTTGCTGGAACGCACAAGGATTTCGCTGTCGCACTCGCACTCCTCACAATGAAACTCGTAAATCGGCATATCCCAATCATAGCAAGCAACGGTGGAAATCTCAACAAAACACGACACAAAACACGAAACCCGGCCGTTTTGTCATCAAGCTGTGCTTGACCGCGAGGGGTGTTGGGGCCAGTCTCATTCCAGGTTTGAACTTATGAATACTGCACAGACGTCCCGACGTGATTTTCTTAAAACTTCCATTGTTGCCAGCACGGTGATTGCCGCGCCCGGCATCCTGACATCCGGCGCGCAGGAGGCTGGCCAACCCCTGCTGAAGGTGGGGTTGATCGGATGCGGCGGCCGTGGCACCGGGGCGGCAAACCAGGCGCTTAACGCCGATAAAAATGTTGTGCTGACAGCCCTTGGGGATGCCTTTCCCGAGCCCCTGCAGTCGAGCCTGGACAGTTTGAGGAAGGCGCATGGGGACAAGGTGAAGGTCACGCCCGAGACCTCTTTCGTGGGGTTGGACGCGTACCAGAAGGTGATTGACAGCGGTGTGGACGTGGTGCTTTTGGCTGCGCCCCCGGGATTCCGCCCGGTGCATTTCAAGGCAGCGGTGGATGCCGGCAAACATATTTTCGCTGAAAAGCCAGTGGCGAGCGATGCGCGGGGTGTTCAGATCATCATGGAAGCCGTTAAAGCTTCAAAGGCCAAGGAGATATCTGTGGTGTCCGGCTTCTGCTGGCGCTATGAGCTTGCGCGGCGCGAGTTCTACAAGAGGATTCATGACGGTGCGATCGGGGACATTCGCGCGATTTATGCCACCTATTACGCCGGGTCTGTGAAGCCGATGCCGCCCGAGACCGAGCGCAAGGGCATGAAGGACCTCGAATGGCAAATGCGCAATTGGTACAACTTCACGTGGCTGTCCGGTGATGGCCTGGTGGAGCAGGCCTGCCACAGCATTGACAAGATTGCGTGGGCGATGAAAGACAAACCGCCGATGAAAGCCGTGGCGGTAGGGGGGCGCCAGACCCCGAACAACCAGGGAAATATTTTTGATCACATGTTTGTTGTCTATGAGTATGAGGACGGTGTTCGGGCATTCATGGGGCAGAGGCAGATCGGAAATACCTTCAGCGAGAATTCTGATTATCTCATGGGCAGCGCGGGCACTGGCCGCATTGCCGGTTGGAGCGCTCCGGCAATCATGGGCAACGAGCGTTGGCGCTACAGCGGGCCGAAGACGGATATGTATCAGCGCGAGCACGACGAACTTTTCGCGAGCATTCGCTCAGGCAAATGGATGAATGACGGTGACTGGATGACCCAGAGCACGCTGATGGCGATCATGGGCCGGATGGCCGCCTACACCGGACAGGAAGTCACCTGGGAACAGGCTCTAAACTCCAAGGAGCAGCTTGTGCCTGAGAAGCTGGATTGGGATATGACCCTCCCGATCCGACCTATGGCCATCCCGGGCACCGACCGCATCGTCTAGAAGAACGCATGAACATAGAACTCACTCGAAGGCAGTTCGTTAAAACGGCGATGACTGCCGCGGCTGCCGCCGCCGTGTTTCCATCGGTGGCCCAGGTGGCCACATCTCCTGCGCGCAATCTCAAGAAGGGGATTATGTGGGGAACTGTTGGCGTAAAAGGCACAGTGGCGGAGAAGATGAAGGCGGTTAAAGAGGCCGGCTTTGACGGGGCTGAAATGAGCAGCCACATGGATGTGGAAGAGGTTTTGCGGGCGCGGGATGAGGTGGGGCTTGAGATTCCGAGCGTCTGTTGCTCGCATCATTGGGCGAAGCCCCTGACTCATGCGGATCCGGCCGTGCGCGCCGAATCCGTAGAGGCCACGAAGCAGGCCTTGCGCGAAGCGAAACGTTACGGAGCAACATCTATCCTTCTTGTCCCGGGCACTGTCACCAAGGAGACCAACTATGCGGATGCCTACAGGCTTTCCCAGGAAGGGTTGCGCAAACTGATTCCCACGGCCGAGGAAACCGGCGTCAAGATTGCCGTTGAAAATGTGTGGAACCATTTTCTTCTGAGCCCGCTGGAGGCGGCAAGGTTTTTGGATGAATTGAACAGCCCGATGGTGGGCTGGCACTTCGATGCCGGCAACATTGTGAACTACGGTTGGCCCGAGCAATGGATCCGAATACTCGGGAAACGCATCTTAAAGGTGCATGTAAAGGAATTCAGCCGGAGCAAACGCGACAAAGAAGGCCTCTGGAAGGGCTTTAGTGTCGGGTTGATGGAAGGCGACGTGGATTGGCCGGTTGTGATGAAAGCGCTGGACTCCATTGGTTACACCGGCTGGGCCATCACCGAGCAGGGCGGAGGAGGCACGCCCGAAGGTTTGAAAGATCTTGCGGATCGGCTGTCCAAAATCATTGCACTTTAGCGGTGGGGTTTGCACCGCTCCTTGATTGGGCCGGGGGTTTCCCGTGCTCGAAGCTGTGCAAGGAATGGGGCTGCCTCAATACCTCATTGGGGCTCCGATAAAGTACTCGACGTCTCTGCGAGAGCTGTTCCTGCCGCGTTTTGAGAATCTGAATTTCTGAAGCGCATCTCGAACGCGCACAGCCTCTGGCGCAAGGCCTGCGGACTCGAACTTGTAATTCTCAAGCAATGGCGATTCGCGTCCTTGCCTGGTCGTGATTAAGACCGGGGCAGGCCTCGCGGCATCCTCCTCACGAAGCGGCCGAATGATCAGCTTTCCGTGCGTGTTTAGCCGCAGCAGGGCGGCGGCTGATTCCTCGATCTTGAAAGTGACAATCTCCTTTTGTGGCGGGTTGAGGAGCAACAGGCGCTGGGCCAACCCGGGCAATGGGGACGGAGTGGAAACTGTTCGAATCGCGCCGTCGAAAACCGCGTAGAACAATGCCATTAACACACCTATCCAGCACCACCGCGCGAAGGCGTTGTGCCTCCGGGCGAGCCAGATCCCGGCGATTCCCACGGCAGCCAGCGCCACCGAGGCAGCGGCAAGCCGCCAGCCAAGCCATCCGCCCCAAATAAAGAGAGCGGCCGAGAATGCGTTCAACACGATTCCGAGAAGCATCATAATTTGTCCAACGATTTTCTGGAGTCTCACGTTTTCCCAGAATTCACAGAGGGCGGCGGCAAAAAGCAATGCGAGGGCGGGGTAGGAGACGGTCATGTATCGGCTCCTGCGCATATTGCCGAAGCTGAAACCAACCACCAGTAAAAGGAACAGGACGACCAGAAAAATGCAGGCTGCCCGATGCCTTGTCCAAAAGCGCAGAAACGTTTTCCGGTTCAAGATTGCGGCCGCCGCGAGCAGGAGTGTCCAGGGAAGGGAGTGGCGCAGCCCAGCCAGGAAGTAAGTGCCAAAGTTTAAGAGAACGGTCACTGGGCTGAGGCTGACTTTTGCGCCCACCTGGTCGTCGAAGAAGCTCCGCAGCGCTCCCGCCCCATGAAGCCGGAGCATGATCACATACCAGAACGCGGCCAGCGCCAGCCCTGTCAGCACGGGAAGCCAGCCTGAGAGAGCGCGGGCGCGGGCGCGCCAGTCTTCGGGTTTTGCCATCACCGCGAACAACAGGTTTGCTGCGAGCGGTGACAGTCCAAGAAGCCCTTTTGTTTGAACGGCAAGACCAATTCCGCACCACGCAAGGAAAGCTCCGGTTTGCCAGCGCGCTTCGCCGAACCACACCATCGCAAACCCGAGCATGCTCACGGCACAGAAAGCTGTTACCAGGGCGTCCGGTGTGGCCCGGGCGCTTAGCGTGAGGAATTCCACATTGGAGGCCAGCAGCACCGACGCCAGCACAGCAATGCGGTCGGACTTAAAAACCACTCTGCCAAGCCAAAAGACGCAAACCAGGGACAACGCCCCGGCAAGAACGGCCGGCAGGCGGGAAGTTGCCAGGCTCACTCCAAACGTTTTGAAGGATGCGACAATCGGCCAATAAGCCAATATGGGCTTGAGCAGCCGGATCCTGCCGCTGGAATACTGGGGAGTCCAATAGTCGTCCGCGGCGCACATGCGCAATGCGGCGTCCGTGTAAAACTTTTCATCTCCGTGGTATTTCGATGGGCTGGGGATGACGAAGCACGTTGCCGCGGCGAACAAGAGAATGACCAGCGACAGCAACACACCAGCCCCCCATTTCCTGAGCATCATCGGTCGGGCACTTGTCTCCGCCATTTGTCCGAATGTTTTGATGGCGCCAGACTACCTGCCCGCAACGGTAAAGGGAAGAGGTGTTCTGTCTTGCGGTCGTTTTTGCGGCCGATAATCTTCGCGCATGAGTCATTTTCTTCTGGTTTGCGAACCAGAATCAGAGACACGTTCTCGATGCCTGCGAACCGCTCATAATCAGTTGGCGGAGCTTGGATTGGACATGAAGTCGTTTTCCAACGGCGGGTTTGCCGCCGTTTGGGCGAGTTCACGCGCGTGGGGCGGGGAAGCCGCCGCTGTGGGAAGTGGTTCGTGTCTGTTGATGGGGCAGGCGCTCGCAGGTGGCAAAAAATCGTTGCGTCCCGAGGATGTCTATGCCGCGTGGTCGTCCGCAGGCAAGCAAGTGCCCGGGCATTTTGAAGGCATTCACATGGCCGCGATCTTTGATGGCAAACGGGTGCGTGTCGGCGCCGATCCGTTGGGGCGCTTCCCTGTGTACTACTCCTGCCTGAACGGTGGGGTAGTAGTTGCGTCGAGCCCGGAGTTGTTCAGATCGCATCCATGCTGGAGCGGACGGCTGGACACACAGGCGCTCGCCGGGTTGCTGCTGCTGAACTATTTCCAGAATGGAGAATGCCTTTGGGACACCGTGCGGCGGTTGGGCGCGGGCAACATGCTCATTTGGAGCAGCACGGAGGCTCTTGAAGTGCCCCAGTACCGGATGACTTTTTCCGACGAAAACTTCGGCCTTTCGCAGGACAAGCAGGCGGAGATGGTGGACGCACGCCTGCGCGAGGTGATCGATGATTACCTTAAAATTGGCAGCCGTTGTGAGATGTTTATGTCGGGCGGACTCGACAGCCGGATGCTGGCCGGGTACGTGGAGGGAAATCCGGCGTTGGTGAGAGCGATTACCTGGGGAAACCCGGGCGATTTCGAGCTGCGTTGCGCGAAAAAAGCAGTGAATCGAATCGGCCTGGCACACGAGATATGGCCTCTGAATGCAGCCGAATATCCGCTGTTCGCGCAAAGGGCAATTCAGTGGCAGGGTTTGTCCATTGGCATGAACGGGCTTCAGTTCTGGCAGGATCGCCGCACGCCCGTGGCGCCAGGCGGTTGCCTCTCCGGCCAGGCGCTGGATGCGGCCGTTGGCGGCGCGATGGTGCTTGGTATTCGTGAGAACGCCGGCTTTCGCGACATTTTTCTCCGGGACAATTCATGGGCAATCCCCGAGACGGTGTTGCGGAAATTGCTGCGCAAGGAAGTATTCGGCGGCGCCATAGACACCGCGCTGGACCGGATGCGCAGGGAGTATGAATACCTCGCCGAGAGGGAGTTCCAGCGAATCAACGCCTATGGCCTCATGCACAGACACCGGTTTCACACGTCCGCTGTCCTCGGGTTGCACGGGCTATGGGGTTGGCCGCTGTTACCCGGCACGGACACGCGGGTCCTGCAGGTTCTTAGAGGACTGCCACAGGATTCGTTCATCGAACGCAAACTCCAGAAGCACATCGTTTGCACCCGGTTTCCCGAGCTTGCGAAGCTGCCGTTGGACAGAAACGCAAACCATCCGCGGCCTCTGCTGCCTGCAAGGCGGACCTGGCACGCAAAACTGGTGGAAAGCATCGCAAGAAGGATGGATTGTCTGTCTGGCCGGCGAGACAGGGAGCGCAGGTTTTACTACAGAGTCATGGATTTCAACGGGCCCGGTTGGCAGAAAGTCCGTGAACTTGCGGAGCCGGGCCGGAAGCGGCTTGAGCCCCTGTTCAACATGGACGTATTTGACAGAATCGTACCGCCACCAGGTGTGCCGCTCTTGAAGGAGCACATCGAGATTGAACCGGATTTGCCTCACCCCGACGGCGTCAAAATTGCGTCCGGGGCGAGGCTGCTGACGGGTCTTATGCTTTGGGCGCGCGACCGGTTGTGATCAGGTTTTCGCCTTTTTTCCAAACTCCGGATCAACTTTGAGGAGCATTGCCAGCGTGAAACCCGGTAGTGCGGAGATAATGACCCAGACGAAGAACCGCTGGTAGCCGAGGATATCGGCGAGCCAGCCGCTCCACGTGCCCGGAATCATCATGCCGGCAGCCATGAAACCTGTGCAGATGGCATAATGTGCCGTTTTGTGCGGTCCATCCGCGAAATACAGCATGTAGAGCATGAAGGCGGTGAAGCCGAAGCCGTAGCCGAACTGCTCCAGCGCGATCGCTCCGCAAACGAGCAGGAAGTTTTCGGGTTGCGCGAAACCGAGAAACACAAACGCCACTTTTGGCAGGTACATTGACAGGACCATGATCGGGAGCATTTTCTTCAAGCCGTGCTTCGCGGCGGAGAAACCACCCAGCAGTCCGCCAAACGTGAGCGCGAGGATGCCGAATGTGCCGTAAACCAGTCCCACCTGGCTTGTGGTGAGCGCGAGGCCGCCGGCTTCGCGGGTGTCCAGCAGGAATGGTGAAATAATCTTGCTCAGTTGCGCTTCATCAAATCGGTAGAGAAGGATGAATGCGATGGCCAGAAGGATGCCCGGTTTCCGGAAGAACGATCCGAGCGTGTTGAAGAACTCCCCCAGCAGGCTTTTGTCCGTGACGACCGGGCCATCGTTTGCGGGGCGTGGCAGCATGAAGCTGTGCCAGAAACTGAATGCCAGAAACAAACCGGCCACGGCGAACAACGTAATCGACCACGCCAGCGGAATGTTGCCGGCGCTCGTCAGGAACGTGACGGTTGTCTTCCTTTGAAGTTTGGGATCCAGTTGCACCACCGCCACGGCATGCTTGTTCCAATTATCCGAGGTGAAGGAGATTCTCTCGCCTTCGACCAGTTTAAAGCCTTTGTCGCCCTTGCCAAAACCGACGTACTCGATGCCACGAAGCTTGCGTGAGAACGTCACGGCCACTTCCTTGCCGGGTTCGGGAGCTTTCGACAGCGAGAGATAAAAGATGGCGAGGTTACCGGTGTTCGCGGCTGTGGCGACTGCGCGCTCCTTCCTGGGGAATTTCTTCTTTAAAACCTCGCCCAAAGGTCCGGAGATATGCCGGTTCCACCAGGAGTGCTTCTCGTCCCTGGCTGCCACCTGGTCCTCGTGCAAGAACCTGTTTTGGCGGTTCCATGCTTTGGCCTGTGTCACCAACTCGCGGACCTTTTCGGGGTCGGCGGCGGCGCCCAGAGGGATTGTGGCCGCGGCGGGTTCCACAACCACGCTCATCTGACCTTCCCCGTGCGATTGATGCGGTGCGGGAGGCTCGATGGACAGGACAGGTTGCGCTGCTTGAACTGCCTGTGCGGTAACCGCCACAGGGGGCAGGCCGTTTTTGCTTTCGAGGACGCCCGCAAGGACCACCAGCAGCCCGCTGCCGACGATCATGGCTGTGCGATAAAACGTGCTGCGCAATCCCACCCACCACGCCTGCTGGTGCTTGTCCAGGCTAAGCATGTAAAAACCGTCCGCCGCGATGTCGTGCGTGGCTGAAGCGAATGCCATGATGTAAAAAAGAAACAGGGACATCTTGAAGAAATGCGATCCCTGCATTGAGAAGGCGGCCATAGCCAGTCCAAAGGAGACGAGAAACTGCATGGAAACCACCCAGAACCGTTTCGTGCGGGTAATATCCACGAACGGGCTCCACAGCGGCTTGATCACCCACGGCAGGTAGAGCAGACTTGTCCAGAGGGCGATGTCCGTGTTCGAGATTCCCAGGCGCTTGTACATGATGACGGACATCGTCATGACGATCACGTAGGGAATGCCTTGAGAGAAATACAACGTCGGCACCCATGCCCATGGGCTGCGCTGCGCGATTTGCTTCGTGTCCGGCGTTGCTTCCTGCTGATGTGACGTAGATGTGCCGCTCATAGTAGTCAATCAAAACTACCGGTTTAGCCACCACCGAAGCAAGCCCGACCTGCAACAAACCCCGCCCACAATCTGTGACTTGTTTTTCGGTCCCTTTGTGGCTTTAATTTGCGTCATGAAATCAGCGGTCACCTTGGTTATCTTGTTTTGCACAGGGGCGCTCTCTTTCGCCGTTGAAAAGCCGAACATTCTTTTGATTGTCGGTGACGACATGGGTTATGCGGATGTGGGATTTCACGGATGCAAAGACATTCCGACACCGAACCTGGATTCCCTGGCGGCGAGCGGGGTTCGGTTCTCCAGTGGTTATGTCAGCGCGCCTTACTGTTCTCCCACAAGGGCCGGCATGCTTACTGGAAGGTATCAAGAGCGGTTCGGGCACGAGTTTAACCCGCCTGCAAACAACGGGTTGCCGACATCCGAAACCACGATAGCGGACCGGCTCCGGACAGCGGGTTATGTGACAGGCCTTGTAGGCAAATGGCATCTTGGGGCCTTGCCGGAGATGCATCCGCTCAAGCGTGGGTTCGACGAGTTCTATGGCTTTTTGGGCGGGGCGCATAGCTACTTTAACAAGAGCGGAGTCTTTCATGGCACGGAGCCGGTGACGGACCTTGATTACACCACGGACGCTTTCGGACGCGAAGCGGTGGCGTTTATCGAGAGGCACAAAGCCGAGCCCTGGTTTCTCTATCTGGCCTTTAACGCCGTCCACACCCCTATGGACGCCACACCGGAGCGCCTGGCAAAGTTCGCATCGGTTTCGGATCAGCGCAGGAAGGCTTACTGCGCGATGATGCTGGCTATGGATGAGAATATAGGAAAGGTTCGATCCAGGCTGAAGGAACTGGGGCTGGACCAGAGAACGCTTGTGGTGTTTTTCAGCGACAACGGCGGCCCAACAATGCATGGGGTAACGGTGAATGGATCCATCAACAGTCCGTTGCGCGGCTCCAAGCGCACAACATTGGAGGGGGGCATCCGGGTCCCTTTTGTCATTTCGTGGCCGGGAAAACTCAAGCCCGGAGTGTATGATAAACCGGTCTTGCAGCTTGATGCGAGTGTTACGGCCCTGGTTGCCGCAGGGATTTCGGTTCGTCCCGAATGGCAACTCGATGGGGTGGATCTGATGCCTTACCTGGTCGGCAAGCAGCCGGGGGCGCCCCATGCGGCGCTGTATTGGCGTTTCGGCGAGCAGATGGCCATTCGCGAGGGGGACTTTAAGCTTGTTCGCTACGACACTACAGCGGAAGGCTCATCGGAACCGGTTGTTTCCCGTCCTAAACTCTACAACCTTGCCGCAAACATCGGGGAAACCGAGGATCTTGCCGCCGACATGCCCGACAAGGTGGCGTCGCTCTCCGCCAAGTGGCAACGCTGGAACTCCACCCTGCCCAAGCCGCTTTGGGGTCGGGCGGAAGGCAAGAAAGCCGCCAAGAAGAAAAGCAAAGCCGCAAAATAGGACGGACCCGGAGTATCCATATTTTCCGATTTCGTTGTCGCTCGATTTTGGTTGAGTTTTGGTGGTTTGACGCCATGTTATTGAATATGCCTGTTGATAAAAACAACCGAACCGTTGTGGTAGTGTTGCTGGCCATCTTTTGCGCCCTGGCGGGCCGCGCGGCAACCGTGGCTGTGCGTGTTGATTTTTTTGAACTCTCCCCCAATCCGGTTTACATCGAGGAGAACGATATCGTTCACTGGTACACCGATGATCCGGACAGTCTTTTTTACGTTATGTTGGAGGATGAATTCAGCCCGGTGCCTGTTGAAGCCTGGTTTCCCCTTCCGGGAACCTTCAACTACACGGCGGGGAGCGCGTTTGGCGGACAATGGCAAGGCTCCGTCATTGTGAGGCCGAACACGCCGCCAACCGTTGCGATTACTGCGCCAACAAACAATACCTCTTACTACGCACCTGCGACCTTTATGGTCACCGCCGAGGCGTCTGATGTGGATCCCGGGGATCTTTGGGGGGTTGATTTCTTCGTGGATGGGACTCTCCGCGGGGGCATAGACAATGCGCCATTCAACTTCACGATGACGAATCTTCCCGCCGGCACGCACACGATCGAAGCTGTTGCGTGGGATCACAGGTACGCCAAGGCCACGAACGCGGTGACGGTGCACGTGCTGCCGCCGCCGCCGATTGTGTTGTCGATTTCCGGCGTATCGGCAGGCAAGATCGAGTTCAGCGCAAGTGAACTGCTGCCCGGGAGGACGAACTTCCTCGAAACCGCCACAGTGCTTGCGCCGGTGGCGAACTGGACCAGAGTTCAGACGAATGTTGCCACCAGCGCCACGGCATACTTTACAAACAGCATTGCTCCAGGCCAGCGCTACTTTCGCCTCCTGCAGGCGCCCTGAGGCGGAGCAATGCATTTTTCCGGGCAGGATGCCGCGTGCATGTCGAATGGTTGCCCTTGACCCAGCGGCCAGGAATCGTAGCATCTGCGCCCGTTTGAACCAATGAACGCGATTCTGGCTCTTGAAGATGGTTCTGTTTTCCGCGGGGAAGGTTTTGGCGCAAAAGCCTCCGCCTGCGGCGAGGTGTGCTTCAACACCTCGATGACCGGCTACCAGGAAATCCTCACAGATCCCTCGTACAAAGGCCAGATCGTCACGATGACCTACCCGCTGATCGGAAATTACGGTGTGAACCGGCAGGATGTTGAGTCCTGGAAGCCGCACGTAGGGGGCTTTGTTATTCGCGAGCTGTCACCGGTCGTCAGCAGTTGGCGCGCGGACTTTTCGCTGTCGGAATACCTTGAGCAGAATGGCATTCCGGGGCTGCAAGGCATTGACACGAGATCGCTCACAAAGCGCCTGCGCGTGCGCGGCGCACTGAACGGCTTCATATCCACGGAGAAGATTACCGACGAGGAGGCGTTGCGCAGGGCAAGAGAGTGGCCCGGGCTTGTTGGCGTGGACTATGTCAAGGAAGTCACGCACAAGGAGTCGTTTGCGTGGGATGAGAAGGACGAACAAAGCGCGGCCTTCAAGCTTGTGCAGGGCAGGGCTGCGGGCGACCCGAGGCACGTCAGGCAGCCGCTTCCGCCCGCCGACATTCCGATCGTCGCCTTCGATTACGGGATGAAATACAACATTTTGCGCCGGCTGAGGCAGAACGGATTTCGAGTGCGGGTTCTGCCTGCCACAGCCACCGCAGAAGAGGTGTTGTCACACAAACCTGCCGGCATCTTCCTGTCAAACGGTCCGGGGGATCCCTCTGCGCTCGGTTATGCCGTGAGTGCGGTTGCAGCACTAATAAAGACGGGGATCCCGATTTTCGGCATTTGCCTTGGCCACCAGATTCTGGGGCAGGCCCTTGGGGGCAAGACTTTCAAGCTGAAGTTCGGGCATCGCGGCGGCAACCAGCCGGTCAAGGACCTCGAATCCGGCCGTGTGGAAATAACTTCGCAAAACCATGGCTTCGCGGTGGATGAGAAGAGCCTGCCGTCGGATGTGATTGTTGACCGCATCAATTTGAACGATCAAACGGTGGAAGGGATGCGCCACAAGTCCAAACCAATTTTTTGCGTGCAATATCATCCGGAAGCTTCCCCGGGGCCCCACGATTCAACGCCGCTTTTTTCGGTGTTTCGGGACATGGTGAGGAAGGTGGGATAGGCAGACTTCCGGACTCAAGGCGGACGGCAGCAGTAATTGTTGAAAATTCCCGGTTGAATGCGTTTGACTAAAAGCCGGGGCTTATGATAATCGCTTCTTAATAATTATGGTTAAACTCGTTGTCCTGAGCGGAGGCCTGACAGGCCGCACGCACGAGCTGAAAGCCGACAAGACTACTGTGGGTCGGCTCGAGGACAACATGTTTCAGATAGAGGAACCTTCTGTCTCGAGCCATCACTGCGAGGTGCTGCTCTCGGGTGGCACGGTCAAAATCCGGGATCTGAATTCCACCAATGGTTCTTTTATCAACGGGGAAAAAATTACTGAGGCGGTTTTCAAGCCTGGGCAGACCCTGCGGCTGGGTCAGGTTGAGTTGCGGCTGGACACCGGTGATGCCGCGAGCGTACCGGCAGTTCCTGCCGCTGCGGCGGCTCCGCCACCCCCTCCGGGCCAACCCAAGAAGACGACGCAATCCACCCTGGTGATGCAGCGGGGGGTTAAGCTTGACGATTTGGACCAATCAGGGCGGGGCGGCACTTTCGATTCTGCTACCAGCGGTTTTTCGAAGAAGGATGACAAGGCTGGGAAGATTTTCTGGTACCTTGCCGGGGCATTTGGGCTCGTGATCGCGTTGTTGCTGATTTACGTGTTTGCCATCGCCAAGTAGGGATTCCTTGGAGAACGGATGAACGGGCAGGTTGCCTGCGAATGTTTTTCCGACTTTCCGTCCGGGCCGCTGACTAACCTTCGCTCAGCCACCGTGCGGCATCTGCGGCTGCGTAGGTGATCAGGATGTCCGCTCCGGCGCGTTTCATGCCCAGCAACGATTCCAGCATTACCGCACGTTCGTCGATCCATCCGCGTTCCGCTGCGGCCTTCACCATGGAATACTCGGCGCTCACATTGTAAGCTGCGACCGGGTAGCCGAAGGCTTGTTTTACGGCTTGAATGACGTCGAGGTAGGCCAGGGCAGGTTTTACCATGACGATGTCGGCGCCTTCCTGGACATCCAGCGCAACCTCTCGCAGCGCTTCGTTGAGGTTGGCGGCGTCCATTTGATAAGTGCGTCGGTCGCCGAATTTCGGAGTGGATTCAGCGGCCTCGCGGAACGGACCGTAAAAGGCTGAGGCGAACTTTGCGGAGTAGGCCATGATGGGGACCTGATCCAACCCGTGCTTATCCAGCAGGGTCCGAATGGCCGCTACCCTGCCGTCCATCATGTCGCTGGGCGCCACGATGTCTGCGCCGGCTTCAGCATGGCTTAGCGCGGCCCGGGCGAGAAGTTTCAGCGTCGGATCGTTGAGTACGCCCGCGCCGGAGTTTGCCTTGCCGACAATCCCGCAGTGGCCATGGCTCATGTACTCGCAGAGGCACACATCTGTGATCACGAGCAGTTCAGGCAGCTCTTTCTTTAAAAGGCGGACGGCCTTTTGAACAATGCCGTTGGATGCGTAGGCGCCCGAGGCCTTTTCATCCTTGCGGTCCGGTATGCCAAAGAGCAGGACGGCGGGAACACCGACGGCAAAGGCGGCTGCGGCTTCTTTCAATAACTCATCGGGGGAAAGCTGGAAGACCCCGGGCATGGAATTGATGGGAACGCGCATGGCGCGTCCGCTTCTAGTGAACAGCGGCAGGACGAATTGTTTGGGATCGAGCCGTGTTTCGCGCACGAGGCGGCGGAGTGCCGGCGACTGGCGCAAGCGGCGTGGGCGATAGGCGGGGAAGTGTCCTGTGGCGTTTAAGTTCATGCAGCGAGGTTACATGCGTTTAATACTTGAGGAGGGGTTACCAGGCAGTCCAGCCACCGTCCATCACGAGGTTGTGGCCGGTCACGTAGTTTGAGGCGTCGGATGCGAGGAAGACGAGGGCGCCTTTGAGCTCGTGGGGTTGGCCCATTCTGCCCATGGGTGATTTTTCGGAAAGCCTGCGGACCATTTCGGGGGATATGGCCGGGGCGGGGAATGGCCCGGGGCTGAGCGTGTTCACGCGGACATTGTCTTTGGCCCAATAGACTGCGAGGTGGCGGGTCATCTGGACGATGCCGCCCTTGAGGGTGTGGTAGGCCACGGGACTGGCAAATTGGATGTCCTTGTAGGCATCGGGGTATGAGCCGACGAGGCTGTACATCGAACCGAGCATGATGACAGTGGCGGGGCGCTTCGATGCGACGGCGTGGTCATGCACTCTTCGCGCGAGCAGGAAGTAGCCGACCGCGTTGCCGAGGTGGTCTTTGAATTCCTGGCCGGTGACGTCGTAGAGGTCGCGGTTGGTGCCTTTGTTGCCGTTATTGACGAGGATGTCGATATGGCCCGCGAGCTTCACGGCATGATCGAAGCCTGAGTGGATGGAGGCTTCGTCGAGGTGGTCCAATTGGACGGCGAGGTGATTTCCGGCCTGCGGACCCGGGAGTTTCGAGGCGGATTCGCGTGCCTTGTCGAGTTCGCGGCTTGCAGTGATGACGCGGCAGCCGGCCTCGGCGAGTGCGGCGGCAAGGGAGGCTCCCAGCCAGCCGCTTGCGCCGGTGATGAGGGCGACGCGGCCGGAGAGATCAAACATTTTCATCACGGGCGAATCTGGAATTACCATACTGCTTTTCATTGGCGCTATTCGGGGTTGGCTTTGTTGAGTTAGAGATCGGCCAGCTTTTGCCAGGCGCGTTTTTCTACGGATGCCAAAGTCGCCATGTTTGTCCGCAGGGTTTGTTCGCCATCATTCAGGGTGCAGCGGGGCGGGGCTTTGCCTTCGAGGAGGTCAAGGAGGCCGTTGGCCTGGGCGGTGAAGAGATCGTCGCGCTCAAGCATCTTCGAGGGCTCGATGTTCCAGGGCGCTCCAGGCTCGGTTGCCCACATCCAGCGGCAGTTGTGGAACTCCATGCGCGCCGTGCCTTTGGTGCAAACAACAGTGATGAAGGATTCGTTCGGCGCCTGGTATTGGTTCAGGCTGTAGCTTCCCATCACGTTTCCATGGCGCGCGATCACATGCACCGTATCTTCGACTTCCACCCCGTCCAGGACCTGGTGGCCCGCATCTGCCACGAGCGCATCGATCGGTCCCACCAGCCATTCGGCGGCATTGACGGCGTGCGTGATGGAGTCCTGGATGGCTCCGCCGCCGGTCGCGCGGCTCCTGTAATAGATCTGGCGGTAAGCCGGGCGGTAGAAGGGAAAGTGTTGACCCCAGACGGCGACGCACTCGACGGGTTCGCCAAATCGTCCGCTGCGGATGGCGTCGCGCATGGCGGAGAGAACGGGATGATAGCGGTAGGTGTAGGCCACGATGGCGACCAGGTTCCGTTGGGCAACCTCGCGCCTCAGTTCGGCAATGCCGTTCAGGTTGATCGACAGCGGTTTTTCAATCAGCAGGTTTACGTTCGCGGCAGCGGCCCGCAGGGCCATGGGAATATGAAGGTCCGCCGGCGCGCAGATGAACACGGCATCGGGTTTTGCATTGAGGCCATCATCGAGAGAGGCGAATGCATGCGCCGGGGAATATCGTTCCGCGACTTTTTTGCGGAGCTCAGGGTTGATCTCGCAGATTGAGATTTCGGCGCGCCCGGTGTTCCCGAAACAGCGGACGTGGCGTTCGCCAATGGAGCCGACACCTACGACGAGAACCGACTTTTTCGAGTTCATTTCTGTTTCTCCGGGTTTTGGCTTAAGGAGAGCATTCTTTTGTCGAATGTAAAGCCCAGCGGCGCGTATTGCTCCTGTATGGCTTCAAGGCCGCGTTTCATGATGAGAATGTCCGCGTTGTGGCAGATGAACCGGGCTCCCATCCCGATGAGCTTGCGCGTGTGATCCGGACCCGGGGAGACCGTTCCCCAGTGGATGCCGGCAGCTTTGGCTGCCTTTGCCACTCTTTCGAAGGCGGCGGACATTTTCGGATGTGTGAACTCGCCCGGGATGCCGTAGAGGACGCTCAGGTCTGCCGGGCCGATCATGAGGATATCGACCCCGGGGACATTTGCGATGGCTTCGACCTGTTCGACGGCTTTCGGGGATTCGATCTGAATGATGACCGATATCTCTTCGTTGGCCATCGTAAGATACTCCCGCAACGGCATGAAGCAGTAGGGAGCGTCTGCGTTTGCACTGTCCACACCCCGCTCGCCCTTTGGGGCAAATCTCGCCCAGCGAACAACCTCGGCGGCTTCCGCGGCGCTTTCGCAGCGCGGGTACATGATCGCTTGCGCGCCTGCTTCGAGCAGCCGGCACATGCGCATGAACTCGCCTTTTGCAGGCCGGGCCACGATATCGGCGGTTCCCACGCGCGCCGCGCGCATGAGATTTGCCGCCGTTTCGACCGAATAATGATGATGCTCGAGGTCCATCCATATCCCGTCGAAGCCCATCAGGCTCGTCATTTCGTATAGGGTGGGGTCGATGTAATGAAGCGTTGTTACCAGGGCCGGTTCGTTCCGGCGAAGTTTTGCTTTAATTCTGCTTGGGCGCACGGTGTTCCTTTCCAGTGATGCCGATTAAATCTCTTGCCTGCCGTTTTTCAAAGAAAAATAGTCATTTTGCATTTGAGAGACCCGCCAGGCGTGGCGCCGGTATAGCTCTTCCCAGTGGCGCGCTTCTTCGGGGGTGTAAGTGAAAAAACCACGCCCGTTTAGGGTGCCGCGCGCGCCCGAAGCGGCCAGAGCTTTCAACACCGGGGCCGGTTCGGTGGCATTATTCAGCGTTGGCAGAACGTGCCTCATGGCCTTCAGGTAGAGCTCCGGCCCTCCTGTCATGTCCATCCAGCGGAATGGTCCGCAAACAGTGGTCCAAAGGCCGAACGCATTGCGCACTGAGCGATCGATTGTCTCCGCGTCCGCAATGCCGGCTTCGAGCAGGTGCAACGCTTCGCGGTACATAGCGTAGCCGATGCGGTTTGCGATGAACCCGGCAATCTCCTTTTGGCAGACTGAAGGATCCTTGCCCAGCCTGCCTGCGAGGTCGCGCACTACCCGCACGGCCTCTTCAGAGGTGCGGGCGCCGCAGACGATTTCGAGGAAGCGGGTGGCATGCGCCGGTTCGGCCCAGTGCATGCCGATGAGGCGTTGAGGGTGCTTCAGATGCTGCTGCAACTGTGAGATCGGGATAGCCGAGCTGTTGCTTGCGATTACCGTGCAGGGGGAGAGGACATTTTCAAGGCTGTCCAGGACCTGCCATTTCACCTCGGGATCCTCGATCACGCTTTCCACAACAAAGGAACAATCCCGGAAATCTTCAAAAGTGCTTGTAGCGATGTAGCGGGCGCTCCATGACTCGCCTGTGGCGTTCGGGCAAACATCGTGCCTGACAAGCTCATGGATCATATCCGCGATATGGGCGCGGGCTTCGGCGTGCCGCTGCTCATTCCGCGCCATTCCCACAACGTGGAAGCCGTGCCCGAGGAAACATGCTGCGATGCCCCGGCCCAGCAGACCGAGGCCGACAACACCGACTTTTTCGACATTGCGCATAAACAGGGACCGCGGGATCGCGGGACCGCAGTTGACTGAGTTAACCAACCGCTGCGCGACAAATCAATAAATCAAGCGGCAGAATCAGCGGGTGCTCGTGAAAAGAGTTGTTATTCTTGCGCAGGGGCCGTTCTATGATGGCGTGACCGGCAGATCACAACCCGACACGAGGCCGCCGCTGCCCCGCGCGTGGCTTGTCGTTGCGTTGCTATGGGTTGTTGCCTGTCTGAATTACCTGGACCGCAACATGATTACCACCATGCGCGGATCGGTTATTGCGGCCATACCGATGACCGAGGCGCAGTTCGGGTTGCTTACCTCAATGTTTCTGTGGATTTACGGATTGTTAAGTCCCTTTGCAGGATTTCTGGCGGACCGTTTCAGCCGCAGCAGAGTGGTCCTGATCAGCCTGTTTGCCTGGTCCCTGATCACGTGGCTGACGGGCCACGCAAAGACGTACGAGCAGCTCATCGTCGCGCGAGCCTTGATGGGTGTCAGCGAGGCCTGCTACATCCCGGCCGGGCTCGCGCTCATTGCGGATTACCACCGGGGCGGCACCCGTTCTCTGGCCACAGGTGTGCACATGACCGGGATCATGGTCGGGGCGGGGCTTGGAGGGTTGGGCGGACTTCTCGCGGAGTGGCATGGGTGGAGCTACGCGTTCAACCTTTTCGGCCTGATCGGGATCGGGTATTCAGTGGTGCTGGCGTTGTTGTTGAAGGATGCGCCGCGGGATGCGGTTTCGGTGGAACAGCAGAAGAGGGAGAAGATTGGTTTTTTCAACGCGCTTTACACGCTGTTCAGCAGGGGTTCGTTTTACCTGATATTGAGTTTCTGGGGAATGATCGGCGTGGCTGGATGGGCGTTGACAGGTTGGATGCCAACGTACCTGAGCGAGCATTTCAAGATGGGGCAGGGGGCTGCGGGACTTTCGGCCACGGGCTATTTGCAGGCGGCATCACTGGTGGGTGTGCTGGTGGGCGGGGCGTGGGCGGATCGGTGGAGCAGAACCAACGAGCGGGGTAGAATGCTTGTTCCGGCGATCGGGTTATGCCTGGCAGCGCCAGGGGTGTTCCTGGCCGCCACAACGGGTTTTCTGCCGCTGGCAATCCTTGGGTTGGTGATGTATGGGCTGAACCGGGCCTTCACGGATTCGAATATGATGCCCATCCTGTGCCTGGTCACAGACCCGAGATTCCGGGCCACGGGGTATGGAGTGCTGAATCTTTTCAGTTGTATTGTGGGCGGGCTGACAATTTATGCGGGCGGTGCGATGCGGGATCAGCAAGTCAACCTGAGCGTGTTTTTTCAACTTGCGGCCGGGAGCCTGATCCTGTGCGCTGTTATCCTGATGTTTGTGAAACCGGAAAGGAAAAGCTAAGAATTCAGACATGAGAGCGGTCATTGATGCGCACCTGGACCTGGCCTGGAGCGCGATGTATTTCAATCGGGATCTGCTGGGGAGTGTCGCAGAAGTCCGGGCGGCGGAGCGCGGGCTTACGGATGAGCTATCGCGCGGGCGAGGGACGATAACCTTTCCGGAGCTGCGGCGCGCGCGGGTTGCGGTTTGTCTGGCAACGGTGTTGGCGCGCAGCGGGCCTGACGAAGAACGAAACAGGACAGCGCTGAAACGGAAGGATCTGGATTATGTGACGCCGGCGCTGGCATTTGGCCATGGGCGAGGTCAGCTTGCCTATTATCGACTGCTGGAGGAGCAGGGACATGTTCGGTTTTTGCGCACGGGCGGGGAGTTGGAGGCGCATTGGAAGGCGTGGAGTGAATCGCCGCAATCCGCGCCGCTGGGTTTGATATTGAGCATGGAGGGGGCGGACCCGATTGTTGAACCCGCACAAGCGGAAGACTGGTGGAACAACGGGCTGCGGGTGGTGGGGCCGGTGCACTACGGGGTGGGTCAATATGCGCATGGGACGGCGACAGAGGGGCCTTTGACGCAAAAGGGGGTGGCGCTGCTGCGGGAGTTTGAGAGGCTGGGAATGGTTCTGGACGTGACACATTTTTCTGATGAGTCATTTCGACAGGCGCTGAAGCTTTTTTCGGGCCCGGTACTGGCCAGCCACCACAACTGCCGGGCGTTGGTGGAGGATCAGAGGCAGCTATCGGACGAGCAGATTCGGCTTTTGATTGAGCGCAATGCCGTGGTCGGGACGGCGCTCGACGCATGGATGCTGTATCCCGGTTGGAAGCGAGGGGTGACGGACCCGGGAGTCGTGAGTTTGGAAGATGCAGCGGACCACATTGATTACATCTGCCAAATGGCAGGTACGGCGCGGCATTGCGCGCTTGGAACGGATCTGGATGGCGGCTTTGGAACAGAGCAGACACCAGGCGATCTGGACACATATTCCGACGTGCACAAGCTGGAGGAGATATTGGGGCGGCGAGGGTATTCGAGTGCAGATATTGACGGAATTTTTTATTTGAACTGGCTGGAGTTCTTCCGGCGGTGCTTGCCGTGAGCGGGTTGGAGGATGCAGGCAGCGCCAACCCTGAAAGACCTGAGAGAAAGGACAATCCGACAAGGACTGCGGGCCCGAAGAAACCTGCAGGCGGAAACCTTTGAGCCGAGGGCCCGGGCCGGGAATTGCTGACGGGAGAGCAGCGCTAGGCAGTTGGGCTTGCCGGGTGAGCCCGGGCACGGCGTTTGAGGGAATCGAGATGGGCTTGCGCCAAGCTGGCTATACGTTGGGGTGTAATGGAGGTCAGGCATTCCAGCGGCTTGTCCCGCCGGGAGCAATGCGACTTCATGCAAGGGACGCAATCCAAACGGGTGCGAACGGTACTGTCGAGTTGACCGTAAGGGCCGGTGCGAGTGGGTTCCGTGGGGCCGAAAATGGCAACGAGAGGTTTGCCGAGAGCAGCTGCGACGTGCATGGGCCCGGTGTCATTCGTGACCATCAGGGTCGAGGCGCGGATCCACTCAATCATTTCCGGCAGAGACAGTTTGCCCGCGAGATCCATGCAGCGATCCGGGGCAGCCTCGGCAATTCTGGCGGAGAGTGGTGAGTCTTCGGCAGAGCCTGTGATGGCGAAGCGTGCCTCCGGGTTTGCGGCCGCGAGTTGGCGGACGAGCGTGGTATAGTACTCGACGGGCCAGCGTTTATTGAGCCATCGTCCACCGGGTTGGACGACGATCCATTGAAAGTGATCCTGAGGCCATTTTGCGCGAAAGGATTGCAGCGCTGCGGGCCGGGGCGGCAACCAGTTGAAGCTGGTTTGAGGGATGCCGAGACGGGTGAGAGTGGCGAGGTACCAATCTGCAGCGTGCTGGTGGTAATTGGCGCGCGGTATGGCGATATCAAACAAGCATCGGGCTCCTTCGCGGTGGTCGTCAAGGCCGATGGTTAATTTCCCGTTGGCGAGCCATGCGATGCTGCCGCTCCTGGCGAGCGATTGAAGGTCAATGACCCAATCGAAACGCTGGGCGCGCATCCAGAGGATATCTTCCCAGAGTCTTTTCCAACCGGCGGGTTTTATCGAGTTCTTGCGATCGAAAAGGATGAGGCCATCAAGATCGGGATCGTCCTGGAGCAGGCCGGAGAGGGTGGACTCGATCCACCAGAAGATTTTGCTCTCGGGCCGGTGTTTTCGGAGGAGCCGGAGCACGGGCAGAGCCTGGATGACATCCCCCAGAGAGCTGGGCTTGAGTATCAAGACCCTAAGCGAGGGGTGGAGCGGACCGGGCTTTTGAGCAGTATCCACAGGCAGCGCCGTGGATCAACGGCCGTAGGACAGGCGCTCGGCGAGGCGGGGCGGCAAGCCGGCGTCGAGAATCTTCTTTTGAGCAGCGGCGATGTCGTAATCCAGACGGCGCAGTTCGATGGTGCCTTCGTCCATGTCATAGACGACGTAGGCGGCTTTGGGATTATTATCGCGTGGCTGGCCGATGGCGCCTACGTTGACAAAGTATTTCTTGCCGGCTTCGAGTTTGAACTTCGAGTAAGTCCCGCCGCGCACAACGCTATCCCTGACAAACGCGACTGGAACGTGTGTGTGGCCGAAGAAGCAGACGGCGGTATTCTGGTAAGTGAAGCTGGCTGCTGCGGCGAGCTTATCAAAGACGTAACCCCAGCGCTGAGGGACATCGAGCGTGGCGTGGACGATGGTGAAGGAAGTAACCATGCGCTGATACTTGAGATCGCGCAGCCAGGCCTTGTCATCGTCGGTGAGTTGACGGCGAGTCCAGTTGACGGCCTCCGCAGCGGCTGGATTGAACCCGTCCAGGGGTTCCTCCGAGGAACAGTATTCGTCGTGATTCCCCTTCACGCAAGGGATGTTCATTTGGCGGACGATATCAAGGCATTCCTTGGGGTTGGCGTTGTAACCCACGATATCGCCGAGGCACGCGAAGTGCGTGCATTTCTGTTTTTTAATATCTTCCAATGCAACCTGGAATGCTTCGAGGTTTGCATGAATATCGGCTATAATTGCGAACTTCATCTTATCTAGCTATGTCGAATCCGCGAAACTCATTGGAAGGCTCCTGCCACATGACGGCTTCTTTCCTGATAAAGTGGCCTAATCCGGATTCCCGTATGGCCTGACAAAACGCTTCCAGTTCATCTTTCCGGCCTTCCGCAGTCAACTCGACCCGACCATCGGGCAAGTTCCGCACGGAACCGGTCACGTCAAAACCCATGGCAACCGCGCGGGCAGTGTAGCGAAAGCCAACACCCTGCACGTTGCCAGAATATAGTACTTGGATTTTCTTCCGGTCCACGAACCAGTGCGGCAATCTGCCACATAATCGCCCGGGATGGGAGAATTATTTGAACCAAGTTGCGAGCAGGATAGGACACAATAGCGGGCGTGCAATGCTTTTTGTGTTTATTTTCAGCGGGGCCGGGCTATTCTGGCGGAGGATTCCGAGATGACCAAAGGGTTCAGTTTAAAGTTTTGGGGAGTCCGGGGGTCTGTGCCAGCCCCGGGAGCTTCCACCGTTCGTTTCGGGGGCAACACATCGTGTGTGGAGGTCCGGGCGGAAGGAAGGCTCATCATTCTGGATGCGGGCACAGGGATACGCAATCTTGGGAAAGCGTTGAAGCGTTCGCCCGGGAGTTCGCCGCGAGATATTACCTTGTTGCTGACGCATACGCATTGGGACCATATACAGGGGCTGCCATTTTTTCTGCCGCAACTGCGCACCGGCAGCCGGCTGAGCATCCTGGGCTGCGAAGGCGCGCGGGAGGGATTGGCGACGCTGCTCGCCCGGCAGATGGAGAGTCCTTTTTTCCCGATACCATTGCGTGGCTCACCGGCGAATATAGAAATCCAGGAGCTTGGGGGAGTTGAATTCCGGGTCGGGAATGTGTTTGGAAGAAGTCTATCCGCGAATCACCCGGGCGCTTGTGTGGGTTACAGGCTGGATTTCAAGCGGCGCGCGCTGGCTTACTTTCCGGATAACGAGCCGCATCTGGGCAGGTTGCGGATCCTGGGCGGAAAAGTGCGCCCTGATGAAGCTCGCCGGGCGCGGGAAGGGCATGCGGCCATGGTCGCATTCATCCGGGGAGTGGATGTGCTGGTAATGGACGCGCAATACGATAGCGAGGAATACACCAGCCATGTCGGGTGGGGTCATGGTTGCCTGGAAGATGTGGTGTCCCTTGCCGTGGAGGCTCAAGTCAGGAAGCTGGTGCTGTTTCATCATGATCCCGACCATACGGACGCCAAAGTCGAACAGATGGCGCGCACGGCGCGTTCGCTGGCGCGCAAAGCCGGCTCAAACATTTCAATTCAACCGGCATGTGAAGGGTCGGTATTGACGGTTGGCGACGATGTTTGAGCTTTTGAAAACCGATACCGGCTCGAGGGCGAGGCTTGGGCGACTCATGACAGCCCACGGCGCGGTGGATACGCCCGTTTTCATGTCTGTGGGCACGCAGGGGAGCGTGAAGGCGCTAGACCCACGAGAGCTGATCGAGATGGGTTCGCAGATCATCCTTGGGAACACTTACCATCTGAACATACGGCCCGGGCTGGAGATCATCACAAAGGCCGGCGGCCTGCACCGGTTCATCAACTGGGAGTTGCCGATACTGACCGACAGCGGCGGTTTCCAGGTGTTCAGCCTCGCCACCATCCGCAAGATACAGGCGCACGGGGTGGAGTTCCGGTCGCACCTGGATGGTTCGTTGCTGTTTCTGGGTCCCAAAGAGGCCATGGCAATCCAACGAACGCTTGGTTCGGACATTGCGATGGTATTTGATGATTGCCCGCCGCACACCAGCACGCCCCGGGAGCTTCGCGCGGCGGTGGAGCGCACGATTCGCTGGGCGTCCGAATGCCGTGAGCAGCCGCGCGGACAGGGGCAAAAGGTTTTTGGCATTGTGCAGGGGGGGATTAATGCCGAGCTTCGCGAGAGTTGCGCCAGGGCGCTCACAGCGTTGGACTTCGACGGCTACGCCATCGGCGGCGTGAGTGTCGGCGAGCCTGAGCCGGAGATGTTCCGGGCTGTGGAAATGACGGAGCCTTTTCTGCCACCTGAAAAACCGCGCTACGCCATGGGACTGGGGACGCCTGCTCAGCTTGTGGAATTAGTGGCGCGCGGAGTGGATATGTTTGATTGCGTGCTGCCCACGCGCGTGGCGCGCAACGGGACGGCTTTTACGCGGTCGGGGAGCATCAGCATCAAAGGCGGGGCCTGCAAGGCCGACTTTCGCCCGATCGAGGAAGGCTGTGACTGTTATGCGTGCAGAAACTTCACGCGCGCCTACCTGCGGCACTTGTTGAACGTGGGGGAGATCCTTGGTTTGAGGATGCTGAGCGTTCACAACACAAGAATGTTCCTCAAAGTGATGGAAGACATACGCGCGGCGATTGCGGCGGGCACTTTTGGCGACATGCGGCGGCAATTCGCCGCCACATACGTCCCCACTCGCAAGGTGCTGCTGGCCCGCGCAGCCGAGGCCGAGCGCTGAAGCATGCACATTTCCGTCGTCACACCGAGCTTTCGCCAGTCCGATTGGCTGCGGTTGTGTGTTGCGTCGGTAGCCGACCAGGGGATCGCCCACGAGCACATCATCCAGGATGCCTGCTCGGATGACGGAACACTGGAGTGGCTGCTGAAGGACTCGAGAGTGACAGTTTTTGTGGAGAAGGACGCCGGCATGTACGATGCGGTGAACCGGGGATTGCGGCGGGCGAAGGGGGATCTGGTTGCGTATTTGAATTGTGACGAGCAGTATCTGCCGGGTGCTTTGGCGCTGGTGGCGGAGTGGTTCGAAAGGCATCCGCAGGTTGACATGGTCTTCGGGGACGTGATCAAGGTGGACGAGAAAGGCTCCTTTCTTTCGTGCCGACGGATGCAAACGCCGCTGCTTTACCACACCTGGACGTGTCATCTTTCCACCCTGACGTGCGGCACGTTCTTCCGGCGTTCGCTGGTGGAGCGTGGTTTCGAGTTCAACCCGGCGTGGCGTAGCGGCGGGGATGGCGAATGGATGGTGCGCCTGCTTCGGGCCGGAGTCCGGATGGGCACCCTGGGTGTTTTCACCTCTGTCTTCGCTGAAACCGGCGCAAACCTGGGCGCGAGCATTACCGGGCGCCGCGAAGCCGTGGCACTGCGCCGCACGGCGCCTGTGTGGGCGCGGGTTGGGCGCCCGTTGCTGATTCTTCAACATCGGCTGCGCCGGCTCATTGGCGGCATGTATGGCAAACCGCCCGGGGCCTACGCCATCTACACGCACGCAAGCCCGACAAAGAGGGTGGTCGTTAATGTTTCCAGCCGCCAGGGGCGGGGCTGAAACGGGGCGGGGGATTCGGGTGGACCAGGGATACTCCGCAGGTCTCCCCCT
>CAYNZC010000021.1:0-30291 GCA_964401575.1 uncultured Verrucomicrobiota bacterium
CGTAGGGGTCGTGGCCGCACAGGTAGCTGTTGCCCGTGTCAAAGTTGATTCCTAGGGCAGGGCTTTTCACAAGATTATAGATTCGATCCAGCCCGTCCGGATGTTTGCTGTACTGCTGATGCGGCTCCAGGCCGATCAGCATTCCACGAGCCTCGGCAACCTTTGCGGATTCCTGCAGGGTGTAACGCATCAGCACATGATCTTCCTCCACCGTGGTCCACAACTGCTTCGGCCCCTCGTCTGTGTTTACCACCGGTGCGCCGCTTTCGGCGGCAAAACGTATCGCCTGTTTCAAGTACTCCACGCTGATCTCCGGCTTGCACAATGGGGTATGAGCCGAGACTCCCGAAAGCCCGATCTGATGCTTCTCACACGCCCGCCTGATGCGCATCGGATCGTCCAGCATCGAGACGCTATGGAAGTAGCCAGCTTCGCTGAGCAATTCCCTGCCCCAATGCAGCATTGGTTCCACAAACTCGTACCCCAACTCGGCTGCTTTGGCCACGCCCCATTCAAAGTTTTTGTCCTCATGCCGGACAAACTCCATGTTTATTCCAATTTTGATTTTACCCATAAAGAGCTGTTCAATGCGGGGAATCCGTCATTCGCTGATTCCGTATTGTTGAGTGTTGCTTTCACAGTCGCCACGGCCGGCGCATCGGCCTGCACCTCAGCCGCGCATTCGCCGCTGCATCATTCACATACTCCTCCGCGTCCAGGTCGAATGTCAATCTCCGCCCCAGCCGTGTCGCCGCATCCGCTGTGTGGCACAGAATGTCAGCAGCAACCGCAGCATCGATGTTGGACACCGGATCTGATCGGCTGCGAACGCAGTCGAGGAAATTCCGCGCATGACCCGGGCTGTGGACAAGAGAGGTTGGCATGTGCGAGGGATCCAGATCAATCAGTTCCTCGGGTTGCAGGTTCACCCCGGTGCGATCGACATGCACCCAGCCGTCTGTGCCTTCAAATGCGGTGCCGTGGCTGTCAATCCGGCGGTACTTGGCCCGCCATTCCTGCTCGTACAGCCACGGATCTCCTGTCGGCTTGCCCTGGTTCTGTCCGTTGGGCAAACCGATGAACTTCATCGTGACCCCGCCCGAGAACCTGTAATCAACCTCCCACACGGTTGCCGTGTCACAGATGCCCTCTGTGTTTCGGAAGGTGCCACGGCCTTCCACCTCAAACCTCCGCCCCATCGATCCACCGCCCCAAAGAGCAATATCCAGCGGATGCACTCCCCAGCCGGAGATGAACCCGAGGGTGTAGTCCGATATAAACCACCAGGTCTTCAGCGCCCCGTTATCCGAACAACGATTTTCGGTGTATGGGACTTCAGGAGCCGGACCGAGCCAGAAATCGTAATCGAGCCCCGGCGGCGGAGGCGTCCGCTTTAAGGATCCCCCCGGAGTGCTTCCCGGCGCCCAGACGTTTATGTGCCGGAGGCTGCCGACATGCCCGTTGCGGACCAGAGTGCAGGCTTGCCAGAACATCCGGCCGGACCGCTGCTGCGTGCCGAACTGAAAAACCCGCTTATGCCTGCGAACCACCTTGCGCAGCACCTGGCCCTCCTCAAGCGAAATCGCCAGCGGCTTTTCAAGGTAAATGTCCTTCCCGGCTCGAACAGCCGCCAGAGCCACCAGCACGTGCCAGTGGTCAGGCGTCGCAATAATGCAGGCATCGATATCCTTTCGCGCAGTTACTTCGCGAAAATCATGGTAGGTTTTGCAATCCTCATTCCCATACCGCTTGTTCACCGCCGCGCGTCCAATCTCGAGTTGGTCGGCCTTTACATCGCATACAGCTACGACCTGGCAATCCTTCTGATTTAAAAAGCCGCTCATAACGCCGCGTCCCTGCGGGCCGCACCCGATCAGGGCCACGTTGATTTTCTCCCCTGGCGGAAGTGTGCCCCCTCTGACCCCGATTGCAGCCGAAGCAATTTCCGGGAAGGACCGCGCCGCAAGGGTGAGAACGGCTGCTCTTTGAAGAAACGATCTGCGAGTGACGGCCCCTCTTGGGGACAGCGACAGCGGTGGTGTCACGTGGTCTGTCTTCATAAAAAGAAAGTTTAATCAAAGACTCCAAATCATCCACAACAATCGTGGGAGGAGTTTCTGTCTCCACAACTGCACTCCGGTAAACCTGTTCAATAAATGTGGGTTGGGCTTGAGTCCGTATTTCGAGAGAATTACTCTCCGGACATGTTCAAAACACCCGCCCTGACTGGTCTTGGAATGTGCTTCCTGATCTCGCTGTGCTACACCACGTGGCTGCAAGGGGCGGAGCCGCGAGATCCGCGTAATTTTTCCAATGGCAACCTCATTCCGGATGAAGATTACTCGGACCAGCCGCGAATTGTGGTGACCCGGGACGGCACATGGGTTTGCGTGCTCACAACCGCCAATGGTGACGAGGGCGCCGGCGCACAGCACATGGTCAGCACAACCAGTAAAGACAAAGGCAGGACCTGGACTTCTCTCGTGAATATCGAGCCTCCGGACAAGGCCCGCAAATCGTCCTATGGCCTGGCGCTGATTACCCCCGCCGACCGTGTGTATGCATTTTACTGCTATAATGGGGATGCCATCAACACGATGCCGGACGGCACTGCCATTCGCGACGATATGCAAGGCTGGTTGTGCTACCGCTACTCGGATGACCAGGGGCAAAGCTGGTCCCAGCGGCAGAGAATCGATATCCGCCGTACCGCGGCGGACCGCGAAAACCAGTGGGAAGGCAAGCTCCAGTTGTGGTGGGCCATCGGAACTCCGGCGGTGTTCGACGGCAAAGTGATTTTTGGTTTCACAAAACTTGGCCGCTACCTTCTCGAACAGGGCGAAGGCTGGTTTTGCCGGTCGGATAATGTGCTGACCGAAACGGACCCCGCCAGGATCAACTGGCAGATTCTGCCCGATGGCGATCACGGCGTGCGAAACCCGGATTTTGGCTCCGTGCAGGAAGAGTTCGATGTCGTCCACCTGGATGGGGAGGCGTTGATGGTCGTGTATCGAACGGCACTCGGCCATGCCGCCTCAAGCTACAGCCGGGATGGCGGCCACTCCTGGAGCACGCCCGATGCCCTGCGCTACAGCCCGGGAGGTAAACCGATCAAACAGCCGCGCGCCTGCCCTAAAATCTGGAAGACCAAAAACGGCCGCTACCTGCTTTGGTATCACAACAACAGCACAACGACCTACAACAACGGGGCGAACGCCGGCAGCCGCAACATCGCATGGCTCACGGCCGGGCGCCTCAAAGACGGGTTCGTCCAATGGAGCCAGCCGGAAATCGTCGCCTATGTCGAGGGCGGCCTTGAGGGATGCAGCTATCCGGACCTGATTGAAGACGGAGACAGGACTTATATCTGCGCTACTCAAAAGACCGAGGCACGCGTTTTCGCAGTGGAGGACCGACTGCTAACCGCATTGTGGAATCAGGATGGTCCCGGCACTGTTGCCACAAACGGCCTGGTGCTGTCCCTGGCCGGGGATCAGTGCAAGAACGGCGCCACTGTAAAGGCGCCCAGGTTGCCGCCGCTTGGCGGCGAAATCCAAGGACGCGTGGCTCGAACAAAGGCGGGCTGCGGCTTCACGGTGGAAGCCTCCGTGAACCTGGCCGACCTGGCTCCGGGTCAGCCACTCGTGGACACCCGGGACAAGGGCGGCAGAGGCTGGCTACTGCAGACGGCCGAAGACGGCGCAGTCCGGCTCGACATCAACGACGGGTGGCAGGCCACCCATTGGCGGAGCGATGCAAAATCATTGACTCCAAACGAAACCCACCACATCGCCGCCATCGTTGATGGCAGGGCCAACGCGATCTGGTTCGTGGTTGATGGCGTGTTCTGTGACGGGGGCCACCAGCGCCAGTTTGGCTTCGGCCGCTTCGGCTACAACTTTAAAACCATCAGTGGCGACCACCTCCGGGTTGGAAGCGGAGTTCATCGCGTTCGCATTTACAGCCGTGCAATTCTCACAAGCGAGGCTGTCGGCAATTTCAAGGCGTCAGAAAAAGACTGAACTGAGCCGCCTGGCTGCTGCCCAAGGTCGGAACGCCCGACCTCAGTTGATCTTATGTCGCAAAACGCTCTGGACCTGCACCGGCCCTAATAGTCCGGACGGCAGGAGTGGATTGTCCTTCTTGTAAGGTTTGCGCGTGCAGTAGGTGATGCGTCCATCTGGTCGAGGCTTGCCTTCCAGCAGCCATTCAGGCCACCGCTCAGGCATGGGTTCGGCAGCTTTGTTTTCCCACCGGGTTGTCTCGGGCAGATTCTCGTCCCCGATCATGCGGTTTGGCCACAGGTTGGTGACGCGCACCTCAAGACGGTTTTGGCCCGGTCTCAAATGGTCGGCGACTTTGATTCGGAACGGCGGCTTCCAGAGAATGCCTAAATCCTTTCCGTTCAGACGAACCTCCGCGATCACTTGAACGGACCCGAGGTCCAACCATGTTTCCACGTTTTGCCTCCCGACCCACTCAGGCATGCCGAATTCCGTGGTGTAGATTGCCGTTCCGGAGAAAAAGCGGATGCCCTTCTCCGGCCGCTCTGTCCAGGAGACCAACTCATGGAATGTGGCGGAAGCGGGCGCGCCAAGTCCGGGCGGGAAGGCAACGTTCCACTCGCCCCCAAGCCGTACGGGCGCTGGAGGCTCAATAGCCGGGGTGTTCCTTTCGGTGCCATCGCTCATGACGAGGCGCACCGGCGCGCCGTTCCCCAACCAGGCAGCGAGCTGCCCCGAGGCGTCAAACTGGATGTTTGCATCCGGGGAACTTGCGGAAATCACGTGCAAGCGGGGCGCTTCAGCCCGGAAGACCACAAACAATGAGCCGGCTGGATCCAGATCGAGGGGCATCTCAACGCAACTTTCGTGAAGCCGGAATAGGCCTGGAAAGTGAAAACTGCCGGAGACCGGGTCCCAGATCTCCGGCTGTTTTCCTTTCACGCGAAATCGGGCGATGATGCGCTCCGGGCGCGGCTTCTGATTGGAAAGGAAATAAAAGTCGCTATCACCAATTCTGCGATGAATATACAGCACTTCCGCATCGGAAGCGGCGTTCTCGTATTCGAAATCCGGAGGAATGTTCAAGCGCTCGAAGATCTCGGCAAAGCCAAGGCCCCAGAACACCTGACCCCTGCCATATTTGTTTTCTTTAACGGTCAGGCCGTCGCAGCGCCCCCAAAGCCCGGATGCCAACTCTTGCACCAGCGCGTCGTTCCGGTCGCGATTTGCCAAGCCGGGTGATTGTTCCGGACGCCGGCCCACGACGGTCGCGCCGGAGCGCACAAGTCTGGCAATGTCGCGCAGCACTGCCGGTCGTATGGTGGTTTTCTCAGGAAGCAGCAGGACGCGATACTCCATGCCACTGGAAAGGACGATCCGCCCCTCTTTGACCTTTGCTCCCCGCAATGCCCCGGCATCGCAGCCGTCGAAGTCGTAGCTCTCCGGCAAAGGCGGCGCCAACTCGCTGCGCCACCCGATCCGGTTGGGAACATCCTCTCCGACAAACGACAGGACATCCGCCACGAATCTCCCCTCGCGAAGCAGGTGATTGCACCGGGCGAGGTATTTCATCCATGCCCTGCCCGGCTCCCACCAGGTGTTCGCGCGGTTGCAGTTGAGGCCCCACCTCGCCATGGCGAAGCCGGGACCGGTCACTTCGTAAGGCTGGTGGGCGAAGGTGTGAAATACAAACTGGTTAACTCCAACGGAAAATGCCCGGTCGCCGAGCGGTTTCAAGGTGTAAGGATGGTTGTCCCAGCGGGCGAATGGCGCACTGGCCGTGTAGGACTCTGAGGCAACAATTTTTTTCCCGGCGATGTGGGCAACGCTGGCGGCGACCTTGTTGTCCACTCGAACTCCCTGCGCAGGACCCGTGTTGATCCAGAACTCGCCCATAGGAACGTCTCCGTTTCGCTGGTAGCCCACCGCATCATATAAATACATCTGCCGGCCGGAACCCTC
The DNA here is from genome assembly GCA_964401575.1 of uncultured Verrucomicrobiota bacterium. Taxonomy (GTDB): domain Bacteria; phylum Verrucomicrobiota; class Verrucomicrobiia; order Limisphaerales; family UBA8199; genus CAYNZC01. Next base: position 5,967 of record CAYNZC010000021.1, read on the forward strand.
CGAGACATACGTCACGTTCAGGCGATCAAGGTACTTCTTGACCTGCGCAAAGTAGTTCTTCGCAATCTGGTCTGCCAGGAATCTGCGCCAGTCCCACAACATGCGTTCTGACGCGTCGGGGCCGTCCATCACCCAGCCTTCCAGCAACAGCGGCAGCCAGGGAATAATGTCGTAACCTGCTTCCGCTTTGAAGCGCTTCTCAAAACCTGCCGTCCAGTTCTGGACATCGCACTCCCAGCTATCCGTCTCGACGGCGGCAAACACCTTGCCTGTCCTGGGCCCAAAAGCCTTTGCCAAACGCCCGACATACTCGCCCATATGAAACCGGACTGTTTCGGGATCGAGCTTGTCGCATTCCAGGCCGCGGCCTGCGATGGTAGCAGGTTTGACGTATCGGCCGTTCGTGGTGTAGCCAACGCGCATGATGCGCCACCGCCCGGGCGGGACCTGCCAACTTAAGCGTCCCCCACGATCCGTTCGGGCACGCAAATCCTGGACCCTGGCTCTCTGAACGATCGCCTCCTCCGGAACCTGCCGGTGTCGATTCGGCCCGGAGTACTCCGCGAAATTCCTGGTTTCTCCACCGTGCCCGCGCGTGCGCAAACGGGCGGCCTTGGCCTCGCCGAAATGCACCTTTGCCGCGTCGCTAACCTCAATCTCGCCAATTTCCACACGAAGACTGTTGGTAAATGAAAGCCTGAGGAATTGCGCGTGGTGTTCCTCGAACGCCACCGTGATTGGCTTCGCACCGCCTCCTGTGTCCCAGGTGAACGTGGATTCCCCCGCCGGGAGCCAGCGTTCGCCATCGAGCGAAGCCTCAATAAGCACAGGAATGTCCTCCTCTGAATTCGAGCCGTTCACGTTCAGGAAGGTGAGCGAGCGAATGAGGCGCGCACCGGGCAGTTTGATCTGAACCCGATGTCCTTCCGGTGAAACCGGGAATACCGCGCGCGGCGTTAGGTTGCCATCGGACAACAGTCCGAGCACAGGCGATGGGTTGCTGCCGGTGATTTCAGTCCCCTCGCCGTTCCAGCGACTGGCCCGCGGAAGCGGGAATGCGACAACCGCAATGTCACGGTAGAAATTCATTCGTTTTTCGGGGGTTGGAAGCAAGAAATCAATATAATCCGGGCCATCCACGTCAACCGTCGTCCACGTGAGTTCTTTCATGGAAGTCTCCGGCGTGATCCACGGGCCGCCACTTTGAGACCAGCCATCGCAATTGTGCACACCAAAGACGAGCCCGAGCCGATCTGCTTCGTTTACGGTGTGGACAAGCATGTCATACCATTCCGAAGATCCAAACACCAGAGGCCCTTGGGGAAAAAAACCGCCAATGCTGAACAAATAGCAGCCACCCAAGCCGGCGCGCTTCATGGACTCGAGATCTCTCGTAATCCCGCCTTTGGTGGCGTTGCCATCAATCCAATGCCACCATGTCAGCGGTTTTGACTCTTGCGGCGGGTTCACAAAGGAGGCTTCGAGTTGGTCCCCGGCAGCGAGCACCCCGCCGTTGATGACTATCAAAGCTCCGAGGATTGTTGATCTTATCACGTTGGACATGGACACAGCCTACAGACGCCAAGCGGAAATTCCATCCTCTATTTGGAAGTCACAAATGCCCGGGTAATCACCAACTTGCAAAATCACCCGCGATCCGGTTGGAGGCATTCGCGAAGCGCGCATTGGGGTAGCCTGAAGTCAAACAGGAGAATGCCGCACGTCCTGACGGAAAGACGGGGAATATCCATCCCTTGCGGAAACTAAACCTCGGGAAGGGTTGCAGCGGTCTTTCCGGACGGAGGCCCCGCCTCGTGCGATCGCTTCGCCATGAATGCGGTGAACCCGGTAATTGCAGCCCCCGCCACCGATGCAAAGAACAATCCTCCCAAGACTCCAAGCGCAATGTTGAGCGGTCTATTGGGCCGCAAGGGCCTCAAACCCGGAACGCCTGTGCTCACAATCTCAACCTTGCTGAACGGCCTATATTCGCGATAGCTGCTTGCAATTACATTGGCCAACGCCGCCGCTTCGTCGCGGTCCTCGCTGAAAACCCGGATTTCGATTAAAGGGGTGCTCCGCACCGGGCGCAGGTCTATTCTTTTCCTCAGAAGATCTCTTGTCTTTGACGTCTCAAAGGGGACACCCCTCGCATATCTCCTTCCCCACGCCTTGTTCAGATCGAGGACAGAAATCACTTTGTCCAAGACCGGTTCGGATTCAATAGCATCGAACTCAGCTTGACCGGCGCGACCACTCACAGTCCAACCAGCCTTCATAAGGACAGTACTGGCATAAGTGTCCGGCAGGAGGAGCGTTGTAAGCACGCACGAGCCAACCACGAGAAGAAAAACCACCGCAAACACCGCGAAAAAGACAGATCGCGGCGAAGATCTTAACAGAGGGCTGATTCTATCCGGCATACTATTCCTTTCCTTGAGGGTTGAGATGTGTTCCTGCATTGAAGTTTTCATTAAATCGGGCAGGACCCGCAACCAAAGCCGGGCCAAACCCAACCCACCTGCGGTGCGCCAGGATTCACGACACTGGTCTCGAAAGAGTTGAGCCATAGGCTCACCGTATTCGCGGCGGTAAGCCTTAGGGTAAACCACCAGCAAATGCCGGAACACCGTTCCGGAAAAGGCTACGGCTCTGTTGCCCGTCTCTGTGGGGATGCGCCTCATATGGATCCTCCCATCTGCGCCGCCCGGATGGGCTTGCCCAAGAGCCGCCTTCGGCGAGCGATCTCGGCTAAAGCCTCGTACCGCCGTGCCTCGGCTCGAACTGCCCGCTGACCCACTGCCGTTAGGCGATAGTAGCGGCGGCGTTCATCATCCAGTTCCGGGTCGGGACGTTGATCGGACTCTTCGATCATCTGAGCCACCAACAGACGCCTGATGGTCCCGTACAAAGTGCCAGGCCCCATCCTCACATGGCCACCTGTGCTCTCAGCTACGTCCTGCATGATGGCATAGCCGTGGCGTTCACCCCCTGCCAGCGCCAGCAGGACGTGGAAAACGGCAGGGGTCAGCGGGGGCATGTGCTCAGGTTCGGACTTGGTCATAGGAGCTACAGAATACTACAGTTACCGATACATCCGTTACAGACATATTGACTCTCCTGTCCGCTTCTGTCAACAAGCATTCTGAAAAATGTTTCGATGTGTCCCGGCTGCGCTTTAGACACAGCGGATAGCTTCTCCATCGGCTTGAATTCAATGGTTCCGCACCTTTGATCAGCCGCGCCCGAATGGGATTCAAATGCGGTACGCCATGTGTTCAGGCCGTATCAGGATGCCTAAAACCCACTGGAGGCGCCTCAGCCTCTCATTCTCGTAAAAGTTTCATCGTGGTTGCGTGTTGTGGAGACATGACCGCGCCCTTTACCAAGGGGTCTCTCGTATCGGTCATATGCTTGCAAAGGCTGCGTGCCAGTCGAGTTTTCACGTGCGCCCATTCCTGCGATTCGGCGAGGTTATGCTGCTCCCATGGATCATTTTCGAGGTCGTACATTTCCAGGTGTGGATGGTAGGCCTGTGCGGGGAATTCAGGCACAGCAACATCGGATTTGGGCCTCCATTGCTGTGATGGGTCCTGGAAAGAGGGGGCGCTCGAGAAATTCGCGATGAGCTTATACCTCTCGTCCCGAACACTACGTTGCGGATCGTAGTAATCGTGGTAGGTCAGTTCTCCGAATATCATGGTATTGGGTTTGTAAAAACCGCCATCAAGCAGCGGAGCGAAAGACCGGCCCTGGACGTTCGGCGGGGCTGGAATTCCCGCGACCTCAAGAATCGTCGGCAACACGTCGATGTTGGAAACCATTTCATTGCGAACAATGCCTCCGTGCCATCCCTGGCGGCCCCCGTGTCTGAGCAGGAGCATGACGGCAAGACCGGGTTCGTACAGACTGCATTTCGCTCTCGGCATTGCCACGCCATGATCGGTCGTCGCGATAAAGAGAGTGTTCGTTTCGAGCCCAAGCTCCTGTATCGAGCGCGCCCATCGGCCGAATTGTTCGTCAATGTGTTTCACGGCGCCCTGGAGTCCAGCCAGTTCCTCCCGCGTCCCGGGAGTATCCTTGAGGTAGCCGGGAACGTCGACTCCAAGAGTGCTGTCGGGCAGCAAGTGCGGGCCCGGCAGGCCATGACCGCCTTGCAGCCGTCCCGGTCCCTTTGGATACCGCATCCGGTGCGGCTCGGTAAATCCTGCAAACAGGTAGAATGGCTGGCTGCCGGAAGAAAGCCGCTTTAGTTCGGCAAGGGCGGCCGTGGTCCCCTCTTCCGCCAGGTTTTTGGGCACATGCTTGTCATAGCCACAACGTTTCGGACCCGAGCGGGTTTCATGTATCACACCCACGGCAACCGTCGTGTAACCGGCATGTTTAAGAATCTGTGCCAGGTGCTTTTCGTCATGATTCAGGTCCCACCCGAAATTCGCATGCGTCAGGCCCATGACCCCGTTATTGTGAGGATAACGACCGGTAAATAGAGCCGCCCGCGACGGACTGCATCCGGACTGGGCGCAGAAGGAGCGCGCGAAACGGACTCCCTGCTCGGCAAATTTGTCCAGATTCGGTGTCTGAACCGTCTTGACGCCATAGCAATGGAGGTATTGGCCCAGATCATGACAATGGAACATCACGATGTTAGGCCTTGCATTTTTTTCCTGTTCAGGAGGCGCGCAAACACCGTGGAAGCACAGCGCACAACAGACGCCTGCCAAACCGTGAACCATCCCAACCCTTATCTCCAGGATCATAGGCTTCCGATTCTGCACCTGTCGTGATGTTTGCAAAAGAAATTACATTGCATTTCAAGCTGGCCGGGAACCGTTGTCGCACAGTCCAGGCAAGCGAAGAAGGGCTTCCCGCATCGGCACGGTCGCCGTCAGTTGGGCGTCGCCTTCGACAGGTTGGAAGTTACAGGTCGGTCAACTCCACCAGCCTTGGCTCGGCGGAGTGGAACAACGTCACCAACGGGATCGCCGATGATGGAACGACCAAAATGCTCCTGGCACATCCCCCATCGAGCCACCGGTTCTACCGGTTGTTCAAACCATGATTCTCACACTTTGGCGATGGACGAGTTGAGCACAGATACATCCTGATGAGTATGTGGACTCGCTTTCGGCAATGCTCCTGCCCAACTTGAGTTCGCGCAAGCCGCCAGCCGACGGCTAGTTCGTCTCCTGTGGCTTTTCCTGCACCGCTTCGACGATCAGGGGGCCAAAACTGCCTTCGTGCTTTTGATGCACAAGATCACAAAGCGGGAATGTGGAGGATTTGTAGCACCGGCAAAGCAGAACCTTTTCACCCGGCTGCAGTTTGACGAAGTGGCCTATGTGCCCGTTTTTCTCGGCGCTTGTAATATCCGGCATAGACGAATCCTTTCGGACTCCAATTTGACCGGATGTTGTCACCATCGCAATTCCGAAATATTTGGCGACTACGACACACCCCCACCAGCCGAAGTATTTCTGAAAAATCATCAACTGACAGAGTCCCAAAAAACTGATATGTCTTGAAAGATGGCATTCCGATTTTTGATATTTTTTCTCTTATCGACGCGGTTTCTGCCTATAACGTGCACCGCTGCCGGACAGGATCGAGCCAAAGAACCGATGCGTTTAAGACCTCAGGGCAACCCCTCCCTGGCACGACTTAATTTCGTCTATATCATGGCAGACGATCACGGCAGGCAGGCCACGAGTTGCTACGGCGGCAGATTGCTTCAAACCCCCAATATTGACCGGATTGCGCGGGAAGGCGTGCTCTTCAATCACGCGTTCGCTTGCAATTCGATTTGCTCGCCTTCCCGGGCAACCCTGCTAACGGGGAAATACAATCACCTGTGCGGTGTTCGCAAGCTTTCCGAATCTTTCGATCGGTCTCAGCAGACCTTCCCCAAGTTGCTCCGTCAGGCGGGCTACCAGACCGCCATCGTCGGCAAGTGGCACCTGGCTACTGAACCTGCCGGCTTTGACTTTTTCAGCGTCCTGCCCGGACAGGGCAGTTATGTCGATCCACGGTTCAAGGAAAGCGGCCAACCCTGGGGTCGTGGGGAGCGCGGAGGAGTGCTCAAACATGGGTACGTCACGGATTTGATCACCGACGCAGCGATTTCATGGCTGAGCAATCGTGCGTCCGCCAAGCCGTTTTGCATCATGGTTCATCATAAAGCGCCGCATTCTCCTCATCGCCCGGCCGCCCGGCACCTGGACCTGTTTAAAGATAAGGTTTTCCCCGAACCCCCAACATTGCTGGATGACTACAACGACCGTGCCCCGGAACCCGTCGCGAAACAACTTGCCTGGTCCCGCCTGGTGCAACAGGCCGAACCACAGTATGCCCCCACACTGCAGAAGCTCATTGGCGACCGCACGCAGGACACACGTGTGGTTTACCAGGAGTATGTCCGCAACTATTTGCGCCTCGTGGTCGCCCTTGACGAGAACGTCGGACGGTTACTGGATTTCCTGGACCATTCCGGATTGGCCACCAACACAGTGGTCATATACACCTCGGACAATGGCTATTTCCTCGGCGAACACGGATTTTACAACAAGATGTGGATGTACGAGGAATCCATCCGCCTGCCGCTCGTCATACGCATGCCACCCGGCCTGCGCACACTTCCTCCCGGGAGCACCAGTGACGCGTTGGTGGGCATGCTCGATATTGCACCCACGATCCTCGACTTGGCAGCACTCGCTGTGCCTGCTGACGTACAGGGCCGGTCTCTCCGCCCAATCCTTCAAGGGAATACCGCCGGATGGCGCAACGCCTTTTACTATCACTATTACGGCACAATAGCGCCGCCGCGCGACGACAACTGGATCGCCTGGCACGAGATTCTCGGGGTCCGCACCAGAACATCAAAGCTGGTGTTTTATCCAACCTGGAAACACGGGCCGTTCTGGGAGTATTTCGACCTGCAAACTGACCCGCATGAGACAAACAACCTCTGTAATGCGGCGTCCGCGCAGAAGCCTCCTGCAGAGCTCAAAGCACTGCTCCGCAGCCTCGCCGCCGAATACAAAGACGCCGAAGCCGCGGCGCTTATCGATGGAGCGGCACGATAAGGATTTAATTTACTATTAGAACAGCTCACCGTATCATTATTGTTTCCACTGCACGCCTTATGCGATTACCACCGCAAAAAATGCTCAGTGGAAGCACTTTGTTGTTGCTCAGTTCCGTTTATTCGCCCACAATCTTTTGCTATGGATGAGGGTTTTTACGGTGATCTCATTTACATAAGCGCTTTTGCATTAAGTGGGCTGGTTTTTGCCCTCGGCCCGATCATTGTGGTGCGTCTTTTGCAGTACCGCACAACACGCAACACGATTGGCAGGACCGGTCAGGCGATCGAATGCGGCGTGGAGCCGATTGGGGATGCCTGGATCCGCTACAGCGCGTCGTACTATCTCTACGCCCTCGTCTTTGTGGCTTTTGCGGTGGACGTGCTTTACCTGGTGCCGGTGGCGCTTGTCTATGACAAGCAGTTCCCAATTCGGGATTTTGTCGAACTGGTGATTTTCGTCGGCATTTTGTCACTCGTAATCGTTTATGCCTGGAAGAAAGGAGTTTTTGAATGGAAGCGTCTGAAGCTCAACTCCTGAAAGAATGTGCGCCGTTGGTGCGCTTCGCCAAGCTGGACGATGTGCTGGCCCTGGGACGGGCCAATTCACTTTGGCCCCTGACATTTGGCCTTGCCTGCTGTGCCATCGAGATGATGGCGGCTGGGGCGTCGCGCTTTGATCTTGCCCGTTTCGGGGCGGAGGTGTTTCGGCCTTCACCGCGCCAAGCCGACGTGATGATTGTTGCGGGAACGGTCAACAAGAAGATGGCGCCGGCGGTGAAAACCCTCTACGACCAAATGCCCGAACCGAAGTGGGTGATTGCCATGGGCAACTGTGCGATTTCGGGAGGGCCATTTGTCTTTCCCGGGCAATATGCGGTGGTCGAGGGCGTGGACAAATTGTTCCCTGTGGACGTTTATATTCCCGGATGTCCTCCCCGGCCTGAAGCGCTGATCGAGGGCATTCTTAAACTTGAAGAAAAACTGACGGGCAAACGCCGCTGGCCTGTCGTCAAGCCTGAATAGCCAATGGCAGACGAACAAACAAGCCCCCCCCCCACTCCTACGCCGCAGCCGCCTATCGCGGTAAAAAGCGCCCCCGGGGCATCTTCCGCATTGCCTGTGCCCGCGCCAGAGCCCAAGCCAAATCCATTTCCGCACATTCCCCTGCCCTTCCAGGGAGTCGATTTCGCGTCAAAGGGGTACCATGCCGAAGCGGTGGTCGAATCGGGAGAGGTTGTTCGTGCCGCGCATGAGATGGACAGAGCGGGATTTGCCCTGGACACCGTCACGGGGCTGGACTGGCCGCTCCAGAGTCAGATGGAAGTGGTCTATGATTTCTTCCATCCGCAGAACCATAGTCGAGCAGTGTTTCGTGCCCGCGTGCCACGGGAGAATCCTGAGATAGACACCATTTCAACAGTTTTTCCAGGGGCTAACTGGCATGAACGCGAAACACATGATTTCTTTGGAATTGTCTTCAGGGGCCACCCGGACCTGAGCCCATTCCTCCTGCCTGAAGACAGCGACTTTCATCCATTGAGGAAGGATTACAAGCCGTGATTCCCAAGGAACCCCTGCCCTCAACAGATTCATCCCACGAGACGTTTGTGCTCAACATTGGGCCGCAACATCCGGCCACACACGGGGTGCTGCGTGTGAAGGTGAAGATGGAGGGCGAATATGTGCTGCGGGCCGAACCCGTGGTAGGCTACATCCACCGCATGCAGGAGAAAATGGGGGAAAACCGCACATATAATCAATTCCTGCCAAACACCAGCCGGATGGATTATTTGTCCGCGCTAATCTACAGCCATGCCTTTGTTGGTGCGGTAGAACGCGGGCTGAAACTGCAGGTCCCGCCCAGGGCTGAGTACATCCGGGTCATTACCTCCGAGCTGAATCGCATCTCGAGCCACCTGGTCTGGTGGGGAGCATTCCTGCTGGATCTTGGCGGCTTCACGCCCATGCTCTATGCCTTCGACGATCGGGAAAAGATTCTCGACCTTCTCGAAGCGATCACCGGCTCGCGCCTGACATATTCCTATTTTCGCATTGGCGGCCTTTGCAACGATGTGGACGACGAGTTCGTATCCGGCGCGCGCGCTTTTGTGAAGCATATGCGTCCCCGGCTCAAGATGTACCGGGCATTGGTGACGGACAACATCATCCTCCGCAAGCGGCTCGAAGGCATCGGCCCGATCGACGCCGAGATGTGCCGGAAGTACGGCGCCACGGGCCAGGTGATCCGGGCGGCGGGGGTGCCCTACGACGTGAGGCGGGCGGAGCCATACTCAGTCTATCCCGAAATGGATTTCGTGGTGCCGACATGCAAAGAGGGCGATTCCATGAGCCGCTACATTGTGCACATGGAGGAGCTTGCCCAGAGCTTGCGCATCATCGAGCAGGGCCTGGACAAACTGCCTTCCGGGCCGGTCATGGCGGAGAAAGTGCCGCGTGTGATCAAACTGCCCGCGGGCGATTATTGTCACGCGGTCGAAGCCGCCCGGGGGCGCTTCCTGGTGCGAATCACCAGCGACGGAAAGGATTTCCCCTACCGCGTGAAGCTGCGGACACCATGCCTTTCAAACCTGAGCCTGTTCGAGGAAGCCAGCCGGGGAATGCTGCTGGCGGACGCGCTTGCCTTGATGGGGAGCCTGGACCTTGTGATTCCGGATATTGATCGTTAAGAGATGAGCCTACCTGAACCATTTCGACTCGCAGCCTTTGTTTTGGGCATTCTCTCCTTTGTGGGCCTGAATGCCGCGTATCTCGTATGGGTCGAACGCAAAGGCGCCGGGCGATTCCAGAGGCGGCCAGGCCCTACGGAGGCCGGCCCAGCCGGACTGCTCCAACCTATCGCGGACGCCCTGAAGCTGATGTCGAAACAACTGATCGTCCCGCCCGGGGTGGATGCGACGCTCTTCCGCACCGCGCCCGTGCTGGTGATGATACCTGCGCTGGTCGGCCTGGCGGTAATCCCGTTCTCCGAGAAGCTCGTAGCCCTGGATGTCAACTTCGGCTTGCTCCTGGTTTTTGCGCTAGGATCGATCAACGTGATCGCCGTCATGCTTGCGGCATGGTCCTCGAGAAACAAATACGCGATCATCGCGGCGGCGCGGGTCGTCTCTCAAAACATCGCCTACGAAATACCAATGCTGCTGGTGGTCATCACCGTGATTCTTTCATCAGGCACATTGAACCTGAATGAAATCGTCCGGCAGCAGGAGGGGTGGTTCTGGAACTGGAATGCGTTCAAGGTTTGGGTGAATCCCCTGGCGCCGTTTACGTTTCTCATTTTCTTTACATGCATGCTGGCTGAGACCAACCGCGCGCCGTTCGACATGGCGGAGGCCGAAAGCGAGCTGGTAGCCGGCGCTTACACGGAGTACTCGAGCATGGGCTTCGGGGTTTTCTTCATGGCCGAGTATGCGAATATTCTCCTGGGTTGCGCCATTGGCACGGTTCTCTTTCTGGGAGGATGGCAAAGCCCGATTGGCATGTTCTCCGGAGCGATCTGGTTCCTGCTGAAGATGTACTTTCTCGTGTTCACGGTGGTGTGGATACGGTGGACCTTCCCGCGAACACAGTTCTACGGGCTGCTCAACTTGTCCTGGAAGATCCTTATCCCGGTCTCCCTGTTCACCCTGCTGTTGTCCAGCGCGATGTTGAAATTGTTGTGATGAAACCAATACGCGAGTTTTTCAGCGGGTTGAAGAGCCTGTTCATTGGAATGGGAATCACCCTGCGCCAGTTTTTCAAGCCGACCATCACCCTGCAGTACCCGCACGAGTCGCTCAAAATGCCAAAGCGCTTCCGCGGGCATATCGAACTGGTGCGCGATCAGGAAACAGGCAGGCCACTGTGCTACGCCTGCACGCTTTGTCAAAAGGCGTGCCCGAGCGACTGCATTATGCTGGAAGGGGCGAAGATGGAGGGCGAGAAAAAGAAATCCGTGACGAAGTACGTCCTGGACTTCACCAAATGCAGCCTGTGCGGCGCGTGCGTGGAGGTGTGCCCCGATGATTGCATCCAATTCTCCAATCAGTATAACCTGGCCGGTTTGAGCAAAGACGAGTACATAGTGGACCTTTTCAAGAAGCTTGAGGACGAGTCGCGCAGTGATGGATTTCCCCCCTGGCCAAAACCACCGGCTCCAGGAGTCGCAGACAACAAAGCGGCCCCTGCGTCCGCCCGGAGCGGCCCACCATCGGCAACCACTCCGGTTCAGAACCCCGGGACACCCCGGCCAGCGACAGAGAAGCCAGAGGAAAAACCATCATGAACTCGTTTCCAGGTTCCGGACTCATCGCGAATTTCCTGTTCGTCTTCTGCCTGGCCACTACCGCCGCTGGAGCGCTCATCGCGGTTATTAGCAATCGATTGATTCGAAGCGTTTCCGGCCTTGCGATCTGCTGTGCAGGCCTGGCCGGCCTTTACTATTTCCTGCACAGCCCCTTTCTGGCGCTGATGGAAATCCTTATCTACATCGGCGCCGTGTGTGTGACGATTGTCTTCGCAATCATGCTAGCCGAACCTGACGAACCCGCGTCGGACGAGGGCCGTGCATCCGGTTTGCTCTGGGGTGGTCTCGCGGTTGCCGGTGCGCTGGCAATTTTTTTCGGCCTCTGGCGCCTTGGCGCCTCGACAAACTGGGAAGTTCCCGCGCAGAGCGGAGACGGATCTGTGGCCGCCATTGGCATTTCGCTGCTCACCAACTACAGCATGGCTTTTGAACTGATTTCGCTGGCGCTGCTTGTCGCCATCATCGGAGCGCTTGCCATCGCGCGAACCGGCCGCTCCAAACCCCAATCATCGCAATGACACCCCTTTACGATCGACTCGAACTATATCTCATCAGCGCCGCGTTCCTGCTTGCCGTGGGGATTTTCGGCCTTTTGAGGCGCCGGACACTGATTGGAATGCTGATTTCCGGCGAGCTGATCTTTGCCGCCGCTTCGTTGAATATCATGGCTTTTAACAGGTTTACCGTGCACGACCCCACCATCGGACAGATTTTTGTTCTGTTCATATTGGGCCTTGCCGCCGCCGAGGTGGCGATCGCCCTGAGCCTTGTCATCGCGGTCTATCGAAATTATCGCTCGGTTCAGACGCGGGATCTTTCGGACCTGAAGGGATAGCCATGGACCAAATTCACGACATACGCCTTCCGTTGGCGCTGCTGGCCCCGCTCGTCGGCGCAGCACTGGTTATGGCCAGCGGGAAAAGACCGAATGTGCGCGAGGCCTGTTCGTTCGGCGCTGCCTCCGTTCTATTCGCGCTAGTGGCCTCGCTCATCCCGGGCGTGCTCGATGGCGGGCGGTTTCACTTCACTGTTTTTCAGCTTCTGCCAGGGCTGAGCGTCTCGCTGCGGGCTGATGCACTTTCAATGGTCTTTGCCGTGTCCGCCTCGCTGTTGTGGGTTGTGACGGTGTTTTATTCGGCCGGTTACATGCGGGGGCTCCACGAGCACGAGCAAACGAGGTTCAACACCTGCTTCGCGCTGGCGTTGTTCGGCGCCGTGGGATGCGCGTTTTCGGACAACATGCTCACGCTGTACCTGTTCTATGAAATCGTGAGCATCTGCACCTATCCACTGGTAGCCCACCACCAGGACGAAGAGGGATACGAAGGCGGGAAGAAGTATATTGCATATTTGACAGCAACAGCCAAAGGCCTGGTGCTCCCTGCAATGGCGCTGATTTATGCGCTGACGGGCACGCTCGATTTTTCCACGAACATCAGCACGGGAATCCTGCCCGCCGAGGCGAATCGCTGGGTGGTCACGGGTCTTTATGCATGCTGCATTTTGGGGTTTGCGAAGAACGGCGTCATGCCGTTCCACAACTGGTTGCCAAGCGCGATGGTGGCGCCCACGCCGGTGAGCGCGTTGCTCCATGCTGTCGCTGTCGTGAAGGTTGGCGTCTTCTCGACCGTTCGTGTGATGCTTTATGTGTTCGGCGTGGACAAGATGAGCGAGCTGAACCTCGGCCTGCCGACGGCATATTTTGTTTCAATCACCATTATCGTCGGGTCCATTGTTGCGCTGAGCAAAGACAATTTAAAGGCCCGGCTGGCCTACTCGACGGTGAGCCAGCTTTCCTATGTAATCCTCGGGGTTGCCCTGCTCACTCCGGCCGGGATACAGGGCGGCGTCATTCACATAGCAAATCATGCCTTCTCTAAAATCACCCTATTCTTCTGTGCAGGCGCCATTTACGTGGCCACTCACAAGAAAAACATCTCGGAAATGAGCGGGCTCGGGAGGGTAATGCCTTTCACATTCGGAGCGTTTGCCCTTGCTTCGCTGAGCATGATCGGAGCGCCGCCCGTTGCGGGCTTTGTTACAAAATGGTATTTGCTCAACGGTGCGATGGACGCGCACTCCATGGCCGTGATCGCCGTCCTGCTCTCAAGCACGCTGCTCAACGCGGCATATTTTGTGCCGATTGTCTATCAGGGCTTTTTCGGGAGACCATCCGACTCGGACGTTCACCATAAATTCGGCGAAGCGCATCCTGCGATGGTCGTGCCACTCACCATCACCGCCGTCATCTCGGTGCTGATTGGTTTGTTCCCGTCGTTTTTCATGAACCTTGTTCAAAGGCTACTACAGGCATGAAGCTCGCAACATTAATCGAATTCCTGCGCGCGCGGCTGAAATTGGTGATCCGCATTTCCATAGCCGCTCTGGTCTTGCTCGTTCTCTGGGACACCTTCCTGGTGGACAAGGAACACGCACACACAGACGCGGAGCGGTTCTGGGGTTTCTGGTCGTTCTTTGGATTCTTTGGATGCGTGGCGATCATTCTGGCATCCAAATGGTTTGGCCATTCTGGAATCATGAAGCGGGAGGATTACTACGATGAATAACTTTTGGCTTCATCCATCGCTCCTGTTCATCCTGGGCAGCTTGCTGATCCCGCTTATCCCGGCGCGGGCCAAACGCTTCTACTTGCTGCTGGTCCCTTTCCTCGTTTTCGCAAGGGTGATCACGATGTCCAAAGGGACGTTTGGCGAGTTGAATTTCCTGGAATGGACGCTGATCTTCGGGCGAGTGGATGCCCTGAGCCAGGTGTTTGGCTATATCATGAGCCTCATGGCGATCCTGGGCACCCTTTACGGATTGCACGTCAAGCAGGACGGTCAGCACATTGCCGCGTGGGTCTACGTGGGCGGTTCGATCGGGGCAATCTATGCCGGGGACTTTCTAACCTTGTTCCTTTTCTGGGAGATCATGGCGTTTTCATCGGTGTTCCTGGTCTGGTACCGTGGCCGTAAGGAATCGCTTTGGGCGGGCTATCGCTACCTTCTGGTGCACGTGGCGGGAGGTCTCGCGTTGCTGGGTGGCATGGTGATGCATTGCACTGCCGCAGGGTCCTGGGAATTCACACAGCTCGATGTGCAGAATCCAACCCCTGCAACTTGGCTGATTCTAGTCGGATTCATCTTGAATGCCGCCGTGCCTCCGCTTCATGCATGGCTTCCGGATGCTTATGGTGAAGCCACATTCAACGGTTCGGTATTTCTTTGCGCTTTTACGACCAAGACAGCCGTTTACGCGCTGTGCCGGGGTTTCCCCGGCATGGATATTCTCGTGCCGCTGGGCGTGATCATGGCGCTCTACGGCGTTGTCTATGCGGTGCTCGAAAATGACTGTCGTCGGCTGCTGGCCTACCACATCATCAGCCAGGTGGGTTACATGGTTGCGGGCGTTGGGCTTGGCACGCAAATGGCCATCAACGGCGCTTGCGCCCACGCCTTTGCCCATATTCTCTACAAGGGATTACTCTTCATGGGTTGCGGCGCGGTGCTCCACATGACCGGCGAAAGCAAGTTCACCGAACTCGGCGGCCTGTGGAAGAAGATGCCGTGGACTTTTGTGTTCACGCTGATCGGCGGTTTGTCCATTTCGGCATTTCCGCTGTTCAGTGGATTTGTCAGCAAGTCCATGATCGTCGCAGCAGGATTCGAGGAACATAAGCTGTGGGTCGGCTTCCTGTTGATGCTCGCTTCCGCCGGAACGTTCCTGCACACCGGCTTGAAGGTTCCTTACTTCATCTGGTTCGGGAAAAACCAGCCCAGGAAGGAGACCTTCGACCGCGCGACCGAGCCACCGTGGAACATGAACGTGGCAATGGCAATCGCCTCTGTCCTGTGCATATTCATCGGCTGCTACACGCCGTATTTATACCAGATGCTCCCCTTCCCCTCGGTCGCTGCCGACTACGCCAAGACGGTTTACAGCAGCTATCACATTTCTGAGACCCTGCAGATCCTGCTTTTCACCGGGTTGGGCTTCTTTCTGTTGCTCAAGAAACTCACGCCCGAGCCGACCATCAGCCTGGACATGGATTGGTTCTATCGAATCGGCGGGCGGGCTTTTTCCTGGATCGCGCGGGGCCCTGTGCAGACGTTGGACACGTTCGTCGCCGAGTTGTATCGCTACGCCGGACTCATCCCTCTGATGATCACGGCCCGCATCGCCGGCATGTTTGATAACGTCGTGATCGACGGGTTGGTGGATGGTCTTGCCTCAGGCGTGCGCGGCGTTGGACGACGATTCCGGATCGCCCAGCGCGGCCAAATGCAGGAGAATCTCGCGCTCACTTTTGGAGTGACCGCTCTGCTCATCATCGCCTTCATCTTCTACTGGAGCAAATCGTGAGTTCATACAACGATTCCATTCTTACCATCCTGATTTTCGCGCCGCTGGTCGCAGCGGCGGCCCTTGCGGTGTTGCGAAGCGAACATGCGCTGCGATGGCTGGCATTGCTATTCACAACTGCGATCGCGTTGGTTTCCGCACCGCTGTTCTGGCAATTCGACACCTCGAGCGCAGACTTTCAATTTGCGCTCACTCGGCCCTGGATTCCGTTGTTCAACATCCACTACGCCGTCGGGGTGGACGGAATCAGCGTGCTGCTGGTGCTTTTGACCACACTCGTCATGCCACTGTGCGTTTTAGCATCATGGCGCTACATTAAGGTGCG
This sequence comes from uncultured Verrucomicrobiota bacterium, assembly GCA_964401575.1. Lineage (GTDB taxonomy): Bacteria > Verrucomicrobiota > Verrucomicrobiia > Limisphaerales > UBA8199 > CAYNZC01. The sequence goes on from CAYNZC010000021.1 coordinate 22,041, forward strand.
TCTGAAGGAATTCATGGTCTGTCTTTTGATCATGGAGACGGCGATGATCGGCGTTTTTTGTGCGCTTGATTTCGTCCTGTTCTTTGTTTTCTGGGAAGCAATGCTGATCCCGATGGCGTTGCTGATCGGGATCTGGGGCGGTCCTCGCAAGATTTACGCTTCGCTTAAGTTCTTCATCTACACCATGTCCGGGTCGGTATTCCTGCTGGTGGCGCTAGTGGCTATCTATCTGCAAACAGGCACCTTCAGCATCCCGGAGATCATGCGGCACGAGTTCAGCCATAACTTTCAGAAGTGGGTGTTCCTGGCCTTCTTCATCTCGTTTGCCATCAAGGTTCCCATGTTTCCGTTCCACACATGGCTCCCGGCCGCGCACGTGGAGGCCCCAACCGCAGGCAGCGTGCTCCTGGCCAGCATTCTCTTGAAAATGGGGACTTATGGCTTTGTGCGTTTCTCCCTCCCCATGACTCCCTGGGCGACGGATTACTTCCGTCCCTTTATATTGTGGGTTTCCGTGGTGGCTATCATTTATGGCGGGCTCACAGCCCTGGCACAGACAGACCTCAAGAAGCTGGTGGCGTATTCGAGTGTTGCCCACATGGGCTTTGCCACATTGGGGATCTTTGCGTTGAACCAGTCGGGACTCGAGGGAGCCGTTCTCGTGATGATCAATCACGGTGTTACCACCGGAGCCCTTTTCATCATGGTGGGCATTATTTACGAGAGGTTGCACACACGCGATCTGACTCAGGCAGCAGGAATGGGCAGGCGTATGCCTGTTTTCGCGACTTTTGTTGGCGTCTTTGCCCTCTCCTCACTCGCCTTCCCGGGCACAAACAGTTTTATCGGTGAATTCCTGGTTCTCAAGGGCGGATTCGAGGTGTCCATTGCACTGATGATTTGCGCCGTTCCAGGTGTAGTGCTGGCTGCCGCTTACATGTTGCGGATGCTGCAAAGAATCGCCTACGGCGGAACAAACAACCCGGACCATTCAAAAGTGGCCGACCTCAGCGCCCGGGAGGTGCTAACCCTCGCACCGCTCTTTGTGCTGGTGTTTTGGATCGGACTTAACCCTCAACCATTTGTGACAATTATGAAGCCGAGCGTAGCGCGGTTGGTAGAGCAGGCTGAACGGGAAAAAGTCCAGGAGGCACGCCCCACCGCCGTCCAGCGAGTCCGAATTACCGGAATTTCGGTCTCTAGTTCCCGCTAACATCGATGAATACTTCCCTCGCATTCCTGCCCGAATTGGTGCTCATGGCCGGCGCCCTTACGCTGTTCGTCGTGACTCTTGGCCAGAATACCGGCGCTGCCGCCCGCAAGACCGCCCTGTTCTTTGCGATTGCCACCATCATCACCACGGGATTTTGCCTCAGTCAGGACGCTTCCCTGTTTTTCGATGCCTATCGCGTTGACCTGTTTTCTCAAGTATTGAAACTGGCTTTCGCCTGCGGCTTTGCTTTAATCGTCCTGCTCAGCGGGAACCTTCCGGACATCCGGGAAGACATCAAAGCGGAATACTACCTGTTCCTCACGATCAGTGTCTCGGGCCTGGTGATGCTTGTTAGCTCGGTGGACTTGATCACCCTGGTGATCGCACTTCAGGTTTCTGCGTTCCCGCTCTACCTGATGATCCCCATGCGCCGCGAACGTGCCGGCCAGCGTGGGCAGATGGAGTCTGCAATCAAGTACATGATGTTCGGCATCGCAGCAAACGGAATCATGTTTTTCGGAATGAGTTACCTGTTCGGCATCACCGGAACCACACTCCTTCCGAAAATGATGCCCAAGCTTCAAGCCATGACGTCATCCCCGATCGTTATCACCGGCATGGCGCTCACTTTTGCCGGGTTTTACTACAAGCTGGCGGTGTTCCCCTTTCATTTTTGGACGCCGGACGTTTACCAGGGTGCGTCAAACGAGACTGCGGGTCTTATTGCTTCCCTGCCCAAGCTCGGCGCCGTAGCCGTGCTTGTGCGTCTGATCTCCCTGGCCACCCCAGACAATTCCGCAGTCGCATGGCTCCTGGCCGCTCTAGCCATTGCATCCATGTTTTACGGAAACCTGATCGCCCTCGCGCAAAAGGACTTTAAGCGGCTCCTCGGCTTCTCAGGAATTGCACACGCGGGATACGCGCTGCTGGGATTCGTAGCCCTCGACACCGCAGGCTTCTCCGCCGCGATTTACTACGTTCTTGGTTATGTGCTCATGGTCCTGGCCTGCTTCATCGTCATTTGCAAGGTATCAGCCGACGGTGTGAACGTCGGAATTGAGGAACTGGCCGGCCTGCATCACCGTTCTCCCATGCTTGCCATCACGCTCGCTGTCGGCGTCTTCGCGCTTGCCGGCATTCCGCCATTCGTCGGGTTCATGGGTAAACTGACGCTTCTTTCAGCCGCCTTGAACAAGGGTTTTCTCGCGCTTGTGATCATCGCGGTAATAAACACCGCCATCGCCGCGTATTACTACCTCGCTGTGATCAGGGAGGCATGGTTTAGAGACGCCGGCAATCTGACTCCGATCCGCCTTGATTTGCCAACGCGCGCATCATGCATCCTCCTGATTGCGGGAATCATTGCTATGGGTATCGTCCCTGGCCGGCTCCTGGACACCCTTTCCGTGTCTGTTGCAAAAGCCACGGGCGCGCCCACGGAGATTGTTCTGCCTGCCCTCACTGCAGGTCCGCATGCTTCCCATTGACCCCCGCTTACGCAAATGCCGCCCCGCATTGTCTGGAGCATGAGTTGGCTCGGGCCACGGCGGCGGCGTTGACCCATCCGTTTGCCTCGCTGGCTTATCCTTTTAGCCGTCGTCGTTCCCCTTTTCCATGTGAGAGCTGTGAAGCGGAAGGACAAAAACGTTTGCTGGCGGACGTGCTGGTCGGGTAGCCTTCAAGGGTCGGAATGACTTCGACGCAACAGATATCCGCTCTTGCCGGAGCGAATTGCGAAATCGCATTCGACGCTCTGACCCGGCAGCTATACGCGACAGACGCCTCCCTCTATCGCATGGAGCCTGTGGCGGTGGGTTTCCCCAAGAACGCCAGACAGGCAAGTGCGCTGGTGATCGCGGCCGAGGAGGCCGGCGTTGCCGTGACTCCCCGCGGCGCGGGCACGGGGCTCGTGGGAGGCGCCATCGGCGATGGACTAATCATTGATTTTTCGAAGCACAACCGCCAAATCACTGACTTCGATCCCGAACGCAGGACCGTTCGGGTCGGCGCGGGGGTGGTCCTGGATAATCTAAACAGGTTTCTGAGGCCTCATGGGTTCTGTTTTGGACCAGACGTTGCCACTGGCTCGCGGGCCACGCTGGGGGGAATGATCGCGAACAACTCCAGCGGCGCCTACACCGCGGTTTACGGCACAGTGTCAGACCATGTGAAAGAGTTGGAGGTGGTCACGGCAGACGGGCGTATTCTTATGGTGGGTCCCGGACACGACACCTTCCGGCGACAGCGCGATCTTATCCGTGACTTGCTATATTTCCACTCGCTTGAGATTGAGCAACGCATTCCCTCCATGCTCCAAAAGCGGCGGCCCGGCTACGCACTCGAGAGACTGGCACAGGATCCGAATAATCTGAACCACCTCGTTTGCGGCAGTGAAGGCACTTTAGTGGGCATTGTTTCGGCGGAATTGAATGTCTTGAAACTTCCGGAAGAACGCGGGCTCTGCGTGCTCTTTTTTGATTCCGTCGCGGAAGCCATGCAGGCCACGGTCGCGCTGTTGGATCTTGATCCGGCAGCTATCGAACACGTGGACAGGATTCTTCTGGACCAGACCCGAGGCCAGTTGGCCTTTGCGGAGGCCAGGGCGCTGCTGGAACTGGATGCGAAACCCTGCGAGGCGTTGCTATTGGTGGAGTTCTTCGAACATGCCACGGACAAGCTGGTAACACTGGGCTCGCGTCGAATTGGAACGCGCCATCTCATCGTGGATTCAGAGGCCAAGGCCGCCCTTATCTGGGGCTTGCGCAAAGCGGGCTTGTCTCTGTTAACCGGCTGCAAAGGCCCCGGCAAGCCGGTCACAGGGATTGAGGACACTGCGGTTTCGCCTTGCCAGTTGCCGGAGTATGTCGAGGAACTCAACCGCATTATTGGCGGTCTTGGACTGAGCGCATCCTACTACGGTCACGCTCGCAGCGGTTTGCTCCACGTCCGTCCGGTCTTGAATTTGCACTCCCCGTCAGATTTGAAAAAGTTTCGCCAAATCGGCAGTGAGGTGTCTGCGTTGGTCCGCCGGTTCAACGGCTCGCTTGCTGCCGAACACGGTGTCGGCATCGCCCGCACTGAATTCATGAAGGAACAGGTTGGCGAAGCGCTCCTGGGCGTCATGCGGGAAATCAAGATTTCGTTCGATCCACACAACCTCCTCAATCCCGGGAAGATTGTTCCCGATGGTTCCTTCGCTTTTGACAAACGGTTACGAATCGACCCGGACAGAGAGCTAAGACTGCCCTTCCAAGGCACCCTGGCTTTTGCATCGAGGGACGAATCATTCGTGGCAAATCTCGAACAGTGCAACGGCTGCGGAGGTTGCCGAAAGGAAACACCTTCAATGTGCCCGACATTCCTGGTCACGGGCGAGGAGGCCATGAGCACACGTGGACGAGCCAACATCATCCGGGCCGCGCTGGAGCAAAGGTTCGATCATCACATCAACCCGCTCGCCTCGGGCGAACTCGAAAAGGTCCTGAACTCCTGCCTCTCCTGCAAGGCGTGCATCACCGAATGCCCTTCCAACGTGAACATGCCACTATTGAAGGCGGAATTGCTGCATGCGCGTATTCAACAAACCGGGCTTTCCGTCAAACAACGCGTATTCAGCGCGGTAGATGTGCTCGGCTCCATCGGATGCAGCATTCCATGGCTGGCGAACCGGCTCCTGAGCTCCCTCTTCATCCGGAGTCTTGGCTCGAAAATTCTGGGCATCGGGTATCAGCGACCCCTTCCCAGATACGCCCGCCAGCGCTTCGACAAGTGGTTTGGGATGCGGACAACCTCACCCTCTCCCACTCGTGGGAGAGTTGTCTTGTGGGATGACACCTTTGTCCGCTACCACGAACCGCACATCGGCGCAGCCGCAGTTCGCGTCCTCGAATGCGCCGGTTTCCGCGTGACACTGGCCGATGGACGCAAATGCTGCGGTCGCCCTGCCTTCAGCCAGGGGCATTTGGAACGCGCGCGCAAACTGGGAGAGCACAACCTCGCATTGCTCTCGAAAGACGCGGACGAGGCGCCCATCATATTCCTGGAGCCCTCCTGCTACACGATGTTCGTCGATGATTACATCGAATTGAAGATACCCAATGCGGCGAAAGTGGCGCGACGCTGTTTCCTGTTTGAGGATTTCATTGAGCAACTCCTCTCAGAGCAACCGGATGCTCTCAAGTTCAAGGAAAGGGGCGGCAAAGTCATCATCCATGCACATTGCCACCTCAAATCACGAATGAACCCTCGCTTTCTGAAGAGTCTCGCGGATCGGCTGCCGGAAAGGGAGGTCACCCTGCTGGACACCGCTTGCTGCGGCATGGCTGGCGCGTTCGGCATGCTTGAAAAGAACTATGAGCTTTCGCTAAAGGTGGCAGAACCCCTGATGCAGCAGGTGCGCAACCAACCCTTTGGCACCACCATCGTCGCCTCGGGCACAAGCTGTCGCCACCAAATCGCACATCTTGCCCCGGTTCGCCCGAGGCACATGGCGGAACTCCTGGCCGAATCCCTAACCCAGCCGTAAGGCTTAGCCAACCCTTGAGCGCAGACTGCCCCAATGCTTTGCCGGGAACTGCTTGACATTGACAAGCTCCCATCGATCGCTAGTTTTGCATTGTGCTTCTTGGACTTGAGGCCTCACGCATTTGGCGGACCTGAAACGGGAGCACCTGATTAATATGAAATTGCACAATTCAACTGCTGATATCTTTGTTCCAGACAATAAGCCGCTTTTGGAAGCGTTGCCTCGCATCACGCACCTTGGTATCGGGGCACACCAGGACGACCTGGAGTTCATGGCATTTCACGGAATTCTGTCGTGCTACAACAATTCGGAAAAATGGTTTGGGGGAGTGACATGCACCAATGGCTCCGGCAGCGCGAGAACAGGCCCATACGCTGGGACTACGGATCAGCAGATGATGGATGTGCGGCGGCAGGAGCAGAGAACAGCCGCCATTGTTGGCCAATACGGTGCAATGTTCCAACTCGACTACCCCAGCAGCGCCGTCAAAAATGCCACCGACACCGCGCTACGATCTGACCTCAAACAAATCCTTGCCGCAACGCGGCCCGAGATCGTCTATACTCACAACCTTGCGGACAAACACGACACACACATCGGAGTTGTGGTGGCCTCGATCCTGGCAATGCGCGAACTCCCCAAAGAACAGAGGCCATCGAAGGTCTGGGGCTGCGAAATCTGGCGAAATCTCGACTGGATGGTCGATTCGGAAAAGGTGCTCATGGATGTGAGCGGACGCGACAACCTTGCCGGAGCCTTGAACGGGGTATTCGATTCGCAGATCGTAGGCGGCAAGCGTTACGACCTTGCGACCCAAGGCAGGAGGGCCGCTAATGCCACATTCTTTGAGTCGCACGCCACGGACAAGACCACTCAGCTCATCTTCGGGATCGACCTGACGCCGCTCGTCGCCGATGAGAAGCAGGATATCATCGAATACGTATGCGGGTTTATTCACCGTTTTGAACAGGATGTGCGGCAGCGCGTGGGTAAACGCCTTGGCAAGTAGCGCTCGGGGTCAACTCCCGGACGAAGAGTGAGAATCCCTGGCAACTGACTTATGACGAAACCGACGTTGGTAGTGCTTGCTGCCGGAATGGGTAGCCGTTACGGAGGGCTGAAACAGATCGACCCCGTAGGGCCCAGCGGCGAGACAATTATTGACTACTCGATTTATGATGCGTTGCGCGCGGGTTTCGGCAAGCTCGTCTTCGTTATAAGAAAAGACATCGAAGCTCCCTTCAAGGAGAGCATTGGCGCCCAATTCGAAAAGCGCCTGCCGGTGGAATACGTTTTTCAAGAACTGGACAAACTGCCGGCAGGTTTCTCCGTGCCTTCAGGGCGTAAAAAGCCCTGGGGCACAGCCCACGCGGTCCTTATGGCCGGGCCCGCCGTTAACGAACCGTTCTGCGTCATTAATGCGGACGATTTCTACGGCGCGGATTCGTATCGAATTCTCGCAGCGCACCTTGCCTCCAACTCCCCGGATTACGCCATGGTGGGCTTTCTGCTAAAAAATACACTCTCAGAGTTTGGATCCGTAGCCCGAGGGCTTTGCCACACCAATGCCAACGACTACCTAACAGGTGTCGAGGAGCTCACCAAGATCGAGAAGAATGGCGGCGCAGCTAAATTCACTGACTCCGAGGGACGTGTTCATCCGCTCACAGGTGAGGAGACGGTTTCGATGAATATGTGGGGCTTCAATCCGAACTTCTTCCCCCACCTTGAGCGCGAGTTTCAAATTTTTCTGACCGCAAATATTGGGAGCGAGAAGGCGGAATTCTATATTCCCACTCCCGTTAATGCGCTTGTGAGCACGGGCAAAGAGCGGTTGAAGGTGCTGCGGTCCAGCGCAAGCTGGTTTGGAGTCACCTACCGCGAAGACCGACCTCGGGTTGTGGAAAGTGTTCGGTCACTGGTCAGTAAAGGGGATTATCCCGCAAGCCTGTGGGCATAGTCAGCCACTCGATCGCCGGATTTCTCCCACAGCCGCTTCATGCGACTTTCCAAGCAGCTTGCCCTTCGGCCAAGTCGCACTTTCAAACGAGATGGCCGTGCCGCGCCCCAAAGGCTGACGGTTCTGACGATTACCCTCTCCCCCAGCAACGTAAACTCAAGCGTGAAACTCACGCGCAATGAGGGAGAAACACACTTTCAGCGATTCGTTTTCTGCCCAAAATGCCCGTTTTACCCCAAATTCAGAGCGTGGCACAGCCGATGCTAAGAAAAATAACGGCCACCTTGGGTGGGAAGTCGTATGAGAACACTTTTACGAAAGAGTTCGACCGGTGCATACTTCGGCGGGGCAGACCGATGGACAGCAAACCCCGAAGATGCGGTGGATTTCAAGATGATCGATCGCGCTCTGGATTTTATTGATAAATGGCAACTTAGAGACGTAGAAGTTGCGTTTGCCTTTCGCAAAGGCGGCGTGCGCGTCGTTCCACTGGAACGCATCCGGATTCTCTTTGCCCAGCCCTGAAACAGGATTTCATCAACCGTCCCCGTCC
>CAYNZC010000021.1:30391-41820 GCA_964401575.1 uncultured Verrucomicrobiota bacterium
ATCCGGATTCTCTTTGCCCAGCCCTGAAACAGGATTTCATCAACCGTCCCCGTCCACGGTCCCTAACCTCTGCCCCCTGCATCAGGCTGTCGGTGTTACGTCTTTCCCACAACCTCCGCTGAGTTACGGAGCCTCTTGCAAAACACGAAAGTATTCAGATGCCGGGCCCACCGAAGCTGAAAAGACTGTTTCGTAGCTATCCGCAATAATCAATCCTGAAACATCCGTCCACACCCCGGCACCCATATCGGAGCACGTAAACACTCTGTACTGAACTCCAGGCAACGAATTCCACGACAAGTAGATCAACCCCTCCGTTAAACTTTGAACGCTCAACACAATCGGGTCGCCTGGCTCCAGCCATTGCCGCGCCTGAATCTGGTAATCCTGCATCACACCAGACTTGTTTGTGACAGCCAGGAACCAGGTGCCTGGCGCAAGCACCACAGGAACATCCGACATCTTCAAATCAATGCACTGCACCTCTGATCCCGGGTCATCGCTTTTGGCTTCGAAGGTGAGGTAATCTGGCAGGGGCAGACCGCGGCGCGCCAGCAAGGCAGCATCACCCGTTAAACCCTGCACCAGGAATCTCACGCGTTGAGAGAACTTTGATACAATGAACTTGTAAAAATCACACCCATCCTCATGTAAACCAACCCGTTGTCGGACGACCGAATTCACCAGAGGCTCCACATGCGGCATAAGTCTGGCCTCCATGCTCACATTCACAAACGCACTGTTTGTGTTTTGAAGCGCAAAATAGATCTTTGAGCCCGGTATGAACGACGGCGCGGTGAAAGGATCGAGGACCACACAGCCTGCCTGCACGTTCACAAGCAAGGGGGTCGCGTCTGGTGGCATCCCTTCGCCGGGTGTGTTGGTGCTGAAGAAGAGTGTGAGCGGCAGGTTCGCCCCGGTTATGCAATTGGTCACTTGCTGTGTCCATAGAGAAGTCTGAACTTCGATCCAACGCGTCTGAAGCGGAGAAAGCGACACAATCAAAGGCGCCGCGTTGCTCATTTGCAGCGGCCGCCCCACAGGATTGTAAAGGATGAAGGCAAGTTCCACCCCGACTAACTGACCGGAAGCTTGCGGCCCGCCAAATCCATCTTCGATCTCCAGCCTCCAAACACCTGCCGCGGGTTCCCCCGCAAACCCGGACAAACGCGCTTCGGGCTGAAGACGCAACTCCGCCCCGGACTGTGGGTCGCAATTGAAGGGTGGCACTGCAAACTTCACCCGGGGCTCCGCGAATAGATCGGAAAAGGTAAGGAAACCGTAATCGGGCGCTGTCGATGAAAGCGAATAGAACCACGCGGTCTCCGGATCCGAATTATCGCCCTCGTTCATTACAACCGTCAGCGCGGTTGATTGCCCGGGACCATATGTGATATTCGTCTCGCCGGAGCCGGATGTCAGCCCGCTATCAAATATGAGGTTCGTCTCGTAATAGACCTGCATCCAGTCCGGGATGTCCCAGAAACTATATCTCAGGGCGACGACGCCGGATGTCTTCTTGAGATTCAAAGTGTTGGATGCCACCCCCCACCCTCCCGCGGAATCAACCGGAAAGATGTTTGTCGCAATGATGTCGCAGCCCATTCCGTTGGTAGAAAGCCCGCCGCGACGCCATTGCAAAGGCACACGAGTCCCGGTCGGGCTTTTCAGCGTGAACGCCAGGTCTCCCAGCCTCCCATGCTCCGCCCGGATGCCCGCCTCAACATAATGAATCGCGCCCAGGTTGGTTACAGGAATGTCACAGACTGTAAGCCCGTCGTCGATTATCATTCTTGGATTGCCCATGCGCACGCGAGTGTATGGGTCATGTCCCGGATCCTGCGCGAGCACCGGGTTCATCGAAACAACAGCCGGATCCATACCATCGTTGCGCAGACGCGCTCGCCAGAGTCCCGGTTGCCCCGGTGGATCACTCCATGCATCCAGCCCCAAGGTTAAGGAACCGGGCGCACCCGGAAGCAACGCCTGGTTGCAACTCATGACGCTCATTGTCACCGGCGAGGCTTCAACCCACACCGGGCCGGCACCGGAACTGGTTTGGAATTCAAGCAGGATATTTGTCACCGCCGGCAGCACCTCGAAGTACTCTACGCGCTCAGCACCCGGCAAAACCTCGAACGCCTGATCAGACTGCGGGTAAACCGTGAGAAAGACGGCGTGGTTCGTGCCGGGCACACTCCTCGATTCAAATCGCATGATCCATGCCCCCGGCGCGCATCGCCCGTTCCACCACAAGAGCCCGCCTTCCGTCCCTGAGGGGATCGCACCCGGCTGATCCAATTCGCCGGAGTCGTCAAATACGAAAGGAACAAGGGTGCCGCCGCTTTCATTCGAGAAATCCTTAAGCAGGATTTCGCGCCCGGCATGGCTCAGAGCCATCCGCACGTCGCCAAGTTGCGCGTGCGATACCACATTGCTAGCCACTACACGGCGTACCCGGAACGCCTCAGGCGGCACTCCAAACACCAGGCCTTCCGTCGATTCTGAGCCCTCGCCCGAACCTGCTATACGGCCCGGGGATGGAACGCCGCGCAACCGGAATCCACCGTCAGCCTGGACATCCCAAAACGCCTGCTGACTAAAGAAAACACCAATCCCGGTCGTACCGCCATAAGGAGATTCGCACTTGACCGCGATGTAATACGGACCTGGTTGCGCATCAGCAATTACAACAACCTCTTCCCCCCCGTCTCCTGTTGATCGCCACGCGCCGCCAAATGCAGAGGGATCCAACTCCAGCAAAAGCGGATTCATGGAGACGTAGAGATCCAAATCAGCATTGCTCAGCAACGTTGTTACAGGGGCCGGGGATAGCCCTGCCGGGTCAAAGAGGACAAACGCGGCGTGGTTGAAGCCCGAAAGGTTTGTTGCAATGTAAAAGCGCCATTGATTCGATTGGCCAACCAGCACCGCAGAATTGGGATTCTGGCCAAGTGAGGTCAAAACCTCGTCGGATCCCGGATTGTGCGCACCGAACCGTTCAGCCCGCAGCACAACGCCAAACTCCTGAGCGGACTCGAAAGTGTTTGTCAGCACGGTTACAGCCGTCTGGATATCCCGTGACTGGATTGTATCTTGCAGCGCCAAGGCGCCCACTCCGTCAGCAGAGCCCGCCGAAATTGCCAGCGCAAAGCGCTGCGCCGCCACGTCAAACCGTCCGGATCCGCAATCGACGTTTATCCCCCTTGCTCGCACTGTCACCGAATAGTTCGTACCCAAAGGCGGTGAAATCAAAACCCTCTCAACATTGTTAACGCAATCGGGTAAGGATGGTGCACTTGAATTCCATATTGAGGACCATCGCGATTCGGGATCGATGTCGTTCCCAAGATAGACTTCACCCGTGTCAAGGTTGGTGATAACAAGATCCAGGTTATTCACCAGTTTCACTGCTGCCATCGGATTGCCTGGAGGATCCGTCCAGACCAATGTGGCTTTCAAAGGAAACTCGGGATCAATCACCCTTACGATACGGGTGACCTGCTCTCCAGTCCCTAAAGAAGTCTGCTGATCGTAAAAAATAGAGTTTGTGGCCCCTCCCGCGTTCGTCAAACCAACTGCCAAACTCGCGGCAAGATCCAGTGCTCCCCATCCGCTCGAATTCGTTTGTGCACAAACCCCAAGGTTGAATCCCGGCTCGATTCGCGCGCCATGAATCGCCAGCGCCTTGAGCAATGCAGGCGTGATGGCAGTGCCAACTCTTGATTCAAAAAACTCCTGGATAAGGCCTAGAGCACCCGCTGCGGCAGCCGCTGCCACGCTCGTGCCAGACTCGAACCTGTGAAGACCGCCGAGCCGGTAAGTCAGGTTACTCAGCACGAGGCCCTCGCTTGAACCGCCAAAATAAGCTTCCGCATCAAATTGGGAGGAACGAGACGAAAGAACAAAAGTCCCTGGGGCGACAATATCAGGTTTAAATCTTCCATACACGCCCTCCATTCCTATCCCCACGTTCCCCCGGCTCGAGAATGATGCCACCTGACCATCGTTGTCTGTGGCTTCAAGCCACGGCTGGTTGGTCACGCAATTCACATTCGGCTCTTCCCCTGTGCAGGAAATGACTGTATTGGTGATGCCCCGGGCCTGCTCAAGAGCTCCGACCGTCAAAACGTTTTTGGCGGTCGCCGGAGAGCAAACAGTCCCGGCAACACCGCCACTGCCGTCCTGGTTCGCCTGCCCCGTATTGCCCGCCGCAAAAACAAACAACACGGGTTGCTTCCCGGAAACTTCGGGCAGCGCGTCAACCGCCGCCGCATCGTAGCTCGCCGCCGCGAAGTCATAATCTGCCGCTTCGGCGTACACCCAGCTATTGTTGAACACCAGCACGTTGGTGCCAGCCGCCGCTCTCTGCATGTCTGTGTCAGAAGGCCGGTTAGTCCCCTCAAAGGTCAGGCAGAAAAGCTTCGCCGATGGCGCCACTCCACGAAACTGTCCTGCCACAGGCGGCATCGAGGAACCCTGCACGTTGCTCACCGACATCGAGGCAGTTCCGGAACCTCCAATGACTCCTGCAATGTGCGTGCCGTGTCCCGCGACATCGATGCTTGCCGCTCCATCGTGAAACAGCAGGCGTCCGGAAAGATCCGGATGTGTTGCATCCACCCCGGTGTCTGCAACCCCAACCACCACATTGGAACCGTAAAGTCCCAGGATGCTGGCTTGCTCGGTCACATCCAAACAAACTCCCAAGCCGACTCTGGTGCGGTCCATCGCCGGAATTCGGTTCCTTGCCTTTTGAATCCCCTGCACTTGCGGGGCCTTCGCCAAGTCTGCCAGCCTGCCCTGCGGACAAGCCAACGTGACAATCGTCCCTATCTGAGACCGCTCGCGCCTGGTCGTCTCGCACCCGGCGACAGCCACAGCGTCAAACGTATCCTCCGTGCCGGCCATTAGCAGAACATCCACCAGAACCAGACCGTTCGCACGCAAGTTGCCGGAGCGAAGCAACAAAGGAAGGAGATCACGCTTGAGCTTGTAAATAGGCTCATATGCCAGAACCGCTCCCACAGCAGGATTGTTCCGCAATTCGCGAGCACCCTCGGCGCTTACTCTGACGAGGTACGCATTGTTTGGAATGTAGGACACAATGCGAGCACCACTGCTCTGAAGTGTCGCTCTAAATAATCCGTCCACCCCACGGGCGCCCTGCACAATGTAGGCTCCAGGATCGGCAGTCGCCTTCAGCCCCTCCGGAACGGTATTGTCAACCGCAATTGGTAAGCGAGTGTCCCAGACTGCGTTCTCCAGCAGAACGGCGCGTGGATCACGCAACAGCTCCATCATCGAACGGGAGGTGTTCCGGATTGGCAGAGTAACCGTCGGGTTGTCAGGCACTTCAGAAACCTCCACAGGATCCGTCGCTGCCGCTTCGTCGAACACCATCGGACGTGAAGATACGAGGATGTTCGACACCTGCCAGCTTGTTAGCAGAAGCACAGAAAGGCTCGTGACGAGCCATATTGAGCTGCGCGGACGCATCGAATCACTTAAATCTGCCTGATAAAACTCAAGAATACGAGCAGATTTAAGCCGTAACAGTCACTTTTCAGCGTGCGAAAGAGTGCCGCGACCTCTGGCATCCTGCGTTAAAACCACATTTCCCGGAACCTGTGCCTATCCGCCCCACCCGATGGTCAGTGCCAGCCTCCTCCCAAGGTCAATTGCTTTACTCCCGCGCCGCTCTCCATGATAATAACAACATGAGAATCGGCGGTTGCAAACTTCTCCCGGCCATCCTCCTGATGCTGTGCGGCACCATTGCATATGCGGGGGGTAGCGGGCTGCGAGCCGTCGTAATTGTCAACAATCAAAGCAGCAATTCAGTGGCCTTGGGTAATTACTACTGCGAAATGCGCCAGGTCCCTCCGGAAAACCTTGTCCGCATCAATTGGACGGGAGGCAACACCTCATGGACTCCCCAACAATATACAAACACCCTTCTCTTGCCTCTCTATTCCGCCCTTCGGGAACGCCGTCTCACAAACCAGGCCGATTTTCTGCTGCTGTCCATGGACATCCCCTACAAGATCGAATCCGGGGTCCACACAAATAGCACCACTTCCGCCCTGTTTTATGGTTTCAAACTAAATGATGCCCCACCGGCTTCGAATTTGCCGAATTCCTGTTCTCTGCCTGCCAGCACGAAGAGCGACTATGCGGGCAGCGAATCTCTGTTTCGTGCAGAGAGCCCCGGTGCGCAGTCCCGCTCGAACCTCCTTGCCACCATGATAACTGCGTCGAATCTGCCCCTCGCGCAAGCTACTGTGCTACAAAGCATTTTAGCTGACTCCACTTTCCCGGATGCTCCCGTCTATATTGTCAAGAGCCCAAACGACCCCGCTCGCAATATCAGGTACTTAACGGCTCACAACGCCATTCTTGACGCAAGGCTGCAGAACCGGCGCTCCATCATTATCACCAACAAAGACGGCGCACCCCCCTCGGTTCCTCAAATCTCCGGCGCTCAGACGGGTTGGCAAAACTACAACCCATTCGTAACCACATACGTTCCTGGCGCGCTCGTTGACAATTTAACGTCTGTCGGCGGAAGGCTTTTCCTGCCAAATGACCATCTAACACTCATCGAGATCCTGCGAGCTGGGGCTACAGGCACCTACGGCACGGTGGATGAACCTTGCGCTTATCTACAAAAATTCCCTTCGCCGCATCTGTTCTTCTATCAGAACCGGGGATTCACTCTGGCGGAATGCTATTACCTGAGTGTCACAAATCCTTACCAGGGTCTCATCCTCGGAGATCCGCTCTCTGCGCCGTACTCGCGGCCCCCGAACGGCCGTTGGACCACCCTGCCGGCCACCCCACTGGCAGGCACAGCCACTCTCGGTTTCCTAGCACAAGCTGCAGATCCCAGCCTCCCCGTCGCGCGCGTCGATCTCTTTGTTGACGGACTCTGGCACAGAACTCTCACAAACATAGCCCCAGCCCGTTACAACACCGTCACTGTCACTATAGACGGCGTCGCTACAAGTTACACGGTTCCTGCCAGCGCCAACCTCGACACGGTGGCAAACGGCCTTGCATCTGCCCTCAACACCCCGGCAAGAATGTCTCAGACAAAGACGCGAGCAAAACCGGTCGGAGACCGCATCCAGCTTAGCAGAACAAATGGCTTCCTTCCGGGCTCAATCACCGTTTCGACGGCGCAAGGTGCCGCCGGTTCCCTAACCACTTTCGCTACGCTCGCTCAGCCAAATTTCATCGAGTCCACTGCCTGCGGCATGCGCCAGTGTGCCGTGGAGAGTTCCGGCAGCTCGCTCGGTAAGTACATCTCATGCACAATCACAAAGACAAACGGTCTGGCATACACCCTCTCGGCCACCAATAGTTCGACAAATCTGGCGCCTGTTTTGCAAAGCCTCGCCACTTCGATAAACACACATCCGGACCTGACGGGCCCGGACGGTGTGATAGTCGAGGACATCATAAATTTTGGAAGCCGGGTGATATTCAACCTTCGCGCTCGTTCCCCCGGCTACCCGGCCTCCCGTCTCAAGGCCAAACTGACGAGCGATCTCACTTCTTATTCGCCTGAAACAACCCTGCCCCTGGATGATCCTATCGCCGATGTCCTGCCTCGCAACCACATCTACATCACCTCCGGACGCGCAGACCTGCCTGTTTCCTTTTCGATCGACACGACTCAATTGCCCAACGGACCGCGCGAGTTCACAGCCATAGTAATGGATGGCACACACGTGCGCGCGCACCGAGCAGCCAATACTAATCTTTACGTCCAAAACGGATCACTCACTGCCACCCTCCAAACTCTGGTTGGCGGCTCAAACACCGCCTTGCGAGCCACTCTCCAATTTCGCATGGCAGCCTCGGGAGCAACCATTTCAAGGCTTGATCTCTATGGCACGGGCGGCCTGCTTGCCACGTCCACATCCCCGCAGGCCACTTTCTCCATTCCAGCCGCCCAACTCGGCTTGGGCCTGCATCCCATCTATGGCATTGCCATCGCCGGCACGGGACAGAAATTCAGGACAGCCCCCATATACATTCGCATCATTGATTACACGCCTTCCTTTGCACTCACGGCCAGCACAGACCCGGGCCTGATCTCCTGGCCTTCGAGCCCCGGACTCACCTACACAATCCTGGCAAGCACGAATCTAACTCAACCGTTCCTGCCCGTTGGCACCCTTTCACCCACAAACGACACGGCTACATGGCAACCGATACCCCCTGCCTCCGCAACAAGCTTCTACCGCGTGCGGGCCGAACCCTGACTTATTCATTTCCGATCCGCCAGGAATGGAGTAGATTCTCCTGACAGTGAACAACCGCATGTTCAGACCAAGGATGGGGGCGCAGGCCTGGTGCCTGCTCAGAATTTGCATGTGGGGATTGTTTTTATGTTCTAGCGCTCCCGCAACCGATCAACTCAGTTGGGACGTCCAAAAAGGCCGGATTACGGCGGACGTTTCGCAGGGGAATCTGCTCTCGATTCTTGAACAGATCGCCGACAAAACGGGCTGGCAGGTTTTCGTAGAACCGGAAGTCTCCTGTGTCGTCTCAGCCAAATTCAGGGATCTTCCGCCAGGCAACGCACTGCCCCTTCTACTTGGGGACCTTAACTACGCCCTCCTGCCTTCCGCCGGCGCCATGCGACTATACGTTTTTCGCACATCAAGGGACAAAGCCACCCAGCAGATCCGGGCGCGCCCGCTTGAAACCCAGGGTCTGAAGCTAATTGGCAATGAACTTATTGTGCGACTTAAACCCGGCGCGAACATAGATGAAATAGCAAAAGCACTGGGCGCCACAGTTGTTGGGAGACTCGAAAAGCACAACCTTTACCGTCTACGATTCGATGACATTGCAGCAACAAACGCCGCAAGGGCTGCACTGGCACAAAATCCTGACGTGGAGTCTATCGAAAATAACTATGCGCTGGACCGTCCAGGCGGGGGGCGCCCAGTAGTCTCCACAACATCCGGCATGCCGCAACTGGCACTCAGGCCGCCACCCAACGGCTGCAACGTGGTCATCGGCCTCATTGACACCGGCGTCCAGTCACTCGGGACGGACCTGGACAAATTCCTTCTTCCCCCAATTTCCATTGCCGGCGCTTCCGCGGTGGATCCCTCCGTCCCATCCCACGGTACCAGCATGGCGGCCACCATGCTCTCGAGCCTCGCCGCCGCAAGCAGAGGCTCCACAAGCGTCAAAATCCTTCCAGTCGATGTCTACGGACGCAGCCCTGTCACCAGCACTTTTCAAGTAGCTGAAGGAATCGTCCGCGCTGTCAATGCGGGAGCAAACGTGATCAACCTGAGCCTGGGCACTGAAGGCAATGCACCTTACGTGGCGGACCTAATCAGGCAAGCAAGCCAGAGCAATATCACCTTCATCGGCGCCGCCGGTAACTCGCCAGTGACCACTCCCTATTACCCCGCCGCCCTTCCGGAAGTCCTGGCGGTGACCGCCGTCGAACAGGGCAGTATAGCGCCCTACGCCAATCGCGGAAGCTTTGTCTCCGTGGGTGCACCGGGCACCAGCATTGTGAACTACAACGGTTCCTCTTATTTCGTTATCGGCACCTCTTCTGCCGCTGCTTTCACTTCTGGTATTGCCGCAGCATACCGCGAGAGCAATTGCGCCGGCACGCAAGAAACCGGGAACTACCTTCGCAACCAACTTCCGCCTCCTCTGCCATAAGCCACTTTTCCGACGACCGCACGGCGCTGCCCCCTCATGCGCAAGACGCTTTGGCATCGTATCTGTGATTCTACTGTCTTACACGAGTGATCTTTCTCCACCACCACCGAAGATCTGAGAAGCCGCGCGCCTGGGCGTAAATTCGCAAAAACCGGATTGCGTCGGTTTTACTGTAACGCTTCGTGCGTTGTCTGATCCGCCACAGACGCGCCACGTCTTTGGCGGCAAGAAATGCCGGCAACCCCATCGGGAAATACCGCACGGCGTCCAGGTCGATCAGGTGTGGGCCCCCGCCGCCATCAAACAGAATGTTTGTCTCCTTTAAATCCCCGTGCCTGTAGCCAGCTTCATGGAGTTGCGCGATCAGCCTCGAGACGCTTTGAATTGTCGCCCTCTTGTCTCCCCTCCATTTGCCCAGATGCACCGCGGAAGGTATCTCCTCTGTGATCAGGTAGGTGAGCACAGGAAATCCCAGGAACAACCTGTCGGCAGTCGCAACCGGCCTGGCTGTTGGGATTGAGTCTCGCTCGAGTGCCATCGCCCTCAGGAAAGCCTGACGGCCGCGGGACCTTCGAAAGATACCCACCAGCAGCTTCAACAGTTTGCGGCGATTGGTTCTCTTGATCACATAGCCGTAGGCTGCCCCTACACAAGCGGCATGATCATCTTTTAGGAGCGGGATTCCGCTTGCAAGAAGGCCCTCGGGGTCACGAAGTATGGCTTCCAACTCCGGCCGGGCCAATGCTGCCCGCACCCGCCAGCAAAGACCCCCTGCCCAACGCCTTATCACACCATACGCGTCCGGGTCCAAAACTTTTTCGATAGGAATCTGTTGCACGTAAAGTATTCCGGCTAGTCCGCAGGCACAATCTCCAGTTCTGCAATTGTCGCCCACGGTCTTCCCCGCACCTCGCGCTCTGCCACAAACTTCAAGTATCGCCCCGTGGGTTTCAATCCCAGGAAAACCGCTTGGAGTTCATCCGTGTTACGCAACTGAGCCACAGCCGCCGGCTCACCCCATTGTGTGGAATCTAACCCCACATAAATGCGGCACTCTGCAACGCGTCCGTTTTCCGAATCACCGCGCCCAATGTAATTCACCGCTGCGATTCTCGTCTCCTTGCCAAGGTCGATGACGATCTCGTGCGGCGGGCCTGCCGCAGTCGCGCTCCACCGCGAGTGCCAAAACGTTGCCGGATCGCCGTCAATCGCGTGATGCGGTTCCCCTTCGCCCGGCTCATGGCTGCTAACTGAGGCAACTTTCCACTCACTGCGGCGCGGCATCTCCCGCAACGTCATCTCTCCCTCGTAGGGAAGTGCGCCAGGCTGTTCCGCTCTAAAAACGATAGTTCCCCCTCCGAAGTCCTTCAGCGGCCCTTCATATAACCGCATGGGTCCGTTGTTCGTCGAACAGAACACTTTGACACCAGAACCCACAGCTTCGAGCTCGACCCGGCCCCGGTTACCGCGAGTTACCAGCACTGGCTTCGCTCTTGCAGGCAGCGCTTTTCTGGCTTTCTGAATCAACTTGTCACCGGACGCATCGGCCGGCGACAGTATCCATGAAAAAACGCGAGGTTCGTTATGAATGATGTGCTGAGGCAATGGCCTTGGACCGCATCCTGCCGAACCAACTCCAAGCGTCGCTGCGGTCAGTACCAGCACTGTGGCCCTTGACGGCGGCAAAAGGTGTGGATGAGTGACGGTGCCCAACTCTTCGTCGG
>CAYNZC010000022.1:0-1905 GCA_964401575.1 uncultured Verrucomicrobiota bacterium
CTTCCAATTATATCGCAGCCTGGGACGGCACAAATTGGTTCCCACTTGGCTCGGGACTTAACAATCGCGTGAACGCATTGGCGGTCCTGCACGACCAAGTGTATGCGGCCGGAGGATTCTCAATGACGAACATGTGTTCTGTTGCCCGTTGGGATGGGCTGGGTTGGTCTCCCACAGGGATGGTTTACGGTCCTGACCTAGCTGCCCTCGCGGTTTCTGGGGACGAACTCTTCGCCGGCGGAGGCTTCTGGATCACCGACGGCAGCCCGGCGAGAGGCATAGCCAAGTGGGATGGAGCCGACTGGTCGGCACTCGGGCCCGGGAGGGAGAATTCTGTTCAGGCACTCTCTGCTTCCGACCGTAACGTATATGCCGCTGGTCGGTTCAGAGGCGGTGTAGCCAAATGGGACGGCTATACATGGGCGTTTCTTGGCTCGGGTCCGAACGGCGTCATTAACGCAGTCGCGGCTTCGGGCAGTAAAGTTTACGCTGGCGGCTCGTTCACTACTGCGGATGGAAAATCTGCCAGGCGCATTGCCATGTGGGACGGAGCAGAATGGCTAGCCTTGGGCGAAGGTCTGGACAACTCGGTCGAGGCATTGGCAGTTTCCGAAACGTACGTCTATGCTGGGGGATGGTTCACTACCGCAGGAGGCAATCCTGCAAACCACATCGCAAGATGGAACGGAACGGCTTGGTCTGGTCTCGTTGGGGGTATTGATGGCAACGTATATGCCATCGCAGTCTCGGGAACAAACTTGTACGCGGGTGGAAACTTTGTATCCGCAAGTGGGGCGCCCGCGAATCGCGTTGCCAAATGGGATGGGAGCAACTGGTCGGGGCTGGGCTCGGGTCTGCAATACTTAGGTACAGTTTACGCTCTGGCTTGCGGCGGCAACGCGCTCTACGCGGGAGGCTCATTCACCAACGCGGGAGTTATCGCCTACCGAATTGCAAAATGGGACGGAACCAATTGGTCGGCTCTCGGTTCAGGAGTGTCTTCGGATGTGATGGCCCTCGCGGTTCGCGGCAATGACCTTTACGCCGGAGGCGTGTTCACCACAGCAGGCAGCACCGCCGCCAGCTATATAGCTAAATGGAACGGGAGCGCTTGGTCGAAACTTGGATCCGGGATGAACAGCAGCGTATCTGCTCTGGTATTCTCGGGGGGTGACTTATACGCAGGAGGCTTCTTCACCGTTGCTGGAGGTAAGGCATCCGGATACGTGGCCAAAGCGGTCATTGAACCCTACTGTCTTCCTCCGCAGGCAAACGTGCCCGGACCTAATACAAATACCATAACTTTCACCGGCGTTCCGGGATCACAGCACACGGTCCAGTTTGCTACTAATCTGACCGCCAGTCCCTGGCTCAACCTGGGCATCGCTTCGCCATCTACCGATGGCTACGGCACCATCCAGGACCCTGTAGCCTCGAGCAGTCAGCGCTTTTACAGAGTCAGACAACCGTGACACTTTGAGCATCCAAAGCAGCATGTAACCTTGCCTCGGTAGTAGGCCATTTGAACGGGGGCACCATAGAAAATTCCCCGACTGAAAATTCTTGGTCATGCTTGAGACCTTTGTACAAAGCCCAGGAGATGGTGCGGCCCAACTGTGAGCACGCTTTTGCCGGTGCTCGGTTCCCCCAGCACCAAACACTAAAAGCCTTTAGGGTCAGAGCTCCACATTCGACAATGTTTGTAATGTTGGCATTGGGTTTATCCTCTGCCCGCGCTTTCCGCTCGGCACGAATGGTATCTTCGTGTATCATTTCTGCGCTCCACCCGCCGCAGTCGGGGCGGCAGGTGAAGCACAACAGCCAAGCCCGTGTGGATCAGGATGACAGAGGAAGAGAAAACCGCGGCAGCGGCCAAACGTCGCCGTCGCGAGTTGAAGGTGGCGA
>CAYNZC010000022.1:2005-41651 GCA_964401575.1 uncultured Verrucomicrobiota bacterium
ACCCGGTTGACATAGAGGAAATGAAATGGAGCGAGGGTGTCCTCAAGCAGGATGGGAACTCGAGAATGGTTTCGGTCAGCGAACGCTCGGGCGAACCGGGGACATGAATGCCGAACGATAGTGTAGCAACCATGAACGAGCACGGTTCCCGTTTCTTTGAGATATTCTTTGAGGTGTTTGAGAGCTTGCCCAGGCAGGGCCCGGGCAATCGTGATTGCGCTGCAAAAGCCCTTCGTCTCTGCGCAGGGCTTCCCGGAGCGCCTATGATCGCCGATTTGGGCTGTGGAGTCGGCGCCCAAACGCTGCATCTCGCCGACCTGACGACAGGTTCCATTGTAGCCGTCGATAGCCATGCGCCCAGCATTCAGCGGTTAAGGAGGAGACTCGCCGCGCGGGGGCTTTCGCAACGAGTCCGGGCGCTGGTTGGTGACATGGCTCATTTGGAGCTGCCGCCGCAAAGCTACGACCTGGTTTGGGCTGAAGGGGCGCTCTACAACATCGGCATTGGAAACGCGATGGGTATCTGCCGTGAACTGCTGCGTCCCGGCGGCTTTCTTGCCTTCACCGACGCGGTCTGGCGCAAGGAAGACCCGCCACCGGAGGTCAAGGCAAGCTTCGATTCGGATTACCCGGCCATGGGTAGAGCGGCTGACGTGGTGGCGGCCATCCAGCTGGGTGGCTTCGAGTTTCTGGATCGTTTCACGCTGCCGGATGAGGCCTGGTGGGACGACTTCTATTCGCCGATGGAACAGCGCATTAAGGAGCTGCGATGGAAGTACGGCAACGATGCCAAGGCGCTTGCCGCGCTGGATCAACTCGCTCAGGAGCCCGAAATGCACCGCAGGCATTCAGACTACTACGCCTACGAGTTCTTTGTCGCGCGTCGCCCTGCCACAACGTGAGGAGACCGGACAGGAAGTGAATGATACCCGCCACTCTTGCACGGATTTGGCATGGCTGTGGCAAATGTGGGGCGATGCGCGGGGAAGGCGTGCTCGGCGAGCCCACCCTGCGCGGAGACACACCCCCGGCAACTTCCGCCCCTTTCACCGTCCACGCCCTGCCTGAAGTTTTTTGGCGACGCTCCGCTACGCGCTGTTCAGCACATCAATCAACTGGCGGAGCCGCCCGTAATCGCGGCGGTTGAAGCCAAACGCGATCCGGTGCAACTGCAGCTTGTCATTGTCCGCCACTTCTTCGGCGGTGGGCTCGATCCGCGCAATTTTGGGACCGACCATGATGTCGGCAAAGTCCTCGTTCATCGCTTCAATTGCCGAATCCGAGGGCGGATGCTTGAGCCGGATCACGAACAAATCCTTCACAAATCGCGTCGAGTGGAAGTTCCGGTAAAAGCGGGTGATGATTTTTACCGCCTCGTCCGCGTTGTCGGTGATCTGGTAGAGATAAAGATCGTCCGGGGAAATGAGCTGGTCGCGCAGCAGGTGTTCCCGCACATGCTTGTCCCACGTCTTCCAGTAAGTGCCGCCGGGCCGGTCCACGAGCACCAGGGGCATAAGCTGGCTCTTGCCAGTCTGCATGAGGGTGAGAGCTTCATACCCCTCATCCATCGTCCCAAAGCCGCCCGGGAAAAGCGCGATGGCGTCCGAATGCCGGATAAAGATGAGCTTGCGGGTGAAGAAATACTTGAACGTGACGAGTTTGGCGTCCTCGCGAATCACCGGGTTTGCGCTCTGTTCCCAGGGGAGACGGATGTTTGCCCCGAAACTTTTTTCCGGGCCGGCGCCTTCGTGTCCAGCCTGCATGATGCCGCCCCCTGCGCCTGTGATGACCATGAAGCCGGCCGCGGCCATTTTGCGCCCAAACTCCACCGCCTGCTGATACTCGAGCCGTGAATTCTGCGTCCTGGCCGAGCCAAACATGCTCACCTTGCGCGTCTCCGCGTAAGGCGCAAACAGGCGGAAGGCATAGCGCAGCTCGCGCAACGCTGTTTGGATGACCTTGACGTCGCCCGTGTCCTCGACATCACAAAGGAGTTTCAAGGCGTTATCAATTATATCCGCAACGTTTTCCTCGTTGTGACCGCCGCCCTTGAACTGGATCAGTTCCTGGATTCGTTTCGCCAGTTCCGGGTCGCCAGCCCCTTTTTCCATTTTTTGCATTCGATACAGAATAAAGCACCTCGACCGAACGGCAAGTGCGTCATTTCGCCAAAGCCGCCAGCAGGGCGCCCGCGCTATCCCCGGTGGCGATTATTTCGTCGCCAAAACCAGTGGAGAGGGTCCGGGCGCATCCAGAAGCCGGGGGTTTTTGAAACCGGTTTCCAGCAGCCATTGGGACATTTCTTCGAACGTGAATGTGTTCCCTTCGTCGGTATGCACCAGCATGTTCACCGCAAATATGAGCGCGCCCGGCGGGCCCGTCCTGTCCTTGTTCGGGATCCATTCCGCAATGGCAATCGTTCCGCCCGGAGCCAGGGCGTCCCGGGTGCGCCGCAGAAGGGCTTTGCTGCGCTCCGGGCCTTCGCTGTGGAAAATGTGCCCAATGGTCGCCACTGTGTGGCCATGCCCGAATTCCGCCTCCAGAAGGTCCCCGGCCGAGCACGTCAACCGGTCCGCAACACCGTGTCGAGCCGCCACTTTCCGTGTCACCTCGAGCACCGCCGGCCAATCCACCGCGTGAATGCGGATCCGCGGCGATGCCTGCGCCAATGCGATTCCCCACACCCCCGAGCCGGCCCCGATGTCCAGCACGCTTGCGGGGCGGCGGATATCTGAAAGCCTCAGGTGACCCGCCAACGCCTTTGCCCCGGGATAACCCAGGGGAAAGAGCGACTCGACGAACTCAGCGAAAAATTCCGAACCGGTCTCTTCGTGGTTCACGGCAAAGACGGGCCTGCCGGTGCGCACAGCCTCGGGAAGCCGCAGCCAGCGCGGAATCAACTGGCGAACGGAGTGTTGAAAAAACGCGCCGCAATACCCGGGCCGGGTGGAAACCAGGAAGGCGGCGCTCTCGGGGGCGAGCTTGTATTTTTCACCTTCCCGCTCCAGAAAGTTCAGGCCCACCAGGGCATCGCCAATCGCCACCATGCCGCGCTTTGAACTCCCCGTGCTGTCGGCCAACTCCCCGGCTGTCCGCGGGGCGATGCTCAACAGATCAAAAATCCTGTATTGCAGCGCCGCTTCAAGAATGATGGCCGGGGCGTAGCCCCATGCAATTTGCAGGAGCCGCTCCGGCGTCGGCGCCGACTTCTTCGGGCGTCCGTTCCTTCGGGATGATGGTTTTGCCGCAAAGAGCTGTTTCTTCGTGAATCGTCGCGTTCGAGGCGGCGCCAGCAAGGTCTGTCCATTCCTATTCATAGGTTTTGTCTATATGTGTAATACTTATGAATACTATTAGTGACAAAGGCTGCACAAGGTGGGTAAATTGCCCAGTCCGCTCCCGACCCCTGTTCACGACAGAGCGGCGCGTTGGGCTCGGGTCGTGTGTTTGCGGAATAAGACGGTTTGACTTTGCCGGTTGACTTCGTAATTCTTGCTTACTGAGCTATGCAAAGCGTCAATCTTAGCCTAATTGATTACTCCATCCTGGTGATTTACGTGGTTTTCGTTGTGGCGATCGGTTTCGCCCTTCGTCGCTACATGAAAAGCTCCTCGGACTTTCTGACGTCAGGGCGTTCGATTCCGGCGTGGGTTACGGGACTGGCCTTTATCAGCGCGAACCTTGGCGCGCTCGAGCTGGTGGGCATGGCGGCCAGCGGCGCGAAGTATGGCATTGCCACAGCGCACTTTTACTGGGTGGGCGCCATTCCGGCCATGGTGTTCCTGGCCATTTTCATGATGCCGTTCTACTACGGCTCAAAGGCCCGGTCGGTGCCCGAATACCTCAAGATGCGCTTTGACGAGCGGGTGCGGGCGCTGAATTCCGTTGCGTTTGCGGTGATGACGCTGTTTGCCTCGGGCATCAGCATGAATGCGCTGGCCAAGCTGCTGGACAACCTGCTCCCGTGGCAGTTGGGAATGACGGTTGGCGGAATCCGGCTGGGCACTTACGATATCTATTTGTGGATTTGCTCGGCTGTCGTGCTTGTCTATGTGCTCAAGGGGGGGCTGACCTCCGCCATTTACACGGAGGTTCTCCAGTTCTTCATGATTGTGCTCGGTTTTGCGCCGGTTGTTTACCTTGGACTGAAAGATGTCGGCGGCTGGGGCTCGATGAACGGTTCGCTTCAGGCGGTGGCTCAGAACCCGGCGATGGTAAGCCTTGGTGAAAAAGCTTACTCGGCCGATGCCTGGACCAGCGCATGGAAACCCCTGATTGCAGGGCCTGCCGCCAACCCGATGGGCGTGGATATCTTCGCCATGGTGTTCGGGCTCGGGTTTGTCCTGTCGTTCGGGTACTGGTGCACGAACTTCCTCGTGGTGCAGCGGGCCATGGCCGCGAAAAACATGAGCGCCGCGCGCCGCACGCCGCTCATCGCCGCAGTGCCGAAGATGCTCTTCCCCGCCCTGGTGATCGTTCCCGGCATGATCGCCGTGGCATTGATGGCGATGCCCAACAAGAATTACCGCGTGCCGCCGCCCGCCATTTCCGCCCAGGCTTACACCACTGCGGCCGAGACGGTGAAAACCTTCGGCGAGTTCGATGCCGAGGCGGCCATTGACGAGGTCATCAAGGTCATGGGCCACAAGATGGATCGCGCAAAGCTGGAGGAACTGGTCAAGAACAGCGGCACGATGACCGATGCGCAGATCAAGGATGGCATCTACAACGCCGTGGCCGAGTTTGATTACGACGGCGTGATTCTGTCCCTGGTAAAACGGTATTGTCCGCCCGGCCTGCTCGGCCTGGCGCTGACCGCCCTGCTGGCCTCGTTCATGTCGGGCATGGCGGGCAACGTGACGGCGTTCAACACGGTCTGGACCTATGACCTTTACCAGGCCTATTTCGCGCCGAACAAGAGCGACAAGCACTACTTCCGGATGGGGCAGGCCATTACAGTGGTGGGCATTCTGCTGAGCATTGCCTGCGCCTATTTCGCGGCGAGATATAACAACGCGATGGACATCATCCAGTTGGTGTTCGGGTTTGTGAACGCGCCGCTTTTTGCCACGTTCCTGCTGGGCATGTTCTGGGCCCGAACGACCGGCACCGGCGCCTTCTACGGCCTGTTCGGCGGCATCGCTGGCTCGACCATCTTCCACGCGCTCACCGTGGCCAGCGGCAACCCCCCCGGCATCAAAGGCGGTTACCTGGGCGTGGTCCAGACCTTCCCGAGCGAAATGGCCCAGAACTTCTGGCTGGCCAGCTTTGCATTTATCGCGTGTTTCACGCTGACCCTTGTCATCTCGCTGGCCACGCGCCGGACCAAGACGGACGAGGAGTTGAAGGGGCTGGTTTACTCGCTCACACCAAAGATTGTGGACACGGAAAAGGCATGGTACCTGCGGCCGGCCACGCTCGGCATTATCCTCCTGGCGTGCTGTGTCATTCTGAACATCATCTTCCGGTAAACTGAAAGGAAACGATTATGGGTCTCGATATACGATTGCCGATCGGTTACATGTTCTCCCTCATTGGTGTCATGCTCGTCATCTACGGGGCTGCGACCGGATCGAATTCCGAACTTTACAAGCGCTCGCTCGACATGAACGTGAATCTCTGGTGGGGCCTGCTGCTCGTGGCCTTCGGCGCGTTCATGCTCATTTCCGCATGGCGCGGCAAAAAGCGGGATAGCGCCGCCACCGATTCCAAGTAGCGGTCCGCCCGGAATGTCCGGCGGAGGGGTGGCGAGGGCAGCTTTTATGGCACATAGCATTACCAAAACGGCTTTCGGCAAGCTGCCGGATGGCAGCGCTGCCGAGCTCTTCACCCTGCAAAACGCCGGGGGCCTCACGGCAAAAATCACCAATTACGGCACGATCATCACTGAACTGCGCGTCCCGGACCGCAGCGGCCAAATGGCGGATGTGGTGCTCGGCTTCGATTCCGTCGAGGGTTACGTCAATGGCTGGCGTCCTTATTTCGGCTGCACGGTGGGGCGCGTCGCAAACCGCATTGCAAATGGACGGTTCACCCTTGATGGCAAGACGTTTCAGCTCGCCGTCAACAACGGCCCCAACGCCCTGCACGGCGGCCTAAAAGGCTTCGACAAGGTCCTTTGGAAAGCCGAGCCTCAGTCGGGAGGGGCACTCCGGTTTCGTCACCTGAGCCCGGACGGCGACGAGAACTACCCGGGGAACTTGGATGTGGAGGTGGTGATGTCGCTGACCGACAGGAACGAGCTGGTGCTCGATTACACTGCCCGAACGGATAAGCCCACACCGGTGAACCTGACCAACCATTCCTATTTCAACCTTGGTGGCGCGGGGTCCGGCAACATCCTGGACCACATCCTCACGCTCGCGGCGAGTCATTACACACCCTCGGATGCGAACCTGATTCCGACTGGCCAGATCAAGGCGGTCGAGGGCACCCCGTACGATTTCAGGCGGCCGACGCCGATCGGGGCGCGGTTCAGCCAGATCGGGGGCGACCCGTCCGGCTACGACAATAACTTCGTGATTGATGGCGGGGGCAAGTCCCTTGTGTTTGCCGCGCGGGCGCATCACCCCGGCAGCGGGCGTGTCATGGAAACCTACACCACCGCGCCGGCTGTTCAGCTTTACACGGCGAACTTTCTGGATGGCTCACTCCCTGGCAAGGGCGGCAAACCCTATGGCCGGCACGCGGCGTTTTGCCTCGAGACCCAGGGCTTCCCGAACGCCGTCAACCAGCCCGAATTTCCCTCCATCATCCTGCGTCCGGGTGACGTTTACCGGCAGACAACGATTTACAGGTTTTCCGCAGCCGCATAAAAAAACACGCCATGAATCTTACTGAACTTGGAACATTCGTCGCCGCTGAATACAAAAAGAGTTACGGCAACGACCCTCTCTGGATTGCCGCCGCGCCGGGCCGCGTGAACGTGATCGGCGAACATACGGATTACAACGACGGCTTTGTCTTTCCCATGGCGATTGACCGCTACACGGTCATGGCTGCGGGGCCGGCGGAGCCTGGCGCAACCGGAATTCAAATACGCGACACCGGCGGGGCCGCGCCTGCGATGATCAGCCTTTCGGAAACGCTCAAGCCCGCGCCCAGGGGCGCCTGGCATAACTACCCCATGGGCGTCATTGCCGGGTTTGTGGCCAGGGGCATTCGCCCGCCCGCTTTCAACGCCATGCTGGGATCCACTGTTCCCATTGGCGGCGGATTATCCAGCAGCGCGGCGCTCGAGGTCTCAACTGCCACCCTCCTGGAGGTCATCACCGGCCATCGGCTGGATCCTGTCGATAAGGCGCTCCTGTGCCAGAAGGCGGAGCACGATTTTGCGGGAATGCCGTGCGGCATTATGGACCAGTTCATTTCGGTGATGGGCAGGAAGGACCACATCCTGTTGCTGGATTGCCGAACGCGCGAGACAAAGCTGGTGCCCATGACGGATCCCTCGGTGGCGCTGCTGATTACCAACACGAACGTGAAGCACGAGCTGACCGGGGGCGAATACGCAAAACGACGCGCCCAGTGCGAGGCGGCAGCCGCGGCGCTCGGCCTCAAATCGCTGCGCGACGCCAATGCCACCATGCTCGAACAGCATCGCGGCAACATGGACAGCGTGGCGTTCCGCCGGGCAAAGCACGTCATCGGCGAGATCGAGCGCACGCTCCACGCCGCGGATGGCGTTCGCGCCTCAAACTGGCCGACCGTTGGCCAGCTCATGTATGCCAGCCATGCATCCCTGCGGGATGATTACGAGGTTAGCTGCCCCGAGCTGGACACAGTCGTGAACATCGCCGGGGAGATCGGACCCGCCGGCGGCGTTCACGGATGCCGCATGACCGGCGGCGGTTTTGGCGGCTGCACCGTGGCCCTGGTCCAGGCGGATAAGATAGACGCCGTATCCGCCCGGATCGCTTCCGAATACGAAAAGCGGACACGCATCAAACCGACTTTGTTCGTGTCGCGTCCCGCAGCCGGGGCAACGGTCCTTAAACAGTAAAACCCATTTCCCCGGGCTTCGAGATCACCGGCGTGCCGTCCGGCGCCTCCGGGTATTCGAATACCTTGCCTTCGTAGTTGCGGATCACCACACGGTCCGCGTTGCGGCTGAGCACGTATTCCGGCGAGACCGGCACCTTTCCTCCACCGCCCGGCGCGTCAATCACGTATTGCGGCACCGCGTAGCCGGTGGTGTGCCCGCGCAGCTTTTCCATGATCTGCAGCCCCGTTCGCACGCTGGCGCGCAAATGGGCGGACCCGGCAATGAGGTCGCACTGGTAAATGTAGTAAGGTCGCACCCGGCACATGAGCAGCTTTTGGACATGGGCTTTCATGATCTCGGCGTCATCGTTCACCGCCTTGAGCAGCACGGACTGGTTCCCCAGCGGGATGCCGGCGTCCGCCAGCCGCCCCAGGGCCTCGCGCACTTCCGTGGTCAGCTCGCGCGGATGGTTCGAATGAATGCTGATGAACAGCGGGTGAAACTTCCGAAGCATCCCGCACAGGGCGGGCGTGATCCGCTGCGGCAGAAACACCGGGATTCTCGTCCCAATTCGCAAAAACTCCACGTGCGGTATGGCCCGCAACTGCGTCAGCAGCGCCTCCAGCTTTTCGTCGCTGAACAACAGCGGGTCTCCGCCGCTCAGCAGCACGTCGCGAATGGCCGGGTTCCTGCGTATGTAATCAATCTGTTTGTCAAACTGGGGATGAAAATCGTAACCGGTGGCGTTGCTCACCAGCCTCGAGCGGGTGCAATAGCGGCAATACGAGGCGCAGCGATCCGTCACCAGGAACAACACCCGGTCCGGATACCGATGCACCAGCCCGGGCACCGGCGAATGCGAATCCTCGCCGCAAGGATCGGTCATCTCCCACGGGGCGGTATCGG
The DNA here is from genome assembly GCA_964401575.1 of uncultured Verrucomicrobiota bacterium. Lineage (GTDB taxonomy): Bacteria > Verrucomicrobiota > Verrucomicrobiia > Limisphaerales > UBA8199 > CAYNZC01. The sequence goes on from CAYNZC010000022.1 coordinate 10,896, forward strand.
TTTCCTCAAGCCGGGGGACCACCTGCCGTCGTATTGGGCAATTCTCGTCCGCAGGATCAATCAGGTTGAAAAAATAAGGCGTAATCGCCAGGGCCAGCTTATGGTTGGCCAGGGCCGCCCCAGCCCGCTCTTCCGGGGTGAGCGTCGGCATCAGCTTCTCGAGCTGTTCCACATTCGTAATGCGGTGTTTTAGCTGCCAATGCCAATCGTTCCAATCGGCATCCGGCACGTTGTGCCAGTATCCACGGCCGGGACTGTTAAACTGTTTCAGTGCAAGACACGACGCAGGGGGCTCCTCGTCGGCTTCCAATAGGTTTGTTGAATGCATTTATGACTAATAAAAGCCATCGCACTATAATTTTGATCCGGAATGTGTCAAGGGGACGCAATGTCTGATATCAACCTTAACAATTTATAATCAACGGGTTGCGTTTTGTTGATCCGTTGTTGGCAGCCGGCTTTCAGGGGCATTCGTGGCTTCATTCGCCTCCAGGGCATCCAACTGATCAAGCTCGAAGGCAGCCTTCACCGAGGCGGCCACAAGGCCGGACGAGCGTCCGATGCCGAAGGGTCCGCCGGCGCTCTTGCGCTTTTGAAGCGCTTCGAGCAACACACGATGATACTTCTCCAATGTTTCGAAGTAGTCGGGGCTCGTGCGCAGGCGGAGCATTTCGAGTTCGCGGAGCTTGCGTTCAAGCACGCTGTTCTGCTGCTCGTCGTTCCATTCGCGGAGGACGGTTTGCAGGGGCACGGTCCGGGTGGTCGGCAGGGTGTTGGACGCGCTGTGAATGCGGGCCGGCACCTGCAATAGCTCCCGCAGGGCGGACGCGCTTTCGGACCGCGCCCATGATCCGCCCTTGTCCTGCCGGCCCAGAAACGTCATTTGCAGCGCCCACCATTTCTCGACATCCAACGGCGCCTGGAAATGCTGCCTGAAGGCTTCGAAGAACGAGGTTTGCCAGTTCTGGTAGCGCGGCATCGTTTCGATCCATGAGCGAAAACATGTCTTGCTGTTGCGCAGGCGGAGCAGGTGATGAGTGAAGGCGTGGGCGCTGGCGGCGTATTGGGGCGCGACAGGACCGTCCAGGCTCTCCCGCAACGGCCAGCTTAACTCCTCGAAATTGAGCGTTCCGGAAGTCTTCAGAACATCCATGGATTCCTGGAGGGGATTGTTCTGGGTCTGCGAAACAACCGTCGGGGTGAAGGCCACACCGCGTGACACGGACCCGGGCTGCGAGAGACTGACCTCGATTTCCCGCGAAGCCAGGATGTGGCGGGTGAGCCCCTCGACGAGCCACGCGGGCGGCTCGGTGGCGCCGGCGCCGGCGTTGCGGCTGATCATTTCCATCAGCACCACGCGCACGATGGCCCGGACGTAAATGGCTCGATCAATAGGCGTCGGCAGCGCAACGTGATACTGCCACGATTTCCGGTAATGATCGGCGGTGATGAAGACCCCGCGATCGTTCAACGAGGCCGGCCGAATGGATAATAGAACCTTTCCCTGCCACGGGCTTGTGACGCCTAAATCATTTACCAGGTATTGCTTGATCCGTTCGCACGATATTGGAACAAGCATCGGGCTCAGGTCGATCGAGTTGCTGTTGGTCAGGGCGGGGTCCGGAACCGAAGGCAGGACCGGGGCCGTCGAGGAACCGACAAGAACGAACTGTCCCGAATGGCTGCGTGTGCCGGTCGGCGGCCCCTGAGCCGCAGCCGGGAGGCACGTCCACACGCCAACCGCCAGCGAAAGCCAGACTGCCAGGCGCAAGCGCATGAACGGCCGGCAATTCATTTCTTTCCGGGCGGCGCCGCCGCTGGTTTGGTCTCGGCCTTGGCCGGGGCGGGTTTGGCATCCGGGGATGCCGGCTTGCTGGTGGACGAAGATGAAGAATCTTTTTTGGCGGCTTCCTTGTATTTCTCGCTCCGATAATCCGTGATGTAGAAGCCGGATCCCTTGAATATAATGCCCGCGCCCGCGCCGATCACGCGTTTCACTTTGCCTTTGCCCCAGGTCTTGCGACCGCATTGATCCTTCGGGCAGGTCGTCAACGCCTTGTCCGCAATGGGCTGGAACTTCTCAAACTCATGTCCGCATTTCTCACAAACATATTGGTAAGTCGGCATAACCAGCATCTTAAATAGACACCCGGGAGGGCGGGGTCAAGATCCCCGGCAGGCAAGATCGTTCGACTTTGGCCGGCGCCGTGGCATACTGCCGGCGAATGGAACGGACCGAAGCCGAGCTGATCCGGGCTGTGCTCGAAGGAGACCCCTCCAGCTTTGAGCCTTTGGTCGAGAGGTATTCCCCGAGGCTGTTTGCAACGGCGCGGCGGTATGCGCGGCGCGAGGATGAGGTTCGGGACATTGTGCAGGAGATCTGGCTGAAGGCTTACCAGAAGCTGTCCAGCTACCGCGGGGATGCGCCATTCGAACATTGGCTCATGAAAATGGCCGTGCACACCTGCTACGATTTCCTCCGCGCACACCAGCGAAACCGGGAGACGGCCTTCACGGATATCAGCGAGCCGGAGCAGGACTGGCTGGAGCGTTGCAAGGCCGATCCGGACACCGCCAGCGAGGATGCCGAGGCGGCGCGGCTGTTGGTGCGCCGCATCCTCGAGGAGCTTTCGCCCCAGGCGCGCATGGTCATCACGCTGCTCGAGATCGAGGAACGCTCCATCAAGGAGATTTCAAAACTCACCGGCTGGTCCATCCCACTGGTCAAGGTGCGGGCGTTTCGCGCAAGGGCCGAAATGCGAAAGGTGCTCAGCCGCCTGACCCGGGAGAAGTACCTGTAACAAGCCGCGAGAGCCGGAGAGCGCACGCTGTTCAACACGTCAATTAACTGTCGGCGCCGCCCATAATCCCGGCAGTTGCAGCCAAACGCGATCCGGCGCGAAAGAAGCCCCGTTTGCCCAAGCAACTCCAGGGAGAACAACCAGCCACGCAATCCGTCCGGAACCTTCTCGCCAACACACACCGCCTTTGCTAAGTCATTCCAATGGCGAAGCAGAAAAAGCAGAAAGAGCCGAAGCCAGCGAAGGTCCGGACGAGATACTCCATCGGTGAGTGGTACGGCGTTGGTTTCGAGACGATTGCCCCAGCCGACCGCTTTCGCCTCGCTAAGACAGAGTGGGACTTGGACGCTCTGACCGAGACTGCCTGCCCATTCCTGCCAGGTGCTAATTGCAACAAGAAGGGTGGCATCTGCTCGCTCCGCCTATATCAGCAGACCGGTGACGGTCCCGTCGCTGGTGTCGGCCCCGTCATCACCACCTGTCCGCTGCGGTTCCTTGAAGCCAAGACGATCTTTCGCTGGGTTGGTGAAAATCTCCTGCAAACCAACGAGCCAATCGTCCTCAGCGAAGTGGGTTTTCTCGACCGTCTCAGGCCGCAGGAAGCACCAGCGAACGACGATGAATATGACACTCGTGACTTTATCGGCAGGATTGATAACGTGCTCGTGCATCCGACCAAAGACCCCCTCGAATGGTGTGCCCTCGAACTCCAGGCGGTATATTTTTCGGGCAAGAGTATGAGGAACGAATTTAAGATGCTCTGCGAGGCTGAATCGCCAACGCTTCCTTACCCGACAAAGCACCGCCGGCCAGACTGGCGAAGCTCAGGCCCGAAGCGCCTTCTCCCCCAGCTTCAAACGAAAGTCCCAACGATCCGCACATGGGGGAAGAAAATGGCTGTGGTCATTGACGAGGCCTTCTTCGCCTCCCTGGTTGGACTTGAACGCGAAAAACATCCTTCCAACGCCGAAATTGCTTGGTTCGTCGTCGGGTATGACCCCGCTCCAAACGGCTGGAAACTGGTTCCTCGCCAGGTCGCCTTCACCAAACTCGATGCCTCGGTCAAATCATTGACCGGCGGCGTCCCCCTCTCCAAAGAGAGATTTGAAGAGCAACTGCGTTTCAAACTGGCGACAGCCTTCCCAGCGCACCATCTCGGAATCACACGACCTTGACAGTCCAGCCCGACGCTCACTCCTTTACCCACGACAAGTCCCTCCCGATGAGCAACTCCGTCATCTTCGCGTGATGCGTGTTTTTCATCGCGATCGCACGGCTCTCGAAGCCATGCTTCTTGGCTAACTGCGCAATCTCAGCCGTGTTGTCGTAGCTCATTAGGAAATCGCCCCTGCACTCCGCCATGGCCCTGAAGAGCCGCGCATGGTCTATCTTCCAGACCCTGTACAGCCGCTTGGCCGCCAAAGTGTAGGGGGGGTCGATGTAGAACACGGCGTCAGCGTCAGCCTTGTGCTCCTCAATCAGGGTGAATCCGTCACCCTCGACAAACGTCAACCGGTCCTTCTGCTGGTTGATCTCCCGGATCCGCCGCGCCAGCGTCTCAGGGTACCACCGCGAAAGCAACCCGCGCCCATTCTCGCCCGTTTTCACAAGGCCAGCGCCCGCTGCCAGAATCCCGCCGCGCTGCACACGGTTCCGCAAGACCGTCTGAAAAGCTCTTTCTTGCAAGCCGGAGGCTTCACGCCAAAGAATCTCAGTAACACTCTCCGGAGTAACCTCAAAGCTCAGGATCTGTTTCGCCAGCCACTCCGCTTGTCCGTTGAGCACCGCGCGCCACACCGCTGCCACGTCCGCGTCAAGCTCCGCGAATATCACATGCCGGGCCAGCCTCTCAAAGGCTGTCGTCAAACTCACAATCGCCCCGCCAGCGAACGGTTCTATCAGGCGCGCCGGCGTCAGCTTCTTGCTTCGCAGCCAGTCTCGAATGTAAGGCACCAACCAAGTCTTCCCACCAGGGTACCGGAAGGGGCTCCGCTGCGGCACACTAGCCACATTGATCGGTTTGTTGGGCGTGTAATTCACCCGTCCCGCCGGCACCAATTCAAGCACGAAGCTGTTCCCGTCCTCGCGCAGACAGTACTTTGGCGAAGCATCCATTCGTCGCGCGATGTCCAGGAGCTGGTCCGCAATCCGCTCAGGAACGCGAATCACGGTAGTCTTCCCGGAAGCCCACTTCCGTGGATACGTGGTAGAAGATCTTGCCATGCCCGAGGTATGGACGAAAACGCCTCTGATGTCAACCCTGTTACAGGGTTTGATTTCCCTGTAACAAAAACCTAACAGCACACCACCCGTGTCCATCTACCGCACCAATCGCACCGAAGGCTTAGCGCCAGGCCCCCACGTACAGTCCCCCCGCTGTCACGCAGGAGTAACCCTTGTTGTTCGACGGATGCTCTGTCCACCTCATTAAAGTTGATCCATCCAACTTCGTGTCAAAAGAAACTGCATGCCAACCAACCAAGCGCCGCTGCACGAACCCATGATATGATCTCCACGGTTATCCATCAGGGGCCGAAGAGAGCCCGTCCGAGAAGCTCCCCGCAGGTCCCGGCACTGTCCGTCCGCTTATCTCGGCTCGAGCCGCAGGATGCGGTCCGGCTTGTTCAGTATCACGTACAGGCACCCGTCCGGACCGGATGCGACATCGCGCACCCGCCCGATGCCCTTGAAGATGAGCTCCTGTTCCACGACCTTGCGATCCCTGATCGAGAGGCGCCGCAGTTCCTCGCTGGCGAGCCCTGTGACAAACAGGTCGTTCTTCCATTTGGGGAACTTGTCCCCCTCGTAGAAATCAATCCCGCAAACCGCGATCGAGGGCGTCCAGTGGATGACCGGCTGTTCCATGCCTTCCTTCGATGTGATTTCGGTGATGGGAGTGCCGTTGTAATTCATGCCGTGGGTGATGACCGGCCAGCCGTAATTCAGCCCTTTGCGGACCAGGTTCAGCTCGTCACCGCCCCTCGGGCCGTGCTCGGTCTCCCAGAGATCCCCCGTTTCCGGGTGGGCATCGAGCCCTTGAGGATTGCGGTTTCCATACGTCCAAATGGATGGGATGGCGTTGGAGCGTCCGGCAAACGGGTTGTCAGGCGGAATCCTTCCGTCATCGAAAACGCGATGGATTTTGCCGTTCGGCCGTGTGATGTCCTGGGCGTCCTGCATGTGTCCGCGCTCGCCGATCGGGAAGAAGAGGAAGCCATCCTTGAACACAAGCCGACAGCCGAAATGAACGCCCGTGCTGCGATAGGTCCACGCCGGCGCACGAAAAATCGTCTGTTCATCGGTCCACTGGCCGTTCCTGATCCTGCCCCGCACGATGGCGGTCAGGCTGGCGTCCGGGCTTGCCGGGTCCGGTGACGGGTCGGAAAAGGCCAGGTAGATCCATCGGTTGGTTGCGTAGCCCGGGTGCAGCGCCACTTCCATCAGTCCGCCCTGGCCGCGCGCGCGCACCCTGGGCGTTCCTTGAATGGGAGCGGGCAGCAGCTTTCCGGACGCCACCACGCGCAACGCGCCGGGCAGTTCGGCCACGAGCACGCGGCCATCGGGCAGGAACGCCATGGACCAGGGGGTGGAGAGGCCGGCGACAAAAGTCTCGGCATGAAAACGGTGTTTGCTCGTTTGAACTACTTCGCCGATGGCGGGCTTGGGGGGGGTGGCCCCTTTCCGGGCTGCCTGGTCGCCCTTTTCGCGGATGAAGACCACCATCGCCCGAATCTCCGCCTCGTTGAGCAACCCCTTGAACGGCGGCATGCCCTCCTGCTCCGCCCCATCCCGAATGACGCGCGCAAGGCTCACATCGTCCGCGCCGTGTCTCCACGTGTCATCGAGCATGCTGTCGGTCTGCCCGCCCTCCATGTTTGCGCCATGGCACCCGCCGCAGTGATTCGAGTACAGCTTTGAAATCTCCCTCGACTGCGGGGCGCCGCTGGCGCCCGCCAGGGAAATGATGGCGCAAAAGAGCAACACACCCGCATGGCGCGGCGCGGTTGTCCGGAAGAAAGCCCGGCGGAAGTTCATGGATGAAACGTTGACTGTTCGGGATGTGCTGTCAAGGAATGGGTTAAGCGATGTCCAGGCCACGGGGCTGAATGGGGGCTCGCGCCGCCTTTGCCCGCACGGGCGATGTTTCGCGTGAGCATTTGGGTTCGAGCCTGTCCAACCGGATGACGATGAGAACCGAAGGGAGCAAACTGTGAGCGCCGTGTGCATTTTAGCGCCCGTGGTGATAGCCGCGTGGCCCGCGTTGAGCGCGGCGGTGGTTGCCGCCGCGGGGTCTCTTGGTTACCAGGTCGCGGCCAGCCAGCGGGTTGAAGAAACCGCCGTGAGTGACAATGCGGCGGTGCGGCTGGAACTCGAGCGGAGCGAGGTGGTGACGTCCCAGCTCGGGCGGGACCAGAGGATCAGCGTCACAAAAGACGGCGTGACGATCACCTTCTCGCGGGATGCGCGGGGCCGGGCCGAGCTGTGCGTCACCGGCGAAGGTTACGAGCAGGAGCAACTTCGCGCCATGGGCGAGGAACTGAGCAAGGCGGTGATACAGCAATACGTTTTCCAAAAGCTCCAGGACGAGATGCGGGCGCGAGGGTTCAACGTGGTGGAAAAAGAAGTGATGGAGGACCGCAGCATCCGGCTGAAAGTGCGGCACTGGGAGCAATGATTTATGGCGGTGCGCGAATTTGAAATAACGATAGACCCTGCGGGTTTCGTGGAAGTGCATGTGAAGGGCTACAAAGGCCGCACATGCATGGAGGTGGCGAAGGTTTTCGAGCAGATCGTGGGTGAGATGCGCAGCCACCAGCTCACAAGCGAGTTCTACGAGCCGGAGGAACAAGTGCAGTTCCGAATTGATCAGAAGACCTGAGGCGACTATGAGACCGCTGACATCCGCCTACTACCCGCCGCGCGCGAGCGCCGGCGGCCGGTGGCTGGCGTTGGCAAAACGGTCCCGCGTGTTCGGGCTCCTGCGGATGGCCCCGACGAAAGGGTTCTCCATCATCGCCGGTCTGCTGCCGGCCCCGGTGTGGCAGATTGCATTGTCGGTCCTGCTGCCGGGGTATGGATTCCGGGTTGCCGGACAGAAGCGGTTGGCGCGGATGGTCCTGTGGGTTGTGCCCGCGCTCATTCTGGCTTTCGTCGCATTTGCGGGAAGCGTCGTCAGCGACGCCGCTGTTGCGCTCCTGTTGTGCCTCCACGGAACAAGTTTATGCTATCTGCTCGAGCCTTGCCTGAGCCGTGTGCGGCTGCTCCAACGGATGGTGTTTTCCATTGTAATCATCGCGGGACTGGCGATCCTGCTCTATTCCCCGATCCGAAACTTCATCGGCAACCACCTCTTTTGCCCTGTCCGGGTCGGGGACAAAGTGCTGGTTGTGCGACATATTTCCAATGTCCAGAGCCTCCGCCATGGCGATGTCATCGCCTACCGCATGGATGGCGGGCAGGCTTCCGGCCGCAACGATGCGAACGGGTACAACGTTGCTTTAAGGATTCAAGAGGGTGTGGGCATGGGACCGGTCATTGCCAAACAGGGTGACAGGGTAGAGTTTTATCAAGATCATTATTGTGTGAATGGGATAAAGCATGGAAAGATGCCGTTCATGCCGCGAACCGGGCGGCTGGATGTGGGGCGCAAATGCCTCTTTATCTGGCCCCAGTTGAGGCACAGCGGCATCAATCTCCCGGCGGGTGTGGATGCCGTGCTGATGCGCCTGGGTCACGTTTCCGATGACCAGGTCATGGGCAGGGCTCCCAGGCACTGGTTCTGGCGCAGACAATCCATATGAGCCGATTTGGAAATCTCGAACTTGACGGACAGCATGAAGACCTTGAGCAGACATCGGCGCTCAAGGATCAGGCATATTACATGGCCGAGGCGAGGACCGCGCACGAGATGGCGAATTTCGAGAAAGCGCTTCGGTATTACTCGAAGGTGCTCGAGTACGACCCGCAGTTGACGGCAGCGTGGGGCGGGCAGGTCCGCATGCTGATCGAGCTGGGGGAATACCGCGAGGCCAAAGTCTGGGCGGAAAAGGCGCTGGAGAGATTCCCGAGAGACCCGGAGCTGCTCGCGGCCAAAGGCGTGGCCCTGGGACGGCTCGGGGAGCTAAACGAGGCGCTGGCCTTTTCCGACGCGTCCATCGAGGAACGCGGCGAGTCGGCGTATGTTTGGCTGGCGCGGGCGGACGTCCTCCTGGCGCGCAAGGAGAGCCGCGCGAATTATTGCCTGGACAAAGCGATGCTGATCGCGGCAGGGGACTGGTTCATCGCCTGGCTCGCGGCGCGCATCCACATGTTTTATGAGCAGTTTTCCCTGGCCCTGAAAATTCTCCAGCAAGCCGTGCAAATCAACCCCGGGCTCTTCACCCTTTGGCTGGACCTCGGACGTTGCCAGGCGGCGGTGGGCATGAGAACGCCGGCGGAGATCTCGTTCCGCCAGGCGCGCGTTCTCAACCCGGACTGCATCCAGCCGGATCAAATCCGGGAGCGACTTTCCGGAAGCCGGCTCCGGGGATTCTGGCGCAGGCTCTTTTCATCATGAAGGATCCAAACCTCGACAGACTGCTGGCCGCTGCGGCGGAATTTGACGCCTCCGATCTTCACCTGGTTGCCGGGGTGCCCCCGGCATACCGCGTCAACGGCGAAATCATCCTCGCCGACGAAGACGCGATAGAGGCGGGTGAGTTGAGCGCGATGACCGAGTCCCTGCTCAATCCGCAGCAGAAGGCGAAATTCGAGCAGGACTGGGAATTATGCATTTCGGTGCTGCATCCCTCGGCGGGCCGGATGCGGGTGACCTTTTACCGCAGGAACGGCAACCCCGAGCTGAGCCTGCGCTTTTGCGGAAGCCATATTCCAGGCCGGGTGGATCTCGGGCTGCCCGAAAAGCTGGATGATCTCGCGCGCAAGCCCAACGGCCTGGTGCTGATAACAGGTCCCACCGGCGCGGGAAAGACCACAACGCTCAACTACATGGTGGACCTGATCAACAGCGAGCGCCGCTGCAAGATCGTGACCATTGAAGACCCGATTGAATTCGTGCATCAGAACAAGCGCGCCATCGTGGTGCAACAGGAAGTGCTGACAGATGTCCAATCCTTCAACCGCGCGCTGATGCACGTGCTGCGCCAGGATCCGGATGTGCTGGTGGTGGGCGAGATGCGGGATTTCGAGGCGATTCAAACAGCGCTCACAGCGGCAGAAACAGGGCATCTCGTGCTGGCCACGATGCATTCTCCCAACGTGGCGCACGCCCTCGAGCGGATCATCGGCGTCTTTGAAGGGACGGCCCAGCGGCAGATTGTGCTCCAGCTTTCAAACGTGTTGCAGGGCATCATCGCCCAGGAACTGCTGCCGGCGGCCGAGCGCACGCGACGCGTGCTTGCGTACGAACTGATCGTGGCCAACGCCGCCGTCCGAAACCTGATTCGGGAGAACCAGCTTCATCACCTCGAGAACACCATCCAGACAGGCCGCAAGGAAGGCATGACCCTGATGGATAATTGCCTTTACGACCTGTACTGCAAGTGCCTGATCACTTATGACACCGCCCTGAGCCGCGCACGCATGCCCGAGCGAATCGTCCGGCAGGGAAAATGACGGGCGCTTCCGATCCAACGAAGTGATCCGGAGAGAAAAGATTTCCGCTCCGCTTGCGGTATGATTTCGGGAGGTTCGTTTAGCGATTTCGCCGGAAGAACAAACCAAGCCCGCCAAGCAGCAGAAGCGCGAACGAAGAAGGCTCAGGCACGGTAAAGGTGGTCACGCTGAAGCCTTTGAAATCCTTCTTTGCAATATACGAGTAGGTGCCGCTTTCGCTCAGCGCAACCAGTTGGTTGTCCAGGTTCACTTTCACCAGGGTGGCGCCCAGGGTGTAGGACACGCCGGCGTCATCCAGGGCCTGCGCCAGATCAAGGGTAATGCTGCCGTTCCAGAGCTGGCCCGCACCCGGGTTCGCCGGAAGGGTGAAGATGCCCGAGGTGACAGGCACAAACTGCATCTGCGTCGTAAACGATACCGGGCTGCCAAGATTCACTCCGTCCACCTGCATGATGTCCACAAAGAAATTCGCGGTCACCTGGACATACGTGTTGGCAGTTCCAATCCCGATCAGGCTGAAATCTCCAGCTTCCGAGAATACCACCCGATCCACCGCGTAAGTCGGCTTGGCCCGGATAGACATATCGAGTTGGCCGTCCGTAAGATCAATCCCGCCGCCCGTTGCCGTTGCCGCAAATCCCACCGGGTTGAAATCAATCACGTTGCCGACAACGGTCGGCGCCCCAAAGAGCGGAACCGGATCGGTTACCGATGATTCCTGGACGCCAAGGTAATCCACCGATGCGCCGGAGAAGTCTCCGTAGATGATGGTCGCCGCGTTTGTGGATGGCGAGAATGCGAGAAGAGCTGCTGCAGCAAGGCAAAGCCCAAAAGACCGAACGGTTGTGGTTGTCATACGTCTTTGCTGGTTTAGTTGGTCAATATACTCGACCCTTGCCTTTAATAACGTTGAATCCGCCCGAATGCAAGCTTTTTCTGCGGTTTTTTGCCCTTTTTGGCGTCCGTCTGCCTTTACGTAGTAACCCTAAACCGCTGCGCCAAAACTATGCCGGCGCTACGGTCTGTCGGCGTTTCGTGCGGACTACCGGGCTGACGATGTCGGATCTTCCAGTCCCTGGCAGTTCATCCGCGGAATCATGGCGAGCGAGAGGCCCGTGCCAGGGATCTCCACACTCGCGCCAGCGTAAAAAACGTCATACCAACGAAGAACAGCACGATCAGCGTCGTGGCCCGAACAACTCTCCATTCCAACGACGTATCAGCTTCGCCGTGATAAATATCCGTTAGCGCCAGGTGACTGCATAGCCCGGCGACCAGGCACAACACACCAAGAACCATGGTGGCTGCAATTTGTAGCTTCAGGTTCGTCATAACTCCCTCTCACACCACGGTTACCGCGGCAACGCATCTAAAACAGGGCAGGGTCATACTGGAACAGATTGTGGACCGCGAAAGCTCTTTATCAAGGCTTTATCGCCGCCAGCAACCTTTTTGCGCGGAACGGGTTCCGTTCCGCACCCCCCCAAGCCACCACCTCATCCCGGATGTTCTTCCGATAAAAACGAACGGGGTACGCGGTGAAACGCGTTAGCGCCACAACAACCGGTCACGTCAGCCTGCGAGCCTGGCGTAGCGGGTCAGAACGGCGCGAGTCGAGCTCAGCAGGTCCAGGTCTCCAAAGTCGCGGTAAGTGCCGTGGTATTCCCAGATGCGCGATAGGCCGAGGCGTTCCCGGTTCGAGAACCACCAGCAGACCTGTTCCACGGCGGCCTGCTCGAGGTCAGGAGGCAGGGCTGTGCCGCCCGGGATCGTCTCCGCCCCGGGCAGCAGGTAACCCCCGGTATAAGTCACCCGCGCCTGTTGCGCATCCACGCCGGGGGGACCCTCCAGAACGAGCACGCACCGATGTTTCAACAGGTAGTTCACGCCGGTCTGTTCGATCCATCCCCCGGCCTCGTTGCTCTTCAGGTCGAACCGGGTCACGGATTCGACCGGGTGGCATCGCAGCACGACATTGCGATCTCCAGCGCAAAATTCCTGGGCGATGTTCACGGTGCGGGCAAAGGTGCGATTGCATTCGAGGTCGAATCTTGCGGAAACAGCCGCGATGGCGTTGTCGAGCAGGGCGTCCCATTGAACCTCGAGTTCGGTGAGCCCGAGGCGGGAGCGAACGGTTTGCAGTTGGCAGAGCATAGTTTTGTTCGGTCAAGGTTGAGTGGATAGGCGCGATTAAGGATGGGGAACGACGTGAAAGTCGTTCCCCCCCAATGCGTCACGATTTGCCGGAAGCGTCCTGGCCGGCTTATGCCGCGGCGGTCACGAGCGCGGCGGTGGCGTCGTTTGCGGCGTAGTCGAAGTCAATTTCCTCGATGAACCGGACGGCGAGCTGGTCGTTGGCGAACCAGACATGTTCGGAGGTATCAATGCGCGGAGTGCCGTGCTCGCCCATCCACCAGAACGAGAGCGCGCCAAAAACGGCGATGGGCTTGTCCGCGGCGGCAACAGTGGCATACGGCTCGAGGACGTCGGTCCACACAACCGGGTAGCCATCCAGCATGGCCGAGCCGTCCGGCAGCCGCTGGTAAACATTTGGCTCGGCGGCTGATTTGAACGCGGCCAGGCGGGTTTCCCAGGTGCTGTCAAGGTAGTAAGCCGAGAGCCGCCCGTTCAGCGCGGCTTTGTTGACCTGCCGCCGCAGGGCGCGAAAGTCATCGAGCGTGGCGTCGCTGGGTTTGGTTTTCGTGGAGGCCAGTTGAACGACCCTGTTGTTGTCGCGCGCGATCTGCACGATGCCGCGAACGCTTTCGTAAGGGCTGGAGCCATCGGCCAGGAAACCCCAGGTGTCCTCGGCGCGGGCGAACTCAACGGCGCCGTAGCGCGCGAGGAACTGCCCCAGCGAGACGATGCTCTGCTCGTCCAGCTCGCGCGGAACGCGAACGATGCCGCCGATTTTATGCGATTCCAGGCTTGCGAATGTGATGGCCGGGCTCTTCTCGGTGAACGCGGCGGACATGGCGATCGAGCCGAACGCGGGGCGTGTGCCCATGCGCGCCGGTCGGGATGTGCCCATGCCAATCGGATAGGGAAACATGCGGCGGCGCACCACGCCGAAATCCGAGATGAGGTCCCGAAGCTCGCCGGTGAACTGCGAGGGCAGCGGGATATCCCCCGTGGTGAGAGCCGCGCGTGTCGAGAGGTTGAGCGTCTCGCGCGCCTGCTGGATCAGCGAATCGCGCTGGGCCGGCGCGGAGCAGAGCGCCTCGATGGCGCCGCTCTTTTCGCAGTGCGCAATAAACGTGGCCGCCAGGCGGCGCGCGCATTCATCGCTGACCGCGCCGCGGACGCGTTCCTGTCCGCGCGGCCCCCTCGCGGCGGATTGCCGGCGCAGGGCGTTGATCTGCTGCTGCACCTGCGCGTGTTCCGTTTCCACGGCTTTGACCTTGTCCGGCAGGGCCTGGAAGTCCGGCCACCGGCCGCGAATGTCGCGCACTGCGCTTTCGAACTCGGCAAGTTGCTGGTCGGTGAGTCCGGCCAGGTTCGTGTTTGTGCTGGGTGTCATGTGTGTGTGTTCCTTTGGTTTGTTTTTTGTGTGGACCGCCGAAGTGCCGGGGCAAATCACCAGGAAGCGTCCCGGAGCATCGGCGGATTTGAAATGTTCAGCAGCGGCGTAGCAGTTCCCGCAACAGGCGCGCGGTCGAGAGCCACGGCGCGCCGCGGGGCCGGCCATCCGCCCCGCCAAGAACCGATTCGAGCTCGCGCAGGTCGGACTTCTCGATTGCGCCGGATTTTACGCCCAGGGCCAGCGCGTTCGGATTCGCGGGAATACCCACCGCCGAAACCTCGAGCAGTTCCTGGCGCAAGTAGCGCCGGCGCCAGGGCGTTTTGGCGGTTCCATCCTCCCACTCCAGCGGAACGAACCCGACGCTGACAGCGTTGAGAAAGCCGCCTTTGTAAAGGCCATAAGCGATGCGGGCGAGCGGGTTGGCCCCAATCGCAAACTCGATGCGCTGGAACAGGTGCGCGGGCGTTCCCGATCCACACGCATCACGGCCCGCGCAGCGCACTTCTGTCACAACCGCCCGGCCGATGGTGTGTATGACGCTCCCGTAATTGTGCGCATTTTGAAACACCGGGTTGAGGAGGTAATGCCTCAGATCCCAGCCTCCGGGCAAAATCACCTCCCCATAGCGATCGAGCGTTTCATCGCTTGCGATGAAATCGAGCACCGGAGGCGATTCGGCTGTAGTCGTCGGGACCGGGTCCGCGGCGCGTGGCTGACGGACCTGGACGGAAATCGTGCTGCGAATGGGAGTGTTCATAAAATTTCTTTTCCACCGATGTAACCTTTGTCGCCCCATGGAAAGGGCTTGAAGCCGAGATCGAGAACGCGGTTCAGTTCGTTGAAGGGAACGCCCATTTCGAAACCCGCGCGGGCGGCGGCAAGCCGCTCGCGGCGCGCCTTTTGCATCAGCGGCAGGCTCTCAAGGTCGAACCACCCGCTCGCGCGCGGGTCTATGGCCTGCACCGTCCGCTGCTCGCCGGCTTCGATGCGCCCGCAAAACGGCGCGACCCGATTCTCAATGAAGTTCCTGCGGGCGCCTTCCATCACATCGTATTTGTTGTGTTCCGTGGCCGCGACGAGTTCCTCGGGCACGCCAAAGGCCGCGCAAATCTCCGATCGCGTGAATCTTCGGTTTTCGAGGAACTGGAGATCCGAGCTCGAGAGTTCGGGCTTCACGATCTCGGCCACGCCGCAAATGAACGCTGGCCGGTCCGCGCATCCGGCGCGTTGCTTTCGATCGCGCAACGTGGCCAGGATTTGCTCGCGCTGCTCGTCATCAAGCCAGCGGTCCGTGCGAACAATCAGGCCGGTGTCCGCATTGTTCTCGATGATGCCGCGCATGAAAACACCAGCCGAGAAATCGGCCCGCGCCGCATCCGCAGCAACCCGCAGCGGCGCAAGGCCGCGCCAGAAGTTGAACGGGTTCGGCAGCTTTTCGTGCCAGACCTCCTCGGGCAGGAACACCTGCGGAGCCAGCGGCCCGTTGGGCCCCGCGCCTCGATAACGCCAGCCGGCAAGCTCGTGATCCTCAATAATGTGATCGAACTTCTCGGGGTCGAGCATGAGTATTCGCTTGAGACGCCGGCGCGGGCCGATCTCACCCGCAAAACCCTCGCGGCCCTGGTCATCCTCGAACACCGGCACACGAAAACACTCGCCCCGCAGCATCAGCCAGATCACCCGCAGCTCCCAATACTCGAAACGGTTCAGACGCGGATGCGGATGCGCGTAAAAATCAAGGAGCGGACCCGAGGTGATCAGTTTTTCCCGGCCGCGTTCCCCCTCGGAAAAGAGGAATGGGGTGTTGGCGACCTGCTCGGCGAGCAGATTCACCGCGCGATAAACCCACACCACCTGCTCGTAAGGACTCGCCAAAGCGCACGAGGGGGGAGCGTCCTTGCCGCGCAGCCAGTCGCCCGCGAGGGCGGCCGAACGCGTTGCCGGGACGGAGCCCGCGCGCGCGCCTCTCGATGGTTCGCGCGAGATTTGAATGTTGAATCCGAATAGTTTCATAATCCTTGCTGTGTCCTGGTTTTTCCCGGCTGAAGGCATCCGCCGGATCGTTCCGTCATCACGCAACCGCTCCTCCCGCGATGATTCTGTGCCGCGCCGCGTGTTGTCGGAGCGCCTTGGCCCAGAAACGGTCGCAATGGCTGTCCTCGGTTTGGCCATGGTACTTCGAGTGCCCGGCGGCCCCGGTCTCCCTCCGTATGCCGCGCAGATCGGCGATCAGACGATCATCGTCCGGTATGCGCAACTGCCGGTTCTCGAAATCCATTCGCAGGCCGCAGGCAAGCTCCTCCTTGGTCGTGGTGGTGAACGTGACAGGCTGCACCTTCCATTCAAACCGCTCGCGGGCGCGCTCGGCGAGCTGAATGCCCATGCCCGTCGCATCCATGCACACGCGCTTGACCTGGCGCAGGCGCAGGACCCGGTGCAGCTCCGCTTCAATCTCGTTGAAGGGCCGGTTCAGCAGCTCGATCCGCAGCCGGTCCCAAACAACATCCCCAATCTTTTCCCCGACATCGATCACGCACAGGTCCTTGTGCCGGGCCACGTCCACACCCGCGTAAAACGGGTTCTCGGAGATTTCAATATGCTCGAACGGACGCAGGCAGCCGGGCTCGACACAAGCGGTGATCAGGTCGTATCCGAGAAACGCGGCATTGTCGTCCGCGGGAACGCAGCAGTACTCCTGGAGCCACTGCTCCTCGTCCATGCACTCGCGCCGGGTGCGCGCCAGGAAATCCTCGCGCGTCTCGGACCGTCCGTTCCTGGCGTTGATGCGCTCGACCAGGCCCTGGTCCACGGCCAGTTGCAGCGGCACGCTGTGGAGGCTCCAGCCCATCGGGTTGCTCTTCTCGCGGATTTCGCGAATGAGTTTGGCAAAGACCGACTGATCGCCGCGATGGGTCGAAATGACGCACAACTGGCCGCCCCAGGTGGTGACCGGTTTGGCCACGCGGTAAAGGAGCTGTTGCTCCCGGTGCAGCGCAAACTCGTCAATCTTAACGTGCCCGCGCTTTCCGGCCAGGGCGTTCGGGTTTGATGATAGCGAGTAGATCTTCCGGCCCGAGGCAAACTCGAGAGCATGCGCCGAGAGATTTTCCCTGCCTGCCAGCACGCTTTGGCCGCTTTGGCGCGCCGCCAGATCAAGCAGCTCAGCCCAACGCGCGCAATCTTCCAGGTAAAGCCGCGCCTGGCGCTCGTCCCGCGAGCTCACCCACACGTCCAGCCTCGATCCGCGCACCGCCACTTTGCGCACCGAGTCGTATGCGTCCGCGAACGTCAGGCCCACCTGCCGGGATTTCTCGACGATTTTCAGCGGGGAGTTGTCCCGGATCCAGGCCGCCTGGTATGGCAGAAAATAGGGGTCCATCTGGGTCAAAACAGCCGCAGCTTGCCTTCCAATGCTTCCATTCCCACGGCGCCCAATCCCGCCTTCGCGCCCTTGATGCCCTGGCGGTCGTTCCGGTGCTTCTCGCACTTGAGACCCACCTCGACAAGCCGGACCAGCACGCCGGCCAGGCGCGTGTAAACATCCAGGTCCAGCTCGCCGGACATCAGCTCGGCATCCGCGCGCGCAAGCAGCCTGTTGATTTGCATCGCGAGTGTTCGCATGCCTTCCTCGCTGATGGGCAGCGCGCGGCGCGCCTGCTTGCCGGAGGAAACCTTTTTCCGGAGTTTCGGTTTGGGCCGGTTTTTCAGTTTTCGACGCGGCATATCAGTTCCTTGTGCGTTCATCCACGCGGGCGAGGCCCGCTTCCATGTCATTGATCCGCCGGTGGAGCGCGTCCGCGCGGCGCTCGCCATCCTTGAGCAGGTCGCTCCGGAGCTCCTCGATCTTTTCGCTGAGCGAGAGGAATCGGGCGTCCAGGCGGTCCCGCAGCGAGCTGAGATCGCGCTCGACGCCCGAGCGGAAGGGGGCGAACTCGGTCTTGCTGAGGAACTCCTGCTCAAGCGGCGTTTTGCGCGCGAACAGCTTTCTGCCCAGGAGAGCAAACGAAAGCACCGCGGCGGCCGAGATCAGCCATCGCTCGATTTCGCCCGGCAGCGCCGGCGGGATTTGCAGCAGCATAAACAGGGTCCGTTTCACGGTTGTTGGTTTTGCGTGTGGTCCGTCCCGATGTCCCGGGCAATTTGGCGGAACGTGAACTCGATTTGGTCCGGGGCGAAATAGCCGCTGTGGCCGCCCTGAAACCAGCGCGTGAGGATGCGCCCGCGAAGGACGGGCGAAAGCCGCAACGGCAGCGGACGGTTGTCCAGCATCCAGCCGGAGCGGCCCAGGGAGCCATAAGGCCATGCCAGCAGATCATAAAGCCGCGAGAGCCATCCGCGATCGCCGCGCCGGGGAAGCGCGCCATCCTCCTTCGAACAATATGCGATCGCCATGCCGAGATCGCCGGAGATAACCGCGCCAAGCACGCCGTTGCGCCGAACATCCGCCGCGCAGGCCGCGCCGATCAGGATGAGGCCGGAAACAGGATGCCCGGCGCGGGCCAGGCGCCGGGCGGCCGAAAGCGCCACCAGCGCGCCGTTGCTGTGGGCGACGATCCAGACGGACGGCGCGGGCTCCGCCCCGCCCGGCGCATCGAGCATCAGCCGGATTTCATTTACAAGCCCGAGGGCGAGCCGGGGATTTTTCACCGCGCAATTCCACCGGGGCCACGGGCCGGCGGAATACTCCTTCTTCAGAACGCGCATGCCGGGGCTGCGCGCGGCAAACCAGGCGTCCAGGCGGTCCGGCCACGACGGGTTCGTCTGGCGGGTCATGATTCCGTGAATGGCGGCGACGAGTGTTTTCATGTTGCGTTGTTCGAGGCGGGTCGAGAGGCCCCGGGAAGGCATTTCATAGTGTGTGATTTTGGATTTGCCTGCGGGGCCTCTCGCGATTGCGGCGGGTTACAGCCTCCTGCCGGAGGCCGGGGCGGGTTCGATCGAGGCGTTGCGAAGTTCCTTGAGATCGTACTCGGCGGCGATGCGCTTCATGATCGCCATTCGAAAGGCAAGCTCCTGCGGCGATGGGTGCTCGATGCCGCAGTTGGCTTCGTGAATGCGCACCAGCCAGGCGCGCTCCTGCAGTTGTTCCTTGGTGAGGTTCATCGGCGCTCCTTTCACGGACGGGCCGCGGCGCGCACCGCGGCTTCAGTCACCACTTGCAACGCGTCTGCCGAGTCGCTCCGGTAGCCGCGCAGGGAAATGCGGCGCAGGCCGTTGGTTGCGGTCTCGACCTCGAGCGCCGTGAGCGCGCTGGCAGTGCCGATCGCCGCCCTCGAGAAACGTTCCCCCGAGCTGTTCTGGTAACTCACCACCGTGCAGGCGGCGCACAGCCACGCAATGGCCGCGCACAAACCCATCGCCGCAAGGCGCGACTGGACAAACTGGTTGATCTGCTCCAGCCGCCACCGGGTTCGCAGCGGCGGGCTCAGCCTGGGAATCGGGTGCGAGATCGGCGGCGGCGGTCCGCGATGCCCGCTCCGCCACAGCCCGGGGGTTAAATTCTCGAATGAACGGTTTCCATCCGCTCGTGTTGTTCCTTTTGACGTTTTCATGTTCGTTCATAAAGAGCCAAAACGGTCGGGCACAGCGCCAGAGACCCCGCGGAAAGCACTGAACATGAGTGAATTGGAAGGATTCGACCCGGTCGGGCGCCGGTCGGGTCCGCCCGGCGCCAAATGAGGGTGAGGCCACTACCTCCTTGGCATCGGGGCGGGAATGGCCTCATTCCCGTTCGCACCTCAACACAACATCCGCGCGATCACACCCGCCACGCACCAAATGGGGGTGAGGCCACCCCCACTCCGATGGGAATGCGCGGCCGCATTGGAGAGGCGACGGCCTTCTGGGCCATCACCACCGCGAAGACATCTTAGAGCATGCAATCTTTCTGGCATATGCGTTTGCCCAGACCCAACTTTAATTTTTCCGTTTAATTTTTCCGTGCTTGACCATAGAAGAATTGCTGCAATCATCGCGGGCGGTGAAACGCCTTCGGCTTCTGGTCCTCATTCTAAGCGGCGCACTCTGTCTTTCCTCCTCTGTTTTGGGACGACCCCGTGCCCCCATGCCCCCGGTACCGGATTCGGCTCCTATTTTGTGGCACGACAGTTTCAATCAGCCCTACAGCTGGGGAGGAACCAACCCGCCCGTTGTCTCCGTTGAGAACTGGGGCGATTTCGCCGAGTCCTGGTCCGGCTATGGCCTTAGCCGCTCAGGTATTCTCGTCCCGCCTTACACGCTTCCCGGCACAGACACGAACGGAGAAGCCCTGATACGTCCCGCCAATGGAGCCCTGCGCGTGTGGCTCTCTCCTTTGTGGTCCAGCGCCACGCTAACAAACGGCACAGGCCCGGGCACAGCCGCTACGCTCTTTGAGCTTGCTGCCACCGACCATCAAAGCACACCGCTGCCGTGCTGGAGACTCCAGTTCGATCCCGACGGTTCAATGCTCGTCTTAACGGCGCAATCAGACGTTGGAGAAATTGAACTCCTCGCTGCGCAATTGCAGTGGTCTGCCGGCCAGGCTCATCTCGTCGCCCTCACCTTCGGCACAAACGGCACCGAGCTTTATCTGGACGGCGAGCTAGCCGCCCAAGGGCCGGGCACGATAGCGCTGCCGCCTGCCGGCGCGATAATGTCCATCGGCAGCTCGTTCCTTGGCACCGGCGCAATCGAGTGCGTCATGGATGAGCTGTCTTCGCTCGCCCGCCCGCTCACCGCTTCGGAAGTTGCATTCCATTACAGGGCCAACCTGCAGCACGTTTCTATGGGGCCAGTGTCCGCTGAAGAAGAACTGGCGCGCGCTGAAGCTCGGGCTGCCGGGATATGGCAGTTTCGACCCAGCTTACACAGTCCCGCCTGTCGTCATGCCTTTGCACGAGAATTACAATCTCCTGTGTTATTCCGAGGACAAGATTGCCAACGGCTATTCAAACATACTGGTTTATCGCGAGCAAAGGATTGCCGCTTCCTACATTGTTGATGCCAGCGGGAACATCACCAGTCAACCGGGCGGAACACTTCATCAGGGCCCCCTGCTGTTGTTCAATCCGACCAACACGGGCCCCGTTGCGATGGTGACGGAGCCGGACATCGCCACAGGTCTGCGCGGCACGGGGATAGTCCATGTTGCCGCGCTGCAACTGGACGCAAACCACGACGGAACTATGGACCTGAGGTTTGGCGGAGAAGATGACGTCACATCGTCCCGTCCCTTTGAGTTTTGGGTGAACGATGATTATGATCGTTTGCACACCGTTGACATTACGGACCAGGAGGAGGACGACCTTGAGAGCAGCGATCCAGCCACGGAATGTCCGGGGAGCTTCCGTGTATCCAGGCCAGACCACGACTACGCCAATTACCTCGGCTATGGACAGTGGGCGCCTGCGATTGCTTCAAGGCGCGACCTGGAGGATTACGCGCGGCTGTGGATTCCGGGGCTGAGCTCCGCCGTGGCCGCGATGCCGGCCAACTGCACGGTTCGGCTGTCCGTGGTGGGGGACGGGGCAATTCGGCTGTTCCGGGCAGTGGAGAGCGGGGGTGGCACAGGGTACCTCTTTGATGAAACCGTGGCATCAAACCAAGTGGCGCAGTCTCATTCGCTTTACCTGGGCCGGCTGAGCAGCGATACGCCGATCGTGCTGACCGGCAAGACCAACTTAGGCGAGCGTTTCATCTGGTGCGGGGCAAAGCGAGGATTTTGCAGCATTAAGCTTGAGGTTCTCGATGCAGATCAGACGGTGGTTTCCACCATTAGCACTTACATTGACCTCAAGGACATCAAGGAGATGTACGAACGCTGGACGGTAGGGGACGATCCGAGCAAAGAGCCTGAAAGCTACGCGCACATGGCGCGTGATGGCCTGCCTCAGGGCGCAATACCGTTCAGATATCCCGCCGGCTTCCAGGCCCAGATCACGAACAGCCCGTACATCCTCCACGTGCATGGGTGGAATTTGAAGGCCTGGGAGAAAGACCGCTACGCTGAGACCGCTTTCAAGCGCCTCTACTGGCAGGCTTACCAGGGCAGGTTCGGCAGCTTCAGGTGGCCGACCACTCAGCAGACCCTGAATCCGCTGGCTTATGACAAAGGAGAATTTCAGGCGTGGAAATCCGCGACAGGCTTGTTGAACCTGCTGAGATGGCTGAACAGCAAATGTCCGGGTCACCTGTACCTGACCGCGCATAGCATGGGGAACGTTGTGGCGGGCGAGGCCCTGCGTCTCGCGGGCACCAATCAAATCGTCAACACCTACGTCGCCATGCAGGGCGCTGTGCCCTCCCACGCCTATGATCCGACTACTCCGCAAAGGACCATTTTCCCTGACAGCAATACTCCGGATCGCCACGCCGAATACTGGACCAACGGCGCTCCGTGCTACTTCAGCAGTGCAATAGGCGCGGAGACCTATGTGAACTTCTACAATACTAACGATTGGGCGCTAACACTCCTCTGGCGGCCGAATCAAGACCTGAAACCAGACATTGCTTATTCCTGGGTTTCGGTTCCCGGAGAACCAGAGCGGTATTATTACACGGATGCCTGGGGAAATCCGCACGGCAAGTACTTCCCGGCGGACACGTACGAAATATTTTCCCGCATTACGGAGGCCAGATGTCAGGCGCTCGGTGCGCAGGCAAATGTGGCGGGAGCGTTCTTTTCAAATGGCCAGCACAATCAATTCGACGTTGACGGCCCGCCGCTGAGCTTTTCAAGTCCTCACAAAGGCCATAGTGGACAATTCCGTTCAACCAATATGAAACGCCAGTTCTTTTGGGAACGGTTGCTCTTGGTCACAGAACTCACTCAGACGCAATGAAACTTAGAAGCCGTCTATTATTGGTACTATTGATCGTGCTGGCGGCGCTGATAGTCCTCTGGCTCAAACCCAAGATTAGCCGAGATTAGCGGTTCAACTCTCAGGGGGCCTCTTCTGCGGTGCTCCCCTTGCTTTTCTCCGCTTTCTCCGCGTCCTGCGCGCCGAGCGCACCACGCAGTAGCCCCCGCTCCGCCCGGCACCCTTAGCACCTGATCAGCCGGGTCACCCCAGTCACTGAGCAGTGGGTCCGATCCAGGACCGAAGGTCCGCAATGTGAATCGGGGCGGGAATGGCCTCATTCCCGTTCGCACATCAACAAGGCATTGGCGCGATCACACACGCCCGGCGCCAAATGAGGGTGAGGCCACCCCCACTCCTATGTGAAGGGGCGCATTGCCCTCAAAGGCGGCGCACACCATTTGTGCTGCGACGGCCATCGCACGAGTCCTCACCAACGGCGGTGACTCCGCAAAGGAAAGACTTCCGAGCGTAATGAGGGGACGGAAGGCATCGGGCGAAAGCTCGGCGTTGCGGCTTGTCGCGGAACTCACTATACCTGTTGCCTCAGAAATGACGTGGCCCGAGTTCAAACGCAAATGGTCCCGCTACACTGGCAAAGAATCCGCCGCGTACCAGGAGCACTTCAACGATCTGTGCCACCTCCTCGACCAGCCCACGCCCGCAGAGGCAGATCCAACCGGGGACGAGTTGTTTTGCTTTCAGAAACGCGTCGTAAAAGACCTGGAACTGTTCTCCGTCGATGCTCCCGTTGATGCGGAGCCCGGAGCCCGCGGGTTCGCCGATGTTTGGAAAAAGAACTGTTTCGGCTGGGAATACAAGGGCAAGAAGAAGGACCTGGACGAGGCTTACAAGCAGCTTCAGCGATACCGCGAGGCGCTCCTCAACCCGCCGCTGCTCGTGGTGTGCGATTTCGATCGCTATGTCATCCGCACAAACTTCAACGGCACGGTCCAGGAGACCCACGAGTTTACCAATGAGCAGATTGACCGCCCCGAGAACCTGCGGGTCCTCCAGGCGCTCTTCACGGACCCCGAATACCTCAAGCCGCAAAGAACCACTGCCCAGGTCACTGAAAAGCTCGCTGCTCAGATCGCGGAGATCGCGCGCCTCCTTCAGGAGCGCGAGAGCGTCGAGCTTTCAGACGCCAAGTCCCGCAAGGAAACTCACGTTGCCCAAAGGAAAAACCTTCGCATTGCACGGTTTCTCAATCGGATTGTGTTCTGTCTGTTCGCTGAAGACACCGGCCTTCTTCCCCAACGCATCTTTGCCGAGGTCACGAAAGCCGGTATCGAGGATCCTCGTTTCTTTGCCGAGCGGCTCGAGGAACTCTTCCGCGTCATGGCAAAGGGCGGCTCGTTCGGCCCGCACAAAATCCGACACTTCAATGGGCACCTCTTCGAAGAAGCCACGGTCTTCGAACTCACCGAGAACGAAATCCGCCAGCTTGCCGACGCCGCCGAGGCGGATTGGCGCTTTATCGAGCCCAGCATCATGGGCACACTCTTCGAGCGCGCCCTGGACGAAAGCCACCGCGCCCAACTCGGCGCGCACTACACCAGCGAAGCCGACATCAAAACGCTCGTAGAGCCCGTCCTCATGCAGCCCTTCCGCCGCGAGTGGTCCCAAATCAAAGGGGGCCTGGCTGCTGCCTTCGTCAAAGGCAAAGGCACCCCAGCCGATCGCGAACGCCTCGCGCAGTTCCAGAAGAAGCTATCAACCGTTACGGTCCTCGACCCGGCCTGCGGCAGCGGCAACTTCCTGTATATCGCCCTCCAACTCCTTCTCGGTCTCGAGAAGGATGTCATTACCTTTGCAACACAGCTCGGTTTTGCGCTCAAACCTCAGGTCGGCGTCCAGCAGCTCAAGGCCATCGAGATCAATCCTTACGCTTACGAACTCGCCCAGGTCTCCGTCCAAATCGGCTACCTCCAGTGGCGGCGCGATAACGGCTTCGATAACGACCGCACACCGGTCCTTCAGAATCTCGACGGCTTCGAAAACAAAGACGCCCTCCTGCACGAGACCTTCAAAAAGCGGCCCAAGAACCTGAAAGAGGCCCGCAAGGAAGAACACGGAGGTCAGGATGAACTGTTCAAAGTTTACCTTGAGCGTGAATGGCCGGCAGCGGATGTAATCGTTGGTAATCCCCCGTTCCTTGGGGACAAGCTCATGCGCCGGGAACTCGGGGATTCCTATGTCGAGGAACTCCGCGCCATCTACGGAAATCGTATTCCTGGCCAATCTGATTTGTGCTGCTACTGGTTTGAGAAGGCTCGCGAGCTGATAGAGCGCGGGAACTGCAAGCGCGCAGGGTTGCTGGCGACGCAGGGGATTCGCGGCGGCGCGAACAGAGAAGTGCTCAGCCGCATTAAGAATTCTGGAGGCATTTTTTTCGCGGTTAGCGAGCGGCCTTGGGTGCTTGAGGGGGCGAATGTGACTATCAGCATGGTGGGGTTCGACAAAGGGATGGAAACATCCAGATCGCTGGACGGTGTTGCGGTCGGCAACATCACACCGCAGCTTGCTTGCGCCACTGACGTCACGACCGCGGTGAAGCTAGCCGCAAACGGAAACAAGTCCTTCATCGGTGCGTCGATGCATGGCCCCTTCCCAATCGATGAAGCAACTGCTCTGCAATTTCTTGAAGCGCCGAATCCGCACGGGTGTCCCGGAAGTGATGTGGTTCGTCCGTGGATCAACGGGCTATCAATTGTGCAGCGGGAGGCCGAAATGTGGCTTGTGGATGTGCCTCCTGAGTTTCCCGTCGAACAGGCAGCCAACTACGAAAGGCCCTTTGAATATCTCCGGACTAGAGTTTTACCAGTTCGCGAGAAGAATCGCCGCCCCATGAGGCGCAGGAATTGGTGGATCCTAGGAGATCCTCAAAAGGCCATGCGGGGGGCAGTATCAGCTCTATCTAGGTATCTCGCTACGCCACGTGTTGCTAAGCACCGCGTGTTCGTCTGGTTCCCGTCCCCCATACTTGCGACAGACCAAGTAATTGTATTTGCTTACGCGGACAACGTCTCCTTTGGGATCCTACAGTCGAAGGCCCATGAATTGTGGGCTTTAAGGCAATGCACAGTTTTGGGAGGCAATACCCCTCGCTATGGTCCCTCACAATGCTTCGAAACCTTTCCTTTCCCTCATCCCACAGCCGAGCAAGAAGCCGTCATCGCCACCGCCGCCCAAGAACTGAACGACCTACGGGAGCGCTGGCTGAACCCTCCCGAGTGGACCGTCACTAAAATCCTGGAGTTCCCCGGCACTGTTGGCGGCCCGTGGTCCCGCTACATCGATCCCGCTACAGTTGTCTCTCAACTCTCAGCGCTCAACTCTCAACCCCTTCAGATCGGCACAGTGAAGTATCCCCGGCTTGAACCCAAAGACGCCGATTGCGCCGCGAAGCTAAAGAAACGCACCCTCACGAACCTTTACAACGAGCGCCCCGCCTGGCTCGACCTCGCCCACAGGAAGCTCGATGAAGCTGTCGCCGCCGCATACGGCTGGCCCGCCGACCTCACCGATGACCAAATCCTCGAGCGCCTCCTCGCACTCAACCTCGAACGCGCCGCCGCCGAGAAAAAGCCTGCGCCAAAAGCGCGAAAGGCCCAACGCCAAAAGCTGGAAGGTGAGT
The DNA here is from genome assembly GCA_964401575.1 of uncultured Verrucomicrobiota bacterium. Lineage (GTDB taxonomy): Bacteria > Verrucomicrobiota > Verrucomicrobiia > Limisphaerales > UBA8199 > CAYNZC01. Next base: position 37,314 of record CAYNZC010000022.1, read on the forward strand.
TGATTTAGTAAAATGAGCGTTCAGCGGGAGTTTTGAAGACACAACACCGCGCTCCACATGAAAGACCATGCACGGAGCGGCGGGAGCCGTCCACGGGGGGCGCGGCTTAGGGGTCAACCCAGAATGGCGCTTAGATAAGGCCCAATGAAATCGAGTATTCCTCGGCAAATGGCAGGAAAGATGGGTTCCAGATTGCCGGGCACGTTCCAAATTCGCTAGAAAAGCCGGGGTGTTGGGCGTCCGCCCGCCAGCTCCACCCGTGATGGCATGTGAAACCAGACTGTTTCAAGCTCGTTTGTAAACCATTGTTGATTAGAGTTTTATCTCTTAACTAAGCGCCATTCTGGGTTGACCCCTAAGTATAATGGGTGACCCCTAAGTCGGGGGAAAGACGATCTCAACTAACAGGAGGCTGTTGCTTGCGGCGCGTCGCCCGGAACAACCCCCAAAGGATGGCGGCTAAAATGAGCATCGGCACAAGCCAGATGACCCCGATGAGCAACAGCGAAAGCAAATCACTTGATGCCGATTCCGTCCCGGCACCATCACCAGCCCCAGCCATCGGGCCGCGCCAGCGTGACAGCTTCATCACAACATCAGGATTTCGCACCCTCATTGTCGCGCTCGTGGCAGGGTGTTTCCAGCCTGTGGCTTGAATGCTTTCAGCAACGGCGCTTTATCTACTTTGATGGTCGCCATTGAGTTGGTCAGTGCTTTGAACGTGTCGGCGTTGCACGTTACCGCCGTCACCTTCACGACGGCGTTGGTCTCAAGTTGTATCCAGCAAAAGTGCAAAAAGTAAGGCATCGCGCCGGACTCCGGCGGTCGCGTTGCCGTTAAACTCACGGCGGTCGCTCCGCCAAGGTTCATCACCGCCGCTGGTGACACCTGCGGGAACTTGTCGCGATATTCCGTCTCCAACAGCTCTTTCAGTTCCTTTGGGCCGGTGGGCAGGAACTTCACAACCTTCCCCTCACCAGCGAACACCCCCGCCCAGCCAAGGCTGAAGGACACCTCGCCGCAGGGACTGTTTTTGTCTCCATATTGAAGCAGTGTCCCGCCTCGCATTGAAAGCGGATTGTCGCCGAGGTCATTCCGGTCAGTTGGGAGAGACTGGAAAAAATTTATCGGTGGCCTGTAATGAATGGCGGCGGCAAGTTTCTCCAGTTCGTCCCCCAGCGCGGCACTCGAGTAAAGAAGTAGCCGCGCTGAGATTACAAGGCCGATTAGCTTGAACGAGATTTTCATTGCGGTTGTGCTTCCTCCCAACTTCTCGAAGCGTTCGCATTGGCAACGCCTTTGAACTGAACCCATAGTGGTTCAGTCGGTTCTCTGTTAATCCCAAAGTCCAAGTGAAGCTTACTGAAGACCTGTCCGCCTCGGCTTTTCACGAAAAACACCTTCTGAATGTTGTCGAACCATGCGGGATTGTCTCGGTTCATCTGAACGACGTAACTTTTTTGGTAGCCGTCTGCCGGAGCTTCAAACGTAACCCGTGCGGCGTGATAGTCGGACTCGATGATTCCTCCATTCACAGGCTTCAACTCGATTGACCAATCGCCAGGATTTTTCTTTGAAAGCAATCCGGCGGCGCGATTGATGACGATTTCCAAATCCCCGCCGTTTTCGACGACGCGCCCCGTCACAAGGTCAAAGAAAATTGGCCGTTCGGGAAAGGGCAGCCTGTATTCCACATTAATTCCGATGAGCGGTTCTGCGCCTTGCAGCTTCCACATTTTGATGACGGCGGGATTGTGCGGGTCAGGTTCAAACCGTTCCTGATACATGTAGGAATATTTGAACTCTGTGGTCGTGGTCGCCAGCGCGTAGCCTTGCTTTTTCGGCATGATGCCCAAGCTCTCACCTTTTCCCGCGTTTATCTGGAAGAATCCGCTGGCGTCGCTGATCGTTGAAACAACTGTCGAACCGGATTTTGTTCCGCTGTAGATGATGGTGTTCCCCGTGACCTCAGCACCGCTGACCGGCTTCCCAAACTGGTCTTCGAGCTTCCCGTAAAACACGATCGGCACGTCGTTCAACACGGCTAATGTGTGTCTCGGGTCGTCGGGCACAGACGGCGGCACACTGGTGGCAAAATTCGTTCCCGCCGGACTGCTTCGCTGAACTTCGTGGCTTCGACTTGGCGTGTTCTTGTTTTGTCGTTTCGGGAATATAGCCTGCGAAGTTTCAGCTACCGCTGAATTCGTCGTGTTCAATGGCTCGACAGACGCCCTTTCACGCGACCCGCTGCCAAACCAGATAAGCAACGCAATCAGCACAACGGCGACGGCGCAAAACAAAATGACTGAACGCCGGATTTTCATTGGTTGCTGATGTTGAAGCCGACTGTTGGCGAGCGCAGCAAAGTTCGCCAGTAGCCCCATTGCTGAGTGCTGTTACCACGAAACTGAGCACTGTGCCAGAAATGGTCCCCGTAATTGTGTCCCGTCGTGTCCGTCGGCCATGTCGTGCTCAAATCAAATTTGCCGTCAAACGTCGTGAGGCTCGCTGCTGCTCCCAAAGAGATCGAATACGATTCAGCCGCGTAAGAAATGGCCTCGTAACGTTGCAGCAGATTGTTGACAATATCGAGGCTGGACGGCGGGTCACCGCTAAGAAAAACGAACCCGAAATTATTCCACGGCGCAGGGTCGTTGGTGCTGCCGTTGTAAGTGTAGTGTCCGCTCAAGAAAAAGGTATCTGGCTTCCGAATCTGATTGTATCCCCACCGTGGCTGCACCAGCGCATAATCATTCGCATTGTAAAAATTGATTCTGCGGCCAGCGGCAGCACTGTTGCTTGCAAGCCGGTTGCCGTAAATGTTCGGCGTGGTCGGTCCATAATTGAAACCCGATGGTTCGGCGATGTCCGGCACGTCTGGATGATTGTAAACGAACAAGAGCAGGTTGGTGACAGTCGCATCATAGACATGTGCCGGGATCGCCGCCTGACTCGCGATGTAAGTGTTGACCACCTGATTGCTTCCGGCCAACCGCAACGCTTCGCCTGCAACGACGTTGCCCATGCTGTGCGCCAGCAGGTAAACGCGGCCGGGATATTTGGCGTTCAGGTCGTTCAACTGGTTCAGAAGCCCGGCGGCGGATCGCCATGCTGTGTATTCGCTGTTGTCGTAATTGTGCGGATCGGTAAGCGGATTGCTGGTGAACACGCTGAACTCAGGCGAGAACCCATTGTCCGTCGGCCAACGGAACAAGCCAAACCGCCCCTGATAACCCTGCCAGTAGAGCCGTTTGAAGGCCGACTCCGCGAAGCGGTCTTTTTCCCATCGCTTCATGTTCCACCCGTGAACGAACAGAATGTAAGACGTATCGGCGCTGTCAGACGGGCCGTATTCAAAGGCCGTCGAGAACGGCTGCAAATCCTCCTTTGCAATGTAGGCCGTGTTCGTCGGCGGTTTGCTCGGACTGTCGCCAATCGTCCATCGCTCATACATCTGCTTGATGTCTTGGATTTGAATATAAGCCGTGGTCTGCGCCAGTGTGTTGGTGCCGCCCTGCGCAATCGTCAGCGTCAGCGCGCCGGTGCCGTTGCTGACACCGCACCAGATGAAGTGTTCGCCCGCCCAACCGTTGGTGAACTGACTGGAATTCAGTTGAATGCTCTGACCGGGGCCAAGCCTGCCGACATACGGATAGGCGAACGCAAAGGTTTGCACCAGGGCCGTTGTCGAATTTGTCAGGTAGGCAATACCCCCGTCTGCGTCAGCGGCTACGAATAAATCAATCGTCGGGTTGCTCGAATTGGGGCTACCCACGTCGCCCCAACTCAATGTGACCGTGCTGTTCGGGGGTAAAGCCGCTATCAGGTTGGAAGTCACCCCGGACACCCAAAGCCTGGTGAAGTCCTGCAAATCCCGCCTGCTGGGGATTACCCGGTTGCCTGCGCCGTCCCGATAATTGCAGTCCGGCGTCATCTTGTTCGGCGTGAAAGGACAACCCGCCTTTTCAACCGAATCCTCATAATACCGGCTATCGTCCTTATCGAGCGCCAACCGATCATAGTCATTATTGGCCCAGAATCTAAATGGCCGCGAGGAGACGGCTGCATCTGGCCCTGTATAGCTCAGGTCCATGACTCCGTCCCGGTTCGCGTCAACTGACATGCTAATAACATGAACGACTGCGGTGCCCCTTTCGTTCACCCCCCAATTGGTCATGGTGACCAAAGCGGTGGGGCCCGGTTCCAGGGGCATAAACTCGCCATAGGGCGAAAGGATGCCGGTTTCATTGGTTGTGACCTGTCCGGCTGAGTCGATTCTGTACGCCTTCTCGAAATACTGTCCAAGGTAAGCGAATTTGTCGGAATACCCGTTCACAA
>CAYNZC010000023.1:0-1824 GCA_964401575.1 uncultured Verrucomicrobiota bacterium
CCTGGAACCAATCCTTTTTTGCACCGGACGCCGGGCTTGGTCGTGTGGTGACCGCGCGGGCGGGGAATGTGATTGGAGGAGGGGACTATGCCGTGGATCGAATCGTGCCGGACTGTGTTCGCGCACTGATGGCCGGGCAACCGATTGGCGTCAGAAATCCGGATTCTGTTCGCCCGTGGCAGCACGTGCTCGAGTGTCTGAGCGGCTACCTCTGGCTGGGCGCTCAGGTGTTTGATAATTCTGATGGCCGACTGGATCTGTCAACGTTCAACTTTGGCCCCGAGGCTTCGGCGCGCCAACCTGTGCGAAGACTGGTTGAAGAAATCCTGGCGACTTGGCCTGGAAGCTGGCGGAACATGTCTGATGTTCACGCGCCGCACGAGGCGGTGTTGTTGACGCTAGCCATTGAGAAAGCGAATGCCATTCTCGGCTGGAGACCGGTGTGGACCTTCGCTGAAGCGGTTCAAAAGACGATCTCCTGGTATAGAGAGCGGCATGTCAATTGCAATCAGGATATGATGGGTTTTTCCAGGGGGCAGATCAAGGCATACGCCGACGAGGCAAGAAGACAACAGCTTCTCTGGGCGAAGTGAACAATGAATTCTGAGCGTGAGAATATTAGAGCAGAGATTCTTCGTCTGACGCGCGAGTATTCTCGGCTTGCGCATCGAGAACAGCGGCCTGCGGCTGACGCCGCGGCGCGACCGGTATTTGTGCCGGGCACGACGGTGGTTCCATATGCGGGGCGGGTTTTCACGGAGGAGGAAGTGGCATCGGCCGTTGGGGCAACGCTGGATTTCTGGTTGACGCTGGGTCAAGAAGGTGAGTTGCTCGAAAGAGAGCTGGCAACATTCCTGGGCGTCAAGTCGTCTGTTCTCTGTAACTCAGGATCCTCAGCGAACCTGCTGGCAGTGGCTGCATTATCCAGCCCGAAACTTGGCGCCCGACAGGTTCGGAAAGGTGACGAGGTGATATCTGTTGCCGCCGGATTTCCCACGACGGCGGCTCCCATTGTGCAGAACGGCTATGTTCCTGTTTTCATCGATAGTGATCCATTGACCTTGAACGCTCGTGTGGACCAACTCGAAGAGGCCTACCATCACGGAAAAACAAAAGCGGTGATGATGGCGCACACGCTGGGCAATCCTTTCGACCTGTCCTCCGTAGTGAATTTCTGTCGCAAGTATGATCTCTGGCTGATCGAGGACAATTGTGACGCACTGGGCTGCACGTACGACGGCAAGTTCACAGGGACTTTTGGGGATTTGTCCACTCAATCATTCTATCCCCCTCATCACATGACGATGGGCGAGGGTGGCGCTGTGAACATTCGGGTCGATCCAAAGTTGAAGGCGATTGTCGAAAGTTTTCGGGACTGGGGACGCGACTGTTGGTGCATGAGTGGCAAAGACAATACGTGCGGAAGGCGGTTTGATTGGAAGCTGGGGGAACTTCCGCGCGGGCAAGGAGGAGACGCTGCGAGCGCTGTTCGGCCTATAGTCACCTGGGATACAACCTGAAGCCATTAGACATTCAGGCGGCCATTGGGCGGATTCAACTCACGCGTCTGCCGCAGTTTGTGCAGGCTCGCATCCACAATTGGGAGTATCTTCGGAAAGGGCTGAATGATTGCAGCGATTTTTTTGATTTCATGTTGCCCACGCACGCCACGGGTTGGACCCGTGACGGCTTTACCTGGGATTGCACGGGACATCGGACTGCTTGCTCCTGGTTCGGATTCATGATTCGTGTCAAGAGATCATCGCCTTTCACCAGGACGGATCTCGCGCGTCATTTGGATCAAAAGAAGATTGGGAACCGGAT
>CAYNZC010000023.1:1834-39977 GCA_964401575.1 uncultured Verrucomicrobiota bacterium
ATGCTGTTTGGTGGAAATCTCGTTCGCCAGCCGGCATTCGTGAGCCTCAAGAGGGAATGTCCGGGGTCCTTCAGGGTTGTGGGCGACCTGGGTGGAGCCGACACCATCATGAACCAGGTCTTATTTATCGGGGTTTACCCCGGTCTTACGCAAACCATGCTGGATTATATGATCGACACAATCCGGTCTTTTGCAAAACGCGCGTGAGACGCACGGTTGCACCATGAGCGAAATCGTAACGACCGCGATCCCGGTGTGGAATGGACAGGACTTCATCCTGCAAACTCTGGAGTCGTTGACGGCGCAAACGAGGCGCCCTGACCGCGTGGTTGTGCTGGACAATTGTTCTACAGATGCGACGCCCGAGTTGGTTCTTCGTTTCAAGGGGATTCCGTTGGAGTATGTGCGAAATGCTGAGAACCTTGGCTTATTCGGGAACTTGAACCGATGTCTCGAGTTCGCGTCGGAAGCCGACTACCTTCATATCCTGCATGCGGACGACCTTGTGAAGCCCGAGTTTTACGAGGTGATGATGCCCCACCTTGCGGATTGCAAAGGATTCGGGATGGCATGGTGCCTGGATGAGCGGATTGACGAGCGAGGCGACTTTCTAAGCCTGTCGGGCAAGCCTGACGGCCGAATCGAGGTTTTGGACCGCGACGAGTTTCTGCGCCGCAAAGCCGAGATTGGGAACCAGGCATTTGCCGCCACGTTGCTTAAGACAAACCGGCGCGATGTGCCATGCCAGTTTCCTACGGATATGCCGATTCTGGGGGACATGGTGTATTGGGGGCAATTTGGCGCTTACTGCGAAAAGTTGGTGCATGTGCACCGACCGTTGGCGAAATACCGCTGGCATGGAGTGAACACCACCACCTCGGAAGCGCCGAGCATCAACGCGCTGGTCCTGGACGAGTGGAAAACAATGCGACTGAACGAGGCGCTGCGGGGGGGGCCGCCGACTCTGATGCGCCGATGGAAGCTGCGCGGGCTGATGGCCGTGCGCTCGGGGATAAAGGCAAAGCGTTTTCGCGAGCAGGGTAACCGTGGTTACTCGCGGCGAATTGTCAGGGCGGGCAGGGAGATCGCCGGGGTGCCTCTCTGGCTTGCGGGGCAGCTAGTGGTTCATGTCCGGGACCTCGTCGTCTATGGGATCATGGGGCGGCGGAAACATCCGAAGAACGTGTTTGGGTAGAATGATTCTCTCTCACTCGTGGCGCAGTGCCTCGACGGGGTCCATTGAAGCTGCGCGCATCGCGGGGTAGATGCCGAAGACGACCCCGACAAGTGCGGAGATTGTGAATGCAAGCAGGGGCGACCAGAGAGTTACGATTGTTTTCATGCCCGCCGTGTGGCTGACAATGAACGGAATCAGAACGCCGAGCAGGACGCCGATGAGGCCGCCGGTGCCGGAGAGAAGAACCGTTTCGACCAGGAACTGAGCGATAATATCCTGTCTGCGCGCGCCGAGGGCGCGGCGAATTCCGATTTCGCGTGTGCGCTCGGTGACGCTGGCGAGCATGATATTCATGATGCCGATGCCTCCGACCAGCAGTGAAATTGCGGCGATAGATCCCAGGACGATATTGAAAATCTGCTTGGTGCGTTCGGCCCGCTTCAAAAGTTCGAGCGGCACGATGATTTCGTAATCCATCTTCTTGTGGTTGCGCTTCATGATCTCCCGGACCGCTTCCGACACGTCCTGCACCTGCTCCAATGAATGCACCTTCACGGTGGCCTCGTGCAGTTGCACCCGTTCGGCCTCCATACTGCCCGTGCGGCGGCGCATGAGCACTTCGCCGTAATTTGCACGGGCGGTCTCGATCGGAATGAACATTCGATGGCCTTCGGCGCCACCTGAGGAGTCGGGACTTCCGGACCCGATCCTGCCGCGGCCTTCCATGACGCCAATCACGCGGTAGTAATAGGAGCCAACCCGCACGTCTTTGCCCACGGGCGATTCGATCGGGAACAGAATCGGGACCATCTCGGCACCGATGACGCACACGGGCGCCCTGGCATCCATATCGGCTTTTGTGAAGAATCGCCCTGTGGCGACCCTGTGATTGCGCATTTCGGGATACCATGGAACGGTGCCGACCACTTCGCAGTCCACGGACCGGCTGATGTTCCAGACGTATTCCCGGACGTTGCGGGCGGGAAGGACGACAGTGACTCCCGGAATGGTGGCCTGAATGCGTTGCGCGTCGTTGTAGGTGATGCCGTATTGCAGGATGAAACTTTGGTTGCCGCGGTCCATGGCCTTTTGCTCTTCGGGGGGTTTGATGCTGCGGAGGATAATGTTCTGGCTTCCCAGGTTTTTGATCTGTTCCTGGGCCTCGTAGCTTGCCCCTTCGCCGATCGCGAGCATGGCGATCACGGAACACACGCCGAATACAATGCCAAGCACCGTGAGCAGCGAGCGCAGGCGGTGAAGCCAGAGACTGCGCATGCCCAGCCGCACGGTGCGGATCAGCCTGCCAACGGATATTTCACGAACGCGGTGCGCAGTCTCAGCGGCAAGAAGAAAGGTCGTCTCACGGTCTGCCTGTATGTTGTGCGGATCGCTCATGATCTGTGCCTGACATCACTTTCGATCTGGCCGTCCCTGAGCCGAATGGCGCGTCCGGCGCGGCTTGAGACGTCATCATCGTGTGTGACCATGATAATGGTTTTGCCCTGCTTGTTCAGGTCGTCGAAAATGCGGAGAATATCCGCGCCGGAAATGGAATCCAGGTTGCCGGTGGGTTCGTCTGCGAGGATCAGCAACGGGTCGTTCACCAGCGCCCGGGCGATAGCCACCCGTTGCTGCTGCCCGCCGGAGAGCTCAAATGGCTTGTGGTCAAGCCTGTTCTCGAGTCCCACCCGTGCCGCAAGCTCGCGCGCTTTGGCGCGGCACTCCGCCTCCGACCAGCCCTGGTAGTAAAGAGGCACCTCGATGTTCTCGGTGACAGTGAGTTGTTGAATCAGGTTGTAGGATTGAAAGACGAAACCGAGACGCGCGCCGCGAATCGCGGATAGAGCATCATCTTCCATGGTGGAGACGTCCTGGCCGCCCAGGAGATAAGAGCCGGAGCTGGGCCTGTCGAGGCAGCCCAGGAGGTTCAGCAGGGTGGACTTGCCACAGCCGGAGGGGCCCATAATGCTGATGTAATCGCCCGGCGCTACTGTGAAGGAGACGCCGCGCAACGCGTTCACCGTGACCGTTCCGATGTGGTAGGTCTTGGAGACGTTGCTGAATGTAACGATTGAGCCGCTCAAAGTTTACACTTTCGACGCCGGCGATTTCCCGGGAGATTGAATCGGGGTGTCAGGCGCTTCCTTGCTCGGGGCTTTGCCCTTTTCCTTATCGGATGAGGACGGACCGGTTTCGGCCCCGGAAGGCGGACGCAGCAAGACGCGCTCCCCTTCACGCAAGCCGCTTTTTACCTCAATGAAGTCGTCGTTGAATTCGCCGAGAGCAACCTCGCGGGGCTCGGAGCCGGCGCCACGGGCGACATAACAAACCTGCTTTTCGCCGGACGTGTTGATGGCCTGGAGCGGAACGTAGATGCAGTCTGCAATATTGGAAACAAGGATTTGCACCTTCGCGCTCATGCCTGGTTTTGCCCAATGATGAGAGCCATTGATGGTGATGGTGGTGTTGTAAATCTTGAGGTCGGGATTCATCCAACGATTCTGGGAATCAGGCAGCACGGCAACCTTTGTCACCTCGCCTGAGAGGATCTGATCCGGGAAAGCGTCCACCGTGATCCGCGCTTTCTGCCCTTTCTGGACCTTCTTAATGTAGCTCTCGTGAATTTTTACATTCACCGACATTTGCGACATGTCAGGAATGGTAATAATGGACTGGCGCTCGCGGACGGTAGCGCCCTCGCGGATGCGCTCGTCATTGCCGTACCACTCCTCACGTGTGCCGCCATAGACGACCAAACCGGACCTTTCGGCGACGATCACGCAGTTGTCGAGCTGCTCGCGGAGCTCGCGGCGCTGACGTGCCTGCACCTCGTGCTGTCCTTGCGTGGAGCGCAGCCGCGCCTTCGATTGCGCCTGCTTGGAAACCGCAACTCGACGCGCTTTGTCCAGGGCGCGCACGGCGTCCACGTATTTCGAAAGCGCTTCCTCAGCCTGCTTGACGAAATCGTAGGTTATGAAGAGCGCCTGGGCGGTTTCGGCCGTTTGTACCTTGAGCCTGTTGCTCTCGTAAGAGATTTCATCCCGCTCCATCTCATTGCGGGTCACGAAGCCTTTCTCAAACAGGCGCTTGGTTCCCTCGAGGGTGGTTGTGGCCTGGCCCAGCTCTTTTCTGGATACTTGCAGGTCATCCTCGAACTTGCGGAGCTTCTGCTTTGCTTCCCCGTCTCCCAGGAGTTTGATGTCGGCGTACTTCGAAAAATCGACCGGTTTGATCTGGGCCATGATTTGGAGGTCGCGCTCGATCTCCTCCGCGCCGGAAGATTCCGCGGATTCGGATTGTTGCGTGGCAGGAGATGGAGGGGGGGCGGCCTGCTGGGGGCCGGGGCCGGGACGTGGCTCGCGGGCCGGGCGGCTGTTGGGTTGAAATGAAGTTGGAATGATGCGCGGGAGGGAGTTTGTGAGCATCGGCGATTTCTGGCCCGGCTGTGTTGGAGATTGCGGTTCCGGCGGGGCCGACGGTTCCTCGATGACATTCGTCATGGCTGCCGCAAGCAGGACATCCAGTCCGCACTCCCTGACGATTTTGGCGGTGACTTCGGCCCCGAGAAACTTGTCCAGATCCATGCGCGCGAAGCGCACCGTTTGCTCCGCAGCCATGACATCGCTTTGATTCTGCCGGAGTTGAATCTCATAGTTTTGTTCCGCCTCGACCATGTTGGCCAGGGCGGATTGATACTGGATTTCCTGCGTGATCATCTGCTGTTCAATGTCTGACGAATCCAACTCGACCAAGACCTTCTTGTTCTTAACGTCTTCCTCGGTGACAAGGTATCCCTCGTCCACGATTTTGAGAATTTTGGTTCCTGAGTTGCCGACGCGCACGCGGCATTTTACCTCCTGGGATTCCAACGCCTGGAGGCTGCCGCCGGACATGACGGAGATTTCCAGCGGGCCGCGACGGGCCGCGAACGTGGGACCATCCGGGCCGGACTTGCCGCCGCGAGTGCCGAGCCAGACGGCGGCGCCCACAACCACGATGGTCGCGAGCGCAAGCCGCCACCAGGGTTGGCGGCGCAGCGATTTAACGAGAGCTTGCGGTTTCAACATCTTTTGTCTCCTCCCACTGACCGTTGTCTTTAATGAACAGGATACCCAGGCGATTCCAAAAGCGAAGCCGGGCCATGGTGTGTGTTACTATTGCCTGGGTACGCAGGTTTTTTGAGTCGATCAGAGCGTTCTGAGCATCAACCTGGTCCTGGGCGTTTGCACGGCCAAGCTCTGCCAGAATGTCCTGTTCTTCCACGCGGCGCTCGGCAAGGCGAACGCCGATTTCCGCGTTTTTGAAATTTCGCTTTGCCTGATCGAGGGTTCGCCAGCTATCGCGGACCTCGAGGCGGATGGTGTCCTCGACCTGCTCGATTTCCCTTGCGGCCCTGTTGCGGGAGATAACAGCTCGGGTGTAACTATTGCGTTCGGATTTCCGGTCCAGGCCGGGATCAACCGTCAGCCCCGCATCCCAACGCCAGCGAGACGGGTCTGGTGTGGCGATGAGCGCGCCGGTGGAGGGATCACTTTCCAGGCTTCCGCCGGCGCTGAAATCAAGCTGCGGTTTCAGAAAGTTCTCTGCAAGCGTCACCTTGCGCAAACTGTCTTCGTAGGCGTCCTTGGCATTCAGGTAATCCATGCGGGCAGCGAGGGCTATCTTGATTGAATCCTCGACGCTGACACTGGGGTCCAGAATGCGCAAGGATTCCAGTTCGTGATCGTCCAACACGATATTGCTGGAGATGCTAAGTCCCAGAGCCAATTTGAAGCCGTCCAACGCACTCTGGTAGCTGCGAACGGCATTGATCCAGGTGCTTTCGGCCGAAAGTTCCTGCTGTTCAAGGCGTCCGAGGTCCGCCTGTCGGATCCGGCCTTCTTTGGCGAGTGCGCGGCTGCGTTCGGCATTCTTCCTCGAGCTTTGCATGTTCAGGTAGCTGTTCCTGGCCGCGTCACGCTCGCCGAGGACCGCATAATACTCGCGGGCGATATCCACCGCGAAATCCTTTCGAAATTGAACAAAAGACCGGAGGTCGTAGAGCAGGCTTCGCTCCGCCTGGGTGAGGGCCTCCATTTCCGCTTTGAATCCGGCGTTTCTCAGCAAGGGACGGGTGAACCGCCCACCCAATCGCGAGGAGGTTGCGACTGAACTGTCTCCCAGCACCAAACGCAAGGCATCGACTGTGAAATCGATGCTGATCCGTCCAATATCCCGAATCAGCCAGTCCACCCCCACGCCGGCGCTGGCGCTGTTGATGACGCGGTCTTTGCCATTCGAGTTGACTGTGAAGAGGTTTGTGATGGTGTCGTCCCTGACGGGCGCTTCCGGTCCGGTGAGATAGTCCACTTCGTGGGCAACTTCCGCGGAGGCGGAGAAGATCGGGGCGTAATTGTGGCGGGCGAGTGTGAGGCCCAGAGCTGAGATGTAGAGGTTTTCCTTTTCTGTCTGATAGCGGCGGCTGGACCGCACGGCGAGCAGGAGCGCATCTTCGAGGCTCAAGACCCGGGCGTTGATCTCGCGTTCGCCTTCGGTACCCAGGAAGTTCGGGGTATTCGTGGAGACGGGCAGGTCGGTGAGGGGAAAGCTGTTGGTTTGCTCGATGGTGAAAGCCGGGTCCATGTTGGTGACCAGCGCACTTTTTGAGCGGATGACCCGGTAGGCCTCTTTGTCGGCTGACTTTTTGTAATGCCTTGCGCTGCACCCCGAAATACAGGTGACGAGCGCAAGGGCAAATAGAACAAAACACCGCCAATGATTCATTGAATCAGAATTGATTGTAATGAGACGATCCTGAAGACCAAAGTCTTCAAAGAATTCTGAGGTAAGATAGCAAGAGAGGCGGTCGTTAGGAAAGTGAAATGCGAGAAATAGAATGGCGGCGTTGGTCGCTTGACGACTGCGGGCGGGGTTCGCAAGGTTCCATCTGTTCATCCGATGTAAAAACGCTTAAAGTCCCGGGATGAGATGCGGTTGGAGTTTACTCGCGTGCTGCCTGCTGATATGCGGGTGCAAGACCACCTCGGGTTCGGCGTCCGCCCTGGCGTCAGTCGAGTTCCGTGGAAACACGCCCGGGCAGATCACCCGGGTGGTGGAAGAGACATTTATCCGTCACGGTTACCACGTGACACGGACCGGGCCGTTCACCACACTCTTTGAGAGGGAGGGGTCCCTGGGAACCTCTATCATGTATGGGAACTGGGTGACCGAGGAGAAATCGGTCTGGATCCGAGTGAAAGTCCGCCTTGTTCCCATTCAACCGGAATTGTTCAGGCTGGATTGCAACGCCTGCCGTGTGCGCGACCGGGGCAGCAGCGTTGAGGAGGAAATCCCGTTCGGGAAGCTGAACAGAGGCCATTTTCAAGAGATATTGGACGAATGTGCGTCGTCCTTGAAAGGCGCTCCAGCGAAGACGCAAGAGCCTGCTGGAATTGAAAAGCCTTCAGCCGGATGGGGTGGCGTGCTTTGGGCCGTTATTGAGCAGCCACGAGGCTTTCGATGAAAAGTCTCGCCTTCCTGGCCTCGGCCGTAACCACGCTGAGTTCCCCGCGTTTCACACATTCAACCACGAGAGGACCGGACTTGAATCCGCCGGCTCTCAGGTTCGCCAGGACTTTCGGGAAATCGACTTTTCCCGTTCCCGGGGTGACGACGACATCCTTGGGCGGAAGGAAATCCTTCACGGACATTCCGGAGATGATGCCGTTAACGGTTTTAGAATCTTCCACAGGGTCCAGTGCGCCTGCAGAGTAGTAGAAAATGTTTCCTGGATCGTACCAGAGCCGGAAATTAGGATCACTCACGCCCTCGACGAGTTTGCGGCACTGCGGACCTGTGGAGTTGAGGCCTCCGTGCGGCTTGATGCTGAGAATGATAGCTGCTTCCCTTGCTGCCGGGCAACATTCTGCGACCGCCTTGTAGTAGTTCTTTGCAATCTTCTCATCAGCGGCGCCTCCGAGAAGAAGGTGCGGCGACTCAAATCTCTGGCAGATTTGGATGCGTTTTTGCAGGGCAAGAACCGCTTCGCGCTCAGACCGCGCGCTCTCGGCGCCAAAGTCGGCATAGACCGAAAGCGTCTTGAGACCGCGGCGCTTGACCTCATCCGCCAACTGAGCGGCGTGATCCAGCGTTGTTTCAGGGGTGATAATGGCCCACGACGGGCCTTTAGCCGTCATGATGCCTACATGCTTGTAGCCAGCCGCGGCGATGCCATCCAAGGCTGTCTTGAAGTCGAACGCATCGAAGCAACGAGTGTAACAACCGATAAGGTGCGTGACCAAAACCGCGCCTTGAAGGGGCAGGGCAGCGCCGGCCAGTGCAACTCCCGCGGCTTTTACAAACTCGCGGCGTGAAATGCCCAGTGCAGGTTTCATGTGAGCAAGGATGATCGCAAAGGCCGGCAGTCACAAGGAAACTTGGTGGTTGGAAACTGGGTCGTTGTGTGGGCGACCCATTGGGAGCGACAGGGCGGCTTGGCATCGAGGCATGATGGCCCTATGCTGCGTTCATGGGTTTTTCTGAGAATTTGGAGTTTATCAGGCGGCGAATTGCAGAGGCGTGCGAGCGAAGCGGGCGAGATCCGTCCGAGATTTCTCTAATGGCAGTAACAAAGACGCAGCCTCCGGATGTTGTGGCGGAGGCGGCGAAGCACGGCCTGACACTTTTCGGAGAAAACAAGGTGCAGGAAGCGAAGGCGAAGATACCGCTTTGCCCTGGAAAACTGCGCTGGCACATGATCGGGCATCTGCAGAGTAACAAGGCGAAGGACGCCGTGGGGCTGTTCGAAATGATTCAAAGCGTTGATAGCCTTGACCTTGCTTGCGAGATTAACAAGCGGGCCGAGCAGGCGGCCGTGCGGGTACCCATCCTGATCGAGGTGAACATCGTGGGCGAAGCCAGCAAATTTGGCTATGAGACGGAAGCGATGCTGCGCGATTTTCAGGAGATCAACAACCTTCCACGTGTCGAGATTCACGGGTTGATGACGATACCTCCATGGACCCCGGTCGCCGAGAAGGCTCGGCCGGTGTTTCGCAGGCTGCGGGAACTGCGGGACCAGTGCTCGGATATGCTTGGGGCGCCGTTGCCTGTGCTAAGCATGGGAATGACCGGTGACTTCGAGGTAGCTATCGAGGAGGGGTCAACAATGGTTCGGATTGGCACGGCTCTGTTCGGGGAGCGCACGAAGCCCTTAAAGGGGTAATGGCATGATTTTGGGGTATTTTTCACTTGTGCTTCTCTGAAGGTGGGCTTTCTTAAGGATATGGAATTTGAGCTGAGTGGAATAATCCTCACAACGTTGATAATTTCGGTGATGTTCGCCTTTGTCGCGAGATGGAACGGGAACGCGATGTGGGTAGGAGCACTTTGGGGCGGATTGGCGGGGCTGACCCTCTGCATGATTACCGTTGGGCTCGCCCACGCCGTGGCGATTCCATACACGAGCGAGAAGGTATCGAGCAATTACCTGTCCGGGCTCGTGGCAGCTTTTATTCCCTGTGCGATTGTCGCCGCCGCAATGGCGTTCTGGCCAAAGGTGGGCCCCAGGGTGCGAGCCCGGTAGTTACTGCTTCTCCAGCCTCAGATAGTCGAGCCCAAGCATGTAGGACTTGATGGCTTTTGGGTTTGCCCCCATAACAGTGGCTTGGAACGTGTTGGCTTCCTTATCCAAAAGAAACACTCCAAGGTCTTTTTCCTTTGTTGCCGCAATTTTTGGGCTGTAAAAGTCCATGGGTTCACCCGCCTTGGTTCCATTGATGGAAAGCTGGTGGATGCCGTAATCCTTTGCCGTAAGGAAGCGGGCGTAAACCCGGTAAGTGCCAGGGTCCGGGGCGGGGAAATGGACTGCAAGTGTGTCTCCAGGGCCGAAGCCCTTGTGCCACCAAAGGTGCTTTTCTCCGCTCAAGCCGCCCCAATCCTGTGGTGCAGCGACTCCCGAGACCTTCGCGATCGTCATGTCTTCGCCCTCGATAGCGCCCTTGACTCTTGGTACCACGTACGGCTTGATCGGGCGCACCACGGCGAGTTCGGGGGTGACAGGTTGGTTCGCAGCCTTTGCACCGGGACGCCCATACCAGTATGTAGTCACGGCCATGTTCACCTTTGTGCTTTCATGCCAATGCCATAGTTCCATATCGAACTTAAAGCTCGTGTTGAAGGGGATGCGGTCAATGATGTGAAACCTGTTCACGCTGGTGCGCCCATGGTTTCCGGGGCCGTCGCAGCGCGATTGTGAATGGTAGGCGTGCGTAAAAAGACCGGGCCAGCACCAGGCGTAACCGTAGTAGTCCTCCGTGCCCGTGCCGAAATGGCTCGGAAAGCTCTCGCCATCCACGTAAATCTTTTCATCCCCTTCGCCCCACCATTGTCTTACGGGATTGTCGATGGCGAACGAGGCGCCGGCAAATACTCCCCGGCCCTCTGCAGTGATGTAGTTCCAATCCTGCATCGGCCTGGTGGGCACATCAAACTCCGCACGCCAGTTTGCGCGAAAATGCATGGATTTTTCCGTCCACTGGTATGGTGCAACAATCAACTCCCCGCTGACCGTGACGGGTTCCGTTGTGGTGTTCCAAAGCTTTAATACGGCCGATCTCTTGAAGGGCATGAACCACCGTGAAAACACGGCCCCTTCCCTGGACATTCCAAGCGGCAAGGTTTCAAACGCGTTGATCCCCGGGGCGGAGCCAAAGAAGTCACCGATGGGAACCTCCACACAATTTTCATCGTCGAAGGTTGCGAGCAGAATGAGCCCGCGCAAGGCTGTTTCGGTGCTCGAAGCTTTCACTCTCGCCACCGCGCGCGCGATCGCTGCCGGTCCGGTGAATTCCACTACCTCGCTTTCGCCAGGGGCGATGGCGGCCTCAAAAGGTTCTGTCCGTCCCGAAGGAGCGGATTCTGAGGGGTTGGAAAGCGTGGCGGCGAGTGCTGCGACTTTGCCCACAAGGCGTCCTCTCTGTTCAAGGAGACCCTGTCTGAAGGGTTCTACCTGCGTTCCCTTTTCATACGTCCGGTAATTCACATGGTAATAAAAACCACCCTTGTCGCTGGTCACTTTGCAGTGCTTGGCATAGGGAATCGGAAAGTAGAGATTCCAACCCCTGCTGTATTCGCCGGCAATAGGGCGGGGGAGGCCGGGAAATTTCCCGCCCAGCAGATCTGACATCTCCGCTGCAATCTCCGGGGTTGGCTTATGATCGATGTAGATGCGGAGCTTTCCCGCGGGATTGGCCGACCAGATCCGGACAATGGCTCCGGGACCGGCGGTGTCCATCATAACGTGCTCTTTGCCATTGGCCGTTTCTTCGATCCGGATGAAATGGCCGGCATCACCATTTGCAAACCAGTCCTGGGAGGGCGACTTCGATGCGGGTTCATAGGACGAGAATTGCTTGCAGGTGTAGCTGGGCGTTGGGAATTCCGCCATTGTCTCCATGCTCACCATTTCATCGATCAGACTTTCGGTGCTGACCGCCGCAGCGGTGGCAGCCAGCGCTGGAAATGAGATCAACATAGCGCAAATAATGAGTGCAAGGCTTTTACATGTCCGCGACGAAATGGCTTGAATGATCATGGACAAGAACCTTATTGAACCGCAGCGGCGAGGCAAGAAAAGGTTTTGCTGGTTTTCATCACGGAAGGAAACAAGAAGAGCGGCAATCCTGGGCGGGTTGGTCCGGGGCGCATAGGATGAATGGTCTGAATGAGGCCCGTCGGGCCGTGTCGTTGTGCAAGGGCGGTATTTTGCTCTTTTCACGGGTTGGCTTTCGCGATATTGGTCTTTCATCGGTAACAGCAACAAAAACAAAAACTCTTAGAACTTATGGCTGAAAATCTCTTCCATTCCAGCATTGAGGGCGCCCAGCATGGCGCAAAATCCCTGGCGCAATTCCTGGCTTATGCCAAGAAATCCGGCGCTGCCGGCGCGCAACCGTCGAATTTCATGCTTCAGAATGATAAGGGCGGTTTTAAGACGGCAAGGGAGATCAAAGAAACTTTTGCGAAGGCAAAGTTGAGTCTGGACGGTGTTTCGGCGCATTGTCCGATCTGGGTGCAAACGACGGCATGGACCGGAAGCCCGACCGTCCGGCCATTTATCCCCCCGGATTTGGTGAAGAAATCCCCTGACCAGATCGAGAAATGGGCGGAGGATTACGTGCTGCGCCTGTTGGATCTGTGCGCGGAATTGGGTGTGAAGATTGTTCCGATGTTCTGGGGCGTGGCGTTTGGCTGGGAACTGGCCACGGGTTATCCGTGGGGTTTCTGGGCCGGGGGCGACTACGACCTCATCCAGGAAGGCAAGGAACGCTTCGTGAAAAAGACCGCGAAGATTCGTCAGCATGCGAACAAGCTCGGCATCTACCTGTGCCACGAGATTCATCCCGGCACTGCCGCCATGTGCGCGGACGACTTCAACATGCTCGTCGAGATTTGCGATGGCGATAAATGCCTTGGTGTCAATGCGGACCCATCCCATTGCTGGGAGGGCGAGACTTTCGAGACGCGTTTTTTGAAGGTCGCATCGCGCGTGTATGCCTGCCACGTGAAGAATCATGTGATCCGTCCCGGCCTGCCGCTGCGGATCATGGAACCTGGCTGGCAAAAGCGGGCTATGCAGTTCGTGGATATTCCGTCCGGGGATCTGAACATGACGCGTTACGCGGAGTTGATGATCCACGTGGGTTATCCGCAACGCTACTGCCAGGTGATGGGCAAGAAGTCTGCTCCGCTGGTTGTCGAGGCCGAGAGCGCCTATCGCGACCTGGACGCCACCAGTGCAAATGGTATCCAGTACGTGCGGGACAACCTTTGCTTCCCACTTGCCGCCGGATCTTTTGAAGATGGCATGGGTGCCTGATCCATCGAGGTGTCCTCCGAAAATCGCAGTTTGAGAAAACGGTGGAGAACGTCTGGGGCTTCGCGCTGCCAGCCGTTCTGTTTGCGGGAGAATCGGGCTTTTGCAGATTATGGCTCGGTCGAGCGGGCGTAATCACAAAGTGCTCGCAGGTTTTCGGGTGGGGTGTCTCTGGGCACTTCGCATCCGGCACCCACGATAAACCGCTTGCCGGCTGCTTCGTGGCATTTGGCGACCTCGGTTCGAACCAGGTCCGGGCTGCCGTTTTTAAGGACCGTCACAGGGTTAAGATTGCCGAGGATAATCTGGTCGGGACCCATTTGGCTTCGGGCATCCTTGATGGGCGCGAGCGAATCGAGGTCCACGATCACACAGCCAAGCTGGCTCATGTCTCCCGCAATTTTTCGGGTGTCGCCACAGATGTGCAGGCGAACCCCCGCACCGGCGGCCTTGATGCCATCCACGAGCTTTTTTTCGTAAGGCCACACGAACTCCTTGTAGATTTGCGGACCGACCAGCGATGCGGCTGCATCCCCCAGCCCAATCATGTCAGCACCAGCCCGCACCTGTTCCCGCGCAAAGCGGAGTTCCATTTCGACCACGAACTCAAACAAATCACGGACGAATGGCGGGTCGTCGAAGAAATCCGTCATGAGGGTGTTAATTCCACGCAGATCCGCGGCTTCGGCGATCGGGCCCTCCACCCAACCTTCGACGATCTTTTCTTTTCCGATGCGCTCCTTGAACATTGCCAGTGCGTGAATGCCATTGTGCATGCGGCCGCCGCTGAGGGGATCAGGGATTTTAAGCTTTGCCAACCTTGTTTTGTCCGCCAGCAGCGCCTCATCTTCAGCCAGCGCGACCGGTTGATGGTCGAAGTAGCGCACAACCGCCCCGCAGTCCGCCGCTTCCCGGGCCGGATCGGACATGGTGTTTACATAATCGAAGCCGTAGGCCTCGGAGGTGCGGATCTGACCTTCCACGAGGACGCGGTAATCGGTGCAGTAATCCCTGTAAAGAGCGCCGATATGCGCACAGGCGAACATCATGGTGATGGGCATGAGTGGCAGGCGGTCCACTGGGTCGCCCATAATATGAGCCAACACTCTATCCCGGCTGTTCATAAAATCTGTTAAAGCTGCCGACGGGCGGCGGCGATAAAAGCAGGGGAGGTTCCGCAGCATCCGCCAATAAAAGCGGCTCCAGCCCGAACCAGTTCCGGCACCCATTTCGCAAATTCTTCGGGGGAGGTGGCATAATGGGCTTTGCCATGGATCATTTCGGGCAAACCCGCGTTGGACTTGATCCAAATTGGCTTGTCCGTGGCGGAATGCAGCCTTCGGCAAATGGCCGGAAAGCCCGAAATGCCCTGTCCGCAGTTGGCGCCGATGACGTCCGCACCCGCGTCGGTGAGTATCTGCGCAACCTGCTCGGGCGTGTTGCCCATCATCGTGCGGTCCTTGTCCCTGCCGGAATCAAACACCATGCATGCAACGATCGGTAAACCCGTCTTCCGGGCTGCTGCCACTGCAAGGCGAGCCTCATCGGGGTCGGACATCGTCTCAACTACCAGGGCATCCGCGCCGGCTTCCGCCAAGGCGCGCGCCTGTGCGTCAAAGGCATCTGTCATTTCCTGTTCGGTCACATCCCCGTTCATCAAAAGCTTGCCTGTAGGACCGATCGAGGCGAAAACGCGCGATTCTCGTCCTGCAGCCTGCCGCGAAATCCTCACCCCGGCCCTGTTAATCTCGGCAAGGTGGCCTTCCATGCCGATTTCACGCAGGCGGATGGCGTTTGATCCGAATGTGTTTGTGAGAATGACCTTGCTCCCGGCGCTCACATAGGCGCGGGCAACCTCCTCGACCTTGGTTGGATTTGAAAGATTCCAGGCGTCTGGAAATTCACCCGGGGTGAGACCTTTTTCTTGAAGCTGGGTTCCCCAGGCGCCGTCCGTAAGGACCGGTCCGCTGGCCATTAGCTCCTGGAGCAGTGGATGCATTGAGTCAAGAGCCAGCTACAGCTTTCTTCGCGAGGGCGACAGCTCCGACAGCGTTTTCACTGTAGCCGTCTGCCCCGATTTCATCGGCGTACTTCTGAGTGATCGGCGCACCACCGATCAGGACTTTAACCTTGTCTCGAACGCCGGCCTGCTTCATGGCTTCGATGGTCGTTTTCATGGCGGGCATTGTCGTGGTAAGCAGGGCCGACATAGCGACGATGTTGGCGTTCCTTGTTTGGACCGTCTCGATGAACTTTTCAGGCGGGACGTTCACGCCGAGATCGATCACCTCGAACCCCCCGCCCTCAAGGAGGGAAGCGACGAGGTTCTTGCCGATGTCGTGCAGGTCGCCTTTGACAGTCCCGATCGCCACGCGGCCAGCCGGTTGATCGCCGCGCGCAGTAAGGAGCGGACGGATCAGGTCGAGGGCGCCTTTCATGGCACGGGCAGAGATCAAAAGCTCCGGCACGAAGTATTCATTGGCTTCAAAACGGCGGCCCACCTCGTCCATCGCGGGCACCATTTGCTCATTCACCAAGGCCAGTGGATCAGTCCCTGAGTTGAGCGCTTCCTGAGTGATTTCCTTGGCCGACTTTGCATCGCCGTTCACCACGGCTTCGTAGAGCTTCTTGAGATCAGGCATAAAAGTTCTGTTGTTAATGGTTCTTGTATCCCCCATCGTCGCGGGAGTCAAGGAGACGCTTTTCGCACATGTTGGCTCCGGCGTTTTCGTCCGCGGGGGCGTCCGGCGTGGAGGTGGTGTTAAAACCCAAGAACCGCGCACAAATCACATCAGGATTCGGCAATCCGTGTTCGGGGGTGGAGGGGAGCTTCGGGGACACTTGTCAGACACTGCCAGTAGGATCGACTGCAGCCGCTGGATCCATTTCGTCCGTGTTGGGCGAGTCATCGCGCGGCGAAAGGGCGGCATAGCCGTACCAGGCCAGGTAGCTAAACGCCATAAGGATAAGCAGCGCGACTCCATGACGGGGAGCAGAACCGTGAACCAACTTCGAGACGAATGCGGCCATGGCGGCAAAGATGAGGGTTTGGATGAATCCTTGCAGTGAAGATGCGAGTCCCTTTCGTGTGGGGTTGAGGTCCAGCGCCTGGATGGTGGCGACCGGGGCCATCAGGGCGAAGCCGAACGTGTAAACCGGCAAGCCGATCACGGCCCATGGAAGGCGCATGAACCAGAGGCTTACCACCATGTTTATTGCGGCGCCGAGAGCCATGAGGCAGAAGCCTCGAAATACCAGCTTGCCTGCCGGCACGCGCGCGGCAAGTCGAGCACTCAGAGCCGAACCTGCAATCAACCCGGAAACCATTGGCACAAAGACCCAGCCGAATTGTGTCCCGGAAAGCTTTAAAATGTTGAGAACCACATCCGGGGCCGTGGCCACATACAAAAGGAAACCGCCGCCTCCAAGTCCCACCGAGAGGCAGATCAGGATAAATGCCGGGTGACATATGGCTTTCAGGTATGAGCGCAGCAGTTTGCTCGCGTGGAATGGTTGGCGCGATTCTTTAGCCAGTGTTTCCGGCAATCCGAAAAAGCACATGGCCCACAATGCCGCACCGAGGAAGGCGAGGAACACAAATGGCCCGCGCCATCCGAACCACAGGTGCAGCCAACCGCCGACAATGGGGGCAGCAATGGGACCGATCCCGCTGACGGCGGTGACCTGCGCCATCGCTCTGTGCGCCTCGGGTCCCGCAAAGCAGTCGCGGATGATCGCACGCCCCACGATCATTCCCGAGCCTGCGGATAAGCCCTGGAGGCTGCGTAAGAGCAGCAGCAACTCGAAACTCTCGACGGCTACGGAGATTACAGCGCTGACGGTATAGATGACGAGCGACAGGACGATCACCGGTCGGCGTCCAAGACAATCTGAAAGAGATCCATGAAAAAGATTCATCGCCGCGAGTGCCACCAGGTAGAAGCTCAGCGTTTGCTGCACCCGCAGTTCCGTGATCCGGAAATGCGCGGCGATGTCCGGAAACGATGCGAAGTACGTATCGACCGAGAACGGGCCGATAACAGCCAGAAGAGCGAGTATTACTGATATACGCTTATATTTCACTTGAACGGGAAACGCGTGGGCCAACCGTCCGTGGTTTGAGACCGGTGAGAGGGCAAACTGCTCCCGCAGTGGGATTCCAACCTGCAAACCGCACCGTGTAAAGAAAAAGCTGGATTACCGTCCGAACGACGAGACTTGTTGCTACTGATTCCGGCGCAGCCTGGCGTCGCGAGCGAGGTTTTTCGCCAGGCCACTGAAAATGACCCCGTGAATCGGATACAGAAGGTACCAATAAAGGAGTCCCGCGAGGCCCCGGGGGGCAAAGAAGGCTGTCTGAGTGAGGCGCGAAAAGCCGCCTGGTAGTGGGTCGGCACGAAATTCCAGCCAGGCACGCCCGGGCACTTTCATTTCAGCTCGCAGGCGAATCATGCGACCTTGCTCCAAAGCCTCGACGCGCCAGAAGTCCAGCGCGTCACCGACGCGCACACCTTGTGGATCACGCCGACCGCGACGCAAGCCAACTCCTCCGACCAGGCGATCGAGGAATCCGCGCAAGCGCCATGCCCAATCCATGCAAAGCCAGCCCGTGGCCCCGCCCAGCCTGACAAACGCTTGATAGAGGATTCCCGCTGGCGCATCGACGTTGACCTGCCGTCGTTCACGGATGATGCCTTCCTGGACGGAGAGCGTGACGGGAGTGGAATCTCCCTGGCTGCTGGCCGCAGCGTCGCTCCAGGCGGTCTCGATGCGTCCGGAATCAAGGTTGGTCAGGGCCAGGCGCACGGCCTCGTCATAAGCGAGCGGCGTGATCTGCGGGAACAGGCGCCGGGCCGAATGATCCTGCACAACCACATCGTTGCGCAGACCGCCAATGAGCGGGCGCGCGATGTTTGCCGGAATCGGGGTTACGAGGTGAACCCAATATGATGAGAGCCTGGGGGTCAGCACAGGCACAGGAATCAACCAGCGCCTCAACCCGCGCGCGCGAGCATAGCCTCGCAGCATATCGCCATAGGTCAGCACGTTCGCGCCTCCGATTTCGATGCGTTTTCCCTCGCTGTCCGGATTGTCCAGGGCGGCCACGAGGTAGTCGAGCACGTTCCGGATGGCGATGGGTTGGGCCCGTGTGTACAGCCAGCGCGGGCAGATCATGATCGGCAGCCTCTCGGTAAGGTAACGGATGATCTCGAATGAGAGACTGCCGGAGCCGACGATTACCGCAGCCTGAAATTCAGTAACAGGCACACCTGCTTTCCGCAGGGTCTCCCCCGTTTCCTGACGGGAACGCAGGTGGGACGAGAGAGCTGTTGAGGGATCGCCCAATCCTCCAAGATAAATGATTCGACGTACGCCATTGGCCCTCGCTGCAAGCCCGAAGTGATGCGCGGCCACGATGTCACGCTGTTCAAAATCTCGTCCCGCAGCCATGCTATGAACCAGGTAATAGGCAACGTCTATGCCGCTCATTGCGGCGGGCAAGCCCTCAGGATCGAGGCAGTCCCCGCGAAAGACTTCCACTTGAGCAAGCCAGGGACGGCCATCCAACCGGGCCGGGTCTCTTGCCAGACACCGTACCTCGTGGCCCGCTTCGAGAAGCCGTGGCGCCAACCGCCCGCCAATATAACCTGTGGCGCCCGTAACCAGGACCCGCAGGCGAGATGAATGCTCGGCAGGCGACACTATTCTCAGGCGCCTTTGCGCGAGGCTTTCCATTCTGCAATCACAGAAAAGAAGCGCGCCGCTTCGGAATCAAGAGGATCATTCAGCAGCCTTTGCTTCATGCGCAATTCCTCAAGGCGGGTGATATCCTCCTGTTCCGCCACGTAATAGATGGGCTTGCCGCGCTCACCGTAAACGGCATAGCAATACCAGTTCATGAGGAACGGTTCGCCGCTCTTGCGGTAATTCCACGTCTGCCCGTGAAAGACTTCCCGGTTGAGCATTTTTTGCCTTAGCGAACCCACGACTGCCCGGTCTGTGTGCTTGCCTTGCAAAAGACGTGGCGTTTTGCCATTGAGTTCCTCCCGGTTGTAGCCCGTCATCTTTAGCCACGCGCGGTTCACGTAAATGATGCGGGGCCCTGCTGGCCCATCAAGGGTCACATCGGTGACCATGATTCCACGCCGCAGGTTTTCCAACACGATGAGTAAGTCGAATTTGAGTTGCATAATGGTCATTCGTTTTGTTCGCGCCCGGCAGTTTCAAGGTAAACAACCAATAACGCCACTCTGGTGACATGTCAAAACCCGCCGCGACTCCGGATTAGATGGTCACCGCAGGCGCGAAGGTCTAACTCAGCTTCAGGTCATCGAGCAGCAGGCGCGCGCTGATCCGGGAGGATTCAAATATAACCGGGAGGCCGCTGCCGGGGTGGGTGCCCCCGCCCACCAAATACATCCGCTCGAATTCCTCGAAACGATTTCGCGGACGCAGGTGCAGCATTTGGGAGAAGCTGTGTGCCAGGTTGAAGGTGGCGCCCCGATACACATCCACCTTGCTCTCCCAATCTGCGGGGGTGACAATTCGTTCGAAGCGGATGCGTGACTCAATGTCATGGAGGCCGATCTTTGCCAGTTGCCGCAACGCCACTTGGCGGTACCGGGCACGCTCCCTGTTCCAATCCACATTGGGATGCTGGTGGGTGACGGGCAGCAAAACATACAAGGCGCTGTGTCCGTGCGGCGCCATTGTGGCGTCTGTGCGCACGGGATGTTCCACATAAAAGGAAGGGTCCTCTGACAAAACGTGCTGCCGCTCGATTTCGTCCAGGTTTCGCCGATAATCCTTTGCGACATAGATGTTGTGGTGTGCCAAATGGTCGAACCGCCCTTCAACGCCAAGGTAGAGCATAAACGTCGAACAGGAGTAGTCTTTTTTCGCAACGGTATCGTCTGTCCATCGGTGACGCAGTTTTTGCGGCACAAGACGCGTCAAGCCTCTGGCAAAGTCCGCGTTCATGATCACGGCGTCGGCGCGCAGTGCGCCATTGGGCGTTCGCGCGCCAACAGCGCGGCGGCGATCGAAAATGATTTCTTCGACAGGAGTATTCAGCTGGATATCAACGCCGAGTTCCCGGGCAACCCGCGCCATTCCCAGGGTGAGCGAACTGCATCCTCCAACCGGGTGCCAAATGCCGTACTCGTATTCGAGGAAGGAGAGAATGGAGAACAGACTCGGGCATTGGAACGGTGACATGCCGAGATACTTCGACTGAAAGGTGAATGCCAGTTGCAGCCGCGGATCGTTGAAAAAGCTCGCGAGTTCTGCGTGCAAGGATTTCCACGGCTTGAGAAGAGGCAACACTTTAAGCAGTCGGAGGCTGACCAGGCTCGTCCAGCCAGGGAACGGCATCTGCAGACACGGGGCGAACTTCTCGAGCTTCACGCGGTTGTAATCCATGAAGCGGCGGAACTGCGGGGCATCCGCAGGCGCAATTTTCGCAATTTCGGCTACCATGCGCTCGATGTCCGAGGTGGCGTTTAATTCCCCGCCCGCGCCGAAAACCAGCTTGTATTGGGGGTCCAGCCGGGTCATTGGGACTTCCTTGAAGAGGTCACGTCCCACATTTTGAAAAATCTCCTGCAGGATTTGCGGGTAAAGGAAAAAGGTTGGGCCGAGATCGAAACGGTAGCCGTTGCCCTCGATGGCGGAGGTTCGACCACCCACATGCGGTTGCTTCTCGAGCACGGTGACCTTGAGCCCGGCCTTTGCCAGAAGCATTGCAGCCGCCAGGCCACCCGGACCTGCGCCGACGATCAAAACTCGATGTGACATGCGCAATGGATACTCGAAAGGCGGCGATATGACAATCTCAACCGCCGAACAGGAATCGCGAGGCTCGTTTTAACATGGGGAGTGTCACCCGCGCTGGCGGATACCGCAACCTGGAATCAAAAGCGAACGAGCGGCGAAGCACGGAACGCTGGTGAGTGAAACAGTCGAAGCTCGCCTTGCCGTGATAGGAGCCAAAACCGCTCTCCCCAAGGCCGCCAAACGGAAGATCTTTGCCGATGATGTGGGCAACCGTATCATTGATACAGATCCCGCCGGAGCGTGTTCCTTTGACCACACGGTTCTGCATCCGGCGATCCTGGCAGAACAAGTACAGCGCCAGCGGAACAGGCTTGTTTCGGAGCATTTCCAACGCGTCTTCAAGTGCATCAAACTCAAGGATTGGCAGGATCGGGCCGAAAATCTCCTCCTGCATCAGCGGCGCCTCAGCCGACAGGTTGGTCATCAGGGTCGGGGAAATGAAAAGGTCGGCCGCATCATGCTGTCCGCCATGGATGACATGGCCCGCTCCAAGGTGGGCCGTAAGCCGATCGAAGTGTTTACGATTGATAATGCGGCCATAATCCGGACTCTTCTGAGGGTCATTGCCATAAAACTCGATCAACGCACGTTTCATTGCTTCGACTAACTCCTGACGAACACGGCGATCCACAAGCAGGAAATCCGGGGCAACGCATGTCTGCCCTGCATTTAGGAATTTACCCCAAACAATCCGTCGCGCGGTAGTGTTTATTGGCGTGTCCGCGCAGACGAGGCAAGGACACTTTCCCCCGAGTTCCAGGGTGACAGGGGTGAGGTGCTGCGCTGCCGCTGTCATAACGGCACGACCAATCGTGGTGCTGCCTGTGAAAAAGATATGGTCGAACTTCTCGCGCAGCAGCGCCTCGGCAACGGGACGGCCGCCGGAAACTACCGTGAGATACTCCGGCGGGAACGCAGCGGCGACCAGTTCGCCAATGGCTGACGCGGTGTGTGGCGCGAATTCGGATGGCTTGAGTATGGAGCAGTTGCCGGCCGCTATGGCTCCGACGAGGGGTGCGAGCAGCAGTTGAAGGGGGTAGTTCCACGGCCCGATAATCAGAACCACACCATAGGGCTCGAACAGGAGTGTGGCCCGCGCCGGCCATGCCAGCAAAGGCGCCCGACGCCGGCGCGATTTCATCCAGGAGGGCAGGTGATGCAAGGCGTGGCGGATTTCGCTGAGCACGACACCAATTTCGGTGGCGTAGGCCTCGGTAGGAGATTTCCGCAGATCCGAGTGAAGCGCTGTGATCAGCGCCGTCTCGTGTATCTGAATCGCGTTGTGCAGCTTTTGCAATTGCTTGCGACGAAAATCGAACGAATGCGTGGCGCCGGATTGAAAGAACTGGCGCTGGCGCGCAATTGCGGGGGCTATATCCATAATCAGCTTGGAGAATCATCCTCTTTCGCGTACAAGGTCGTCAAGCATGCGTCTCTGGCTGCCAATCTTGATGTTGCTCCCCACGCTGCTGGCGGAGGCGGATAGTCACGCGGACAAACTCGTCCTTGCGGGTGTGCAGGAATTCAACGCGGCCTATCAGTCCTGGGATGGCACTCGATTTGTGGCGGCAGCTGATTTGTTTCGACGAGCGTCCACGAACAATCCGGGATCATGCGTCAGTTTTTATTGGCTGGGCGTGGCTGAGTTTCACTGCATGCTCCATGCCAGGTCGCTGCCGTCCACCCATGCGAACAGACAGGTCGCTGCGGCGGCGATGGAGGGTGCCCTGAACGCGCTGAACATTGCCGTGAGGCTGGATGACCGGCACGCCGAGAGTCACGCCCTGCTGGGGACGATTTACGGCATGAAGATCGAGGGCAGTGTGTTCCGGGCGGTGCGCTTTGGCCCTCGGATACAAGCCCATTCGCGAAAAGCCCTGGCCAACGGATCGGAGAACCCTCGCGTGCGCTACCTGCTGGGCACATGCCAGTTGCATACCGCAAAAAGCGCTTCTGCCCGGCGCGAAGCTCTGGCCACTCTGCTGGAGGCGGAAAAGCTTTTCGAGTCTGAGTCGAGGCGCCCCGGCGGCCCGAGCGAACCGCGCTGGGGAGCGAGCAGTTGCTGCACTTTTATTGCGCGCACCTATGAGCTGCTGGGAGATTTGCTGTCTGCGGCGGGATATTATCGCAAGGCGCTGATGCAGCATCCGGCGGACCACATGGCAACAGAGGGGCTCGGACGAGTCACAAGGAAGGAAAAGAGCAAAACATGAGAAAAAAGCAGGTTATCGTCATCGGATCGGGGCTGGGCGGATTATCGGCAGCCATTTCGTTGGCACAGGAGGGATATGCCGTAACCGTTTACGAAAAGAATGCAAAAATCGGCGGGAAGCTGAACGTTCTCAAAGAGCGAGGCTACAGTTTTGACCTTGGTCCTTCCATCCTGACATTGCCACACATCTTTGCGCGGCTTTTCGAGCGCAGCGGGCGGAAGATGAGTGATTACATACCTATTCGCACTGTTCGCCCGCACTGGCGCAATTTTTTTGAGGATGGCAAAGTCGTGGACCTTTATCCCGAACCCGACCGCATGGCCGATGAGGCGCGCAAGGTCGGCGAGGATCCCGAAAACGTGAGGCGATTCCTAAAGTATTCCGCCGACCTCTACGACCTGGTCAACGCAGGCTACTTCGAGCAGGGGTTGGATACGTCGGGGGATTTTCGAAAGTTTTACGGGCTTGGGAATTTTTTGAAATTCGATCTGTTTCGCACGATGCACGGGGGTGTGAGGCGCTGCCTGAAAACCGGCCATATGCAGGATATCTTCGACTACTTCATTAAGTACGTGGGCTCATCCGCTTATCATTCGCCGGCCTTCATGAACTGCATGTCAACCATTCAGTTTCGTTACGATTTGTGGTACGTGGACGGCGGCATGTACAATATTGCAGTGGGCCTTCAGCGGCTTATGAACGAACTTGGCATTTCGGTGCGGCTTAACAGCGAAGTCGCCGAGATCCGGAGGAGCGGCAGCCAGGTTACGGGGATAGCAACCAAAACAGGCGAATTTCACCCTGCCGACATTATCGTCTCGAACATGGAGGTGATTCCTGCCTACAAGAGCCTGCTGCGCGAGGATGCGTCTTTTTTGCGGTCGCTGGACAGGTTCGAGCCGGCGTGTTCAGGACTGGTGCTTGAGTTGGGGCTGGATTGCCAGTACCCGCAGTTGGCACACCACAACTTCTTCTATTCCCAACACCAGAAAGAGCATTTCCACACCGTGTTTCGGAAGCGCGAACTGCCGCCGGACCCGACCATCTACCTGGTGGCCGCATCGAAGACGGACTCCACTGTGGCGCCGCCGGGGTGTGATTGCCTGAAGATTCTGCCGCACATTCCGCATATTGATGACTCGCGCCCGATTGCGCGAGAGGAATACCTCAAGCTCAAGGAACGTGTTGTGGACAAGCTTGAGCGAATGGGCTTGGTCGATTTGCGCAAGCACGTTGTGTTCGAGCACTGCTGGACGCCGCTGGATATTCGGGAGCAGTATTACTCCAACAAAGGATCTATCTACGGAGTGGTCACCGACCGGTTTAAGAACCTCGCCTTCAAAGCGCCAAAACAAAGTACCAGGTATCCGAATCTGTTCTTTGTCGGCGGTTCGGTGAATCCCGGCGGTGGCATGCCCATGGTGGTGCTTTGCGGGCAAAACGTTGCCAGGAAGATCGTCGCATGGGATCGAGCATGATCCTGTGGATCGCAGCGATGATTCTGTGGGCTGCGGGTTTCCTTCTGCTACCGCGGCTTCGATCCTGTGTGCCCGCCCGGAGTCACGACCAGGACAAGGACGTAAGCGTGATTATACCGGCTCGCAACGAAGAAAGGAATCTGCCTAAGCTTCTTCAATCGCTGGCGAATCAACCCATTCGCCCGCTGGAAATCCTGGTGGTGGACGATGGCTCTACCGATCGCACGAGCGCCGTCGCCGCAGAATTTGGGGCGACGGTGATTGCCTCCAGGCCCCTGCCGGACGGCTGGCGCGGCAAGACCTGGGCCTGCCACCAGGGGGCGCTTGCGGCCAAAGGAAAGCTCTTGTTGTTCGTCGATGCCGATGCCTGGTTCGGGCCTGCCGGGTTGGTCCGCATCCTTGCCAATTACCAGGGCGGGGCCTTCTCGCTATGTCCATATCACAGCGTACAGAAGCCCTACGAGGAGCTCTCATTGTTCTTCAACCTGAACATGGTTATGGGCACGGTGCCGGGTGGTTTGTTCGGGCAAATGTTGCTTGTGGATGCGGAGAGTTATAGACGCGCCGGTGGACACGGGGCTGTGAAGGGGCGGATCCTCGAGAATTTGCAATTATCAAACGAATTCATTGCCTGTGGCATTTCAGTGGGCAGCGCGGCCGGTCGGGGCGTGTTTGCCTTCCGCATGTACCCGAACGGGCTGCGGGAGTTGATCGAAGGCTGGACCAAGGCGTTTGCCTCGGGCGCAGGTCAGACTCCTCCCGGGGTTCTGCTCCTGATCATTGCCTGGAAATCCGGGCTGATGCTCGCCCCGTTGGGGTGGCTCCTTACAGGCGATTGGTTGCGCTGGGGTGCGGCTTATCTTTTGTGCGCCATGCAAGTGATCTGGTTCAGCCGGAAGGTGGGGTCCTTCCGTTATGCCTTTTTGTATCCGGTGTCTCTGACGTTCTTTTTCGTGATCTTTGCCTGGTCCGCGCTGCGTTCAGGCAAACAGGTTCGTTGGAAAGGACGCGAAATTCGTGCCGATTGACCTTCCCATTGGCTGGGTGATTGCCTTGAACGTGGCCGGCTGGCCCTTGATCCAGTTCGGCCTCGCCTGGCTTTTCACCCGAATGCCTTCGGAATGGTTCCACTCGGCCGGTGCACAGGCATGGGAGCGGGGCGGGCGTTTTTACGAGCGGATGCTTGGTGTCAAACTGTGGAAAGACTGGCTTCCCGATGGGGCGCGATGGCTCCCCGGAGGTTTCCCCAAGGGCAGTCTTGCGGTCAGCAGTCCCGAGTATTTCCGACGTTTCATTTCCGAGACATGGCGGGGCGAGCTTTGCCACTGGTGTGCCATTGGCTGTGCTCCGATCTTCTTTTTGTGGAACCCCTTATGGGCGGATGTGGTCATGACGAGTTATGCCCTTGCCGTCAATCTTCCTTGCATCGTGACCCAACGCTATAACCGCGCCCGTTTTCAGCGGGTCCTTGCTCGGACCCAACGCTAATGGATTGACGGTGGCGGGTTTCTGGCCGCTAGGGATACAGCTGCGCTACAAGCCATCGTCCCTCCCAGTCTAGTGAATAAAGCCTTTCGGTGTTGCAGTTCATCGACATCCTTTTCGGTTGTTTTAGGTTGTTTTCGGTACTTGACAAAAAGGAAGTCTTAGATTATGAAATAAAAACAATCCCAAAACTCATAGTAAGCCGTTGGTTCGGGTAAGACCGTGCCGTGGCCGGATTATTAGGGCAGAAGGGTGTCGGATCTGCACCACTACGCGGGAAATTCGACTCTCGGGCATGTTAGGAGCGTTGGATAAAGAGTTGACCTGTATTGCAAACCATTAGATGAAGGCTCTGTTATGAAATGCTACGATGCGATTCAAAATGCTTGTTTCTCAAGGGTTCTGTTCAGGTTCGTCGTGAGGTGTTTGATTACTGGCGTTTTAGTGTGTTTACCCGCATCAGCGGCCACCCGCACGTGGGATGGCAGTTACAGTCCCTATTGGAGTGCCGCGCAGAACTGGGCTGAGAACAGCCCCCCGACGGCTGGCGATGACTTGGTTTTTCCCCCAGGAGCGGCCAATTTGTTGAACACAAACAACATGGGTTCGCTGAACCTCAGCTCGATCACGGTCTCCGGCAACGGTTACACGCTGCGCAGTTTGACCACGATCGCGATCACCAACGGCATTTATGCGACTTATGGCACCGGCTCCAGCACCGTAGAGTTGAACCTGAGCATGAGTGCGGACCTGGTCATCGGTTGCCTCTACAGCTCGACGGAAATCTTTCTCTCAGGGAACATAGCGTTGGGCAGCCACACACTTACCAAGACAGGTGCCGGCAAGGTGCATCTCGGGGGCGCGATCGGCGGGACGGGCAACGTGACGAAACTTGGGTCGGGTCCACTGCGGCTGCATGGGGCTTCTAACAACACCTATTCCGGTGTAACCACCGTAAACTATGGTCTAGTTGAGTTGGACAAGGTGCTTGCAACCGCGATCCCTTCTAACAGTGAGCTCATTATCGGCTCTGGTATAGGTTCTGCAAAAAGCGCCATTGTGCAGGAGAAAAGTGATTATCAAATTGCTGACAATGCGAATGTGACGATCAAGAGCGACGGGTGGTTGGACCTGGGCGCCAATGATGACACTGTGGGCCCCATGTTCTTTGATGGGGGATTGGCCAGCAGCACCGTTGGGAGTCTCTACCTGGGTGGGAACATCACCGTTTCGACCAATGGCGGGACCGTTTCAGGGTTCCTGGGAATAGTCGGTACGACGCGGACATTGGATGTCACTTCACCGGGCAACCTGCATCTGGAGGCGATCGTTTACGGCACGGGGGGGATCCTTAAGAGCGGCACCGGCTTTCTGACCATCGTATCGTCAAATAGTTACTCGGGCACAACAACAATTCAGGGCGGGTATGTTGATGTCAGGAATCCCGAAGGCTTGGGATCATCCACAGGCGGAACGATCTTGCAAGGGGGTACGCTGCGGCTTACTGGCGTGTCGGTCGTTGGCGAAGCACTCACGGCAAATGGGGGCAAGCTGCAGGGACTAAATGCCATCAGTGCTTGGACAGGTCCAGTGACGCTATCCAGCAGTATCACGATCGAGGTCGTTAACGCAGGCCAACTTTTAGACCTTCGAGGAATCATTGGCGGGACCGGAGGTTTCACAAAGACCGGCAACGGTACCCTTCGGTTATCCGGATCGAGTCCAAACAGTTATTCCGGGGCTACAATTCTTAACACCGGGGTGTTGGAACTGAGCAAGTCCGGCCTGGTGGAAGCGATCTTTGCCGGATCATTGACGATAGGGGATGGGGTTGGCGGCGCGGACGCTGACATTGTGCGGGAGCTTTTCCCGCACCAGATCGGGAGCGTTCCCATCCGCATCAACGATTCTGGCTTGCTGGATTTAAATGGTTATCAAGACTATGTCAGCGCGATAACTTTCGATGGAGGCAGGATTGTGACAGGGGCAGGGTTGTTGGCGCTGACTGAGAATGTCACCGTGCTGGCAAACACAAACCAAGCTTCAAGAATTCAAGGGCGTGTGTGGTTGCCGGGCATACGCACGTTCGACGTGGCTAATAGCATATTTTTTCCTGACTTTGCCATGAGCGCGAGCGTGGAAGGCAGCGGTGGAATCGAGAAGGCGGGGAGTGGTTCGATGCTGCTTTACAGTTCAAACTCGTACTCGGGCGTGACGATCGTGAGCGATGGGTTGTTGGGAGTTTACAACTCCTATGGCCTGGGAAGCACTTCCGGTGGCACGACCGTCAACAGTGGCGGTGCTCTTGTGGTGAACAATGACAGCCATGTGCCTGCCGAGCCACTGACCCTCAGCGGCGCCGGTTTCAGTCCCTATGGAGCTCTCGACTCCTTCACAGGCACTAATTCCTGGGCCGGGGATATAACGCTGGCAGCCGACACCAGAATTCGCGTGATGGATGCTGCCGACTCCCTCGAACTCTCCGGACAGATTGGCGGTGTCGGTGGCCTCACCCTCTCCGGTGGCGGGCATTTGATCCTCTCCGGTTCAACGGCGAACAAATACTCGGGCACGACCTATGTAAACAGCGGGACACTGCGTTTGCGAAAGACAATTGGCAACGGGGCCATTCCGGGCAGCCTGGTCATTGGAGATGGATTGGGTGGCGCGGAGGCCGATATCGTTCGCGTAGAGCTTGAAAACCAGATTGACAACCGGTCGGCGGTAACGGTGAACAGTTCCGGCTTGTTGCAGATGACCAGCGGCTTAGCGGATGCCATCGGGTCGTTGTCCGGCAACGGGAACGTTGACTTGGGATCGGATGATCTGCACACGGGCTATAACGACGGTAGTTCCGTGTTTTCCGGCGTGATCCGGGGATCAACAGGGTGTGAACTCAACAAATCCGGTGATGGCGTTTTTACGCTTACAGGCAATAACACCTATCCGGGATGGACTTATGTGCTGGCCGGAACCATCGAGGTTTTAGGCAGCCAGCCTTTAAGCCCCGTATCGGTAGGCGCCAATGGCACCTTAAATGGCACAGGCGAGATTGGGTTCCTTCTGGCAAACGGAAACGTGCAACCGGGAAGGAGTCCGGGAATCCTGACATGCAGCAACGCGAACCTGGAGGCAGCGATGGATTATTACCTGGAGATCAATGGGATTATTGCGGGCACGAACTACGATCAACTGAATGTGCGCGGCACGAACACGTTATCCAGCCCATTCCTGCATGTTTCTCTGGGCTATATGCCCGCCGTGGGCGAGCGTTTTGTCATTATTGATAATGACGGAACGGATCCTGTTTTCGGCACATTCGCAGGTTTGCCGGAGGGAGCATCCCTGACCGCGAGCAACGCAATGATGACGATCAGCTACTCCGGAGGAAGCGGTAACGACGTTGTTCTTACGGTAACTAACGTCACCGAAATAGAGCCGTTGAGAATCACAGGAATCAAGGCTGGGGAGGGGCAGGTTTCCATTGAATGGGAGGGAGGCGTTCCTTTTTACGTTTTGGAGCAAGCGATCTCCTTGGACGAGCCGGTTCTGTGGAAAGCCGTAACGGAACCGTCACGCGAATACGACGCAACAATCCTGACGCAGAGCTCGAAAGCCTTTTACCGGGTGGTGGGCTCGCAGTGAGCCGGGCGCGATATTCGGACAAGCGTTTGACGTGGTCCGGTCGGCCCAGGCTCCTCCTTCTGGCAACTTTAAAACGGCATGAGCGAAGTTGTTGGCCTTGGGGCCACGCGTGCCGCAACGGACGATTATTTGCGCTGTCTTTCGGCAGAGTTGCCGGTTATGATTCATTAGTAGTTTTGCTATTGCCAAGAACAGGCTGTGCAGGAGGCGCGCCGGGCAAGAGGCATGCTGTTCAAATGATGCAAGAGTTTATTGTCGAAGCCCGGCGCCGGATCGTTGCTCTGTCCATGCTGCTGCTTTGCGGGGCGGCCTGCGCCCAGGTCAACGTCCTCAAAAACGGCAGTTTTGAGCGCCGTAGTTTCAGCGGAGTGCCTGATCGATGGGTCCAACAATACACCGGCGGCAGAGTCTCGGTTGTAAGTGGTGTTCCCACGCCTTGCGGTGATTACGTTTTTGAGATTGATGACACCTCGGCCACCCAGTCCTCAGGCATTGCGTCCGAGGCTATTCCCGTGATTCCGGGGCAGTCTTACCGCGCTGAAGCGTATTTGCGAAGTGCGGATGGCTCGGCCAGCGCTGGGAGGTTGTATATCAAGTATTATGATGCCGCCGGATTGGAGAATGCCTCGGCGTCCACAGGAGTGACTAATAGTTCGGGCGATTGGGATTATGTGGGAGTTACAGCGGTCGCGCCAGCCGACGCCGTAATCGCGCGGGTGGTGTGCTATTCCACGGTGGCTGCGGTCCAGAGGCACCGTTTTGACGGCGTTTCATTCCGTCGTTTGATTTCGGAACCTTCGATGGAGACTGTGTATTATGCTGCGCCGGTTGCGGTGGGTTCGGGATCGGGCACTTCAAAGACACATGCGGCCAAATACAACTCATCCACGCTTTGGGCTGCTGTGCGTGCCAGTGTTAACACCAACTCGGTAACACTCAAATTTCTTTCGGGGGAATATATTATTGACCAACCCGCTGCCACGATGGCAGTGCAGTCGGTGGGGAACGAGCGTCACTCCCTTACTCTGGAAGGCGAGCGACCTTATGGGACGGTGTTCAACCGCACGGAATCGGCGACTACCCAGACCGTTTCGTATGTAACCGTGAAATGGACGACAAATCTGGTGGTGCGTCATTTGCATTGGGAGAATGATACCGCGCAGTCCGGCCGGTTGGTAAACTACTGCATGTCCATCGGCTCCAAGACCGGGGGTGAGACAAAGAACGTGTATGTTGAAGGCTGCAGCTTTGTGGGTCTGAGTTGGAACACCTATGGGGCGATGGGATATCATTACTCGACGACACATGGGGGCAGAGTCGCTCATTGCGAGTTCATCCGCGGCGGCTACAGCAGCGGATTTCACATGATTTACAATGCGTATGGGTCTTACGACCTGCTATTCGAGGACAACTACTTCCAGGACTGCATGGGCTCTTATTTGCGTTTGCGCGGCGGTTGCCATGAGGGTGTGGTGCGTTCAAACGAGTTTGTTTCCACGACCTCCGCCTTCAACCACCCATTTGTACAAATGCCGACGTTTAACGACATCAATCCCGGTGATGAGACATGGGGACGCAACTTTCGCATCCTGAACAACCAGTTTACTTACATGACTCGAGGTGACGGCAACAATTGTGCGATCAACTGGTATCATTCCGGCTTTGATCCATTGAGGGCCCCGGGTGTTCTATGGGACTACCTGCTGACCACTGCGGAGAAGAACATTCTGCTTTCGACAAATGTTGCTGCAAAGAAGCAGCTTATACGCAGGAATTTCGGGGTGAACTTTGACAGCCAGGTGGAAATGATCGGGAACGTGCTTTCGGGTTACCATGCCGAGTTGATGCGGCTATACACAACAACCGCCTATAGCTGGACTAACTCAAGCGGTGTTGTCACCAATTGCCCCAACTATGGCGGCAACGGCACCTACAATGTCTCGGATATTCACGCGAGTGGACGGGCGCCGGCAACGGCGAACGCATGGATAATAAATGCCAGTGGTATGTGGGATGCGCCCGGCGCCTGGAGCTCCAGCGAGGTGCCGAACAACATTGGCTCTTTTGCGTGGATAACGAACAACATTACGGCTCCGCGAACCAACACCATTGATACCGACGTTACCCTGGCGCAGCTTGAGATCGGAGCTCTGAACGGTCTGAACCCCTTTGCCATTAACTCATGGGGAGGAAGCACTCTAACTTTTAACAATGATAACAACGGGGCCATGCTCGTATCTGCTTCGGGCCACATTGCTGACACCGTTTACGCGCCCATTATGCTGGCGGATGATCTGTCGATTCTTAATACGAAGCAGTTGACGATAAAGGGGTCCATTGGGGAGTACGGGGGAGTGAGTCGCTGGGGTGGGGGTCCTCGTTTTGTAGTAAAGGGCGGGGCAGGCCGGTTGACGCTTGAAGGCGGGCACACTTACACAGGGGGCACGTTTATCGACGCGGGTGAACTGGCTGTGAACGGGTCTCTGAGGTCGGGCGTTGTGGTTGGCGCGGGTGGACGGTTGAGCGGCAACGCTACGGTGTCGGGGATAGTGGAGGTGAGCAACGGTGGAATACTTTCGCCTGGCAGCGGCGGGATTGGTGTTATGACTATTACGCGCGAGCTTGTATTGCTGGCGGGGAGCACAAATGTGATCGACATATCCGCCGCCGCGAGAACGAACGATAGCATTCGAGGCATGAGGGTGGTGAACTACGGAGGCACACTTAAGATTGTCAACCTTCAAGGGACGTTTGCCAAGGGTGACTCGTTCCGGCTTTTCTCAGCAGAAACTTATGCTGGAGGTTTTACCTCGATGAATCTCCCGACCCTTAACCTGGGATTGATCTGGGAATGGAATCCATCAATCGGCACCTTGTCCGTGAGCGACAAGATGTCAACGACCCCGACAAACCTCTCGTTTGCCGTTGCTGCCGAGGGTATGTTCCTGTCGTGGCCGGAATCACATCGCGGTTGGATGCTGCAGTCCAATTCGATTGGAATCCACCTGCCGACTGCGTGGTTTGACGTTGCCGGGTCCCAGGGCGGGACGAGCTTCTTTATTCCATATCCCCAGCCCGACCCGATGCAGTTCTACCGGTTGCGAAAGCCTTAGTAGAGGACTGGAGATGCGACTAAGAGGGATTTCCTGGTATAAGTATAAACCCGCCGCTGTCTTTGAGGCCACAATTACAGTTTGGAATTATCTTCCTATTGGAAAGGATGGTGGAGCCGACAAGGATCGAACTTGCGACCTCCTGAATGCCATTCAGGCGCTCTACCAACTGAGCTACGACCCCATCCACAGCAGCTCAATTTAAGAATTCATCAGCACTTGTCAAAAAGATTTCGACGAAAGATTTCGGATTTTCGGAATTTGAATGCGCAAGATGTTGCTTCTATTTAACCGCCCATAAAATTACCGCCACAGCTGCTGCCAGGCACAGGGTCCAGGCAAGGATGGAGTGGCGCCTATGAATTATGGGTGATCCGCACGAGGGGCAGTACACGCTCGGGCCTTTCCAGTGAGTTGCGCAGGTGTGGCACTTCATACAACGTTGTGGCTTATTGATTGCAGCGAACCTCGTGACGTGCCTAGAATATTGAACAAGCGGTCTTGAGTCAAGACAATAAGCAACCTAACGAGAGCTGCCTGTGAAACTAGAAATCAATTTGTCAAGTTGTAGGGCGCTTTGCAGAGGACAGAGCAAAAATGGCCAGGAAGGCGAAAGTGTTTTAGGAAAAGAGCCAAGCACAACCAAGTGAGCGAAGTCACCATTCATTTGCACCCGGCGGGAAAAGTGCTGCGGGCTCAGCGGGGAGTTCGTCTTCAGGATATTCTGTTTGAACACGGCGTTGAGTTTCCCTGCGGCGGCAAGGGCAGGTGCAAAGGCTGCAGAATTCGTCTGTTGGAGGGGAGTCTGCCGATTCATTCCGAGGAGCAGGAGCGGTTGTCATCGGAGGAATTGGAGCGAGGATGGCGATTGGCCTGTTTGGGCAGGGTTGAAGCGGACTTGACTATTGAGTTGGCTCAGTGGGAGGCGAAAGTTCTTACAGATCATTCATCTTTCAGGTTTCATCCAAGGCCGGGCGCAGGTGTGGCGATTGATCTTGGGACAACAACAATCGCAGCACAGTTGGTGGATCTGGCTACCGGTAACGTACTTGGGGTGGAGACTGCGTTGAATTCCCAGGCCCGGCATGGCGCCGACATTATGAGCCGGGTGGAATATGCGGTGTCCCAAGAGGGCGGGGAGTTGCTCTGTCGCCTTGCGCGGGGCCAGGTGGGGGAGATGATCGGGCGTTTAGTTCGAAACGCTGGGATCAAAGCCTCGCTTCTTAGCGACGTGGTTGTGGTGGGGAACACAGTGATGCACCACCTTTTCTGCGACTTGAATTTGGAGCCTCTCTCGCATTATCCGTTTGAGCCAACGGCGTCCGGCTTGCACGAATTCAGTGTTCAGTCGCTGGGATGGGATTTCTCGGGGAATCCCACAGTGCGATTTCTACCGTGTCTTGGGGGTTTCGTCGGCAGCGATATTCTTGCCGGGATCGTGGCCACGGGCATGAACAAGTCGGATAAGCCGTGCGCATTGATGGATCTGGGCACGAATGGAGAGATAGTGGTGGGCACGAAGGAGCGGATGCTGTGTGCCTCGACCGCGGCAGGTCCGGCATTTGAGGGGGCACGCATTTCCGCGGGTATGCGCGCGGCGACCGGTGCAATATCAGAAGTGCGGGTTGTCAACGGTGCTTTGGAGTGCCATGCTTTAGGCAACGCATCGCCCAGAGGCATATGCGGGAGCGGCCTTGTGGACGCGGCTGCCGCGGGCAGGGAACTGAATCTAATTCTTGAGTCAGGGCGATTCGCCGGTGGTGACACTTTGCCTTTGGCTGGTGCAGTTGTCTTGACGCAGTGGGATATTCGTGAACTGCAAATGGCCAAGGGTGCGATCGCGGCTGGATTGAAGTTGTTGTTGTCGGAATTCGGCATCAGGCCCGACGATCTATCTGCGCTCTATCTGGCCGGAGCTTTCGGCAATTACATAAACCTGGCCAGCGGTGTGCGAATTGGCCTGCTTGGTGTTGAGGGCTCCAGGATTCGCCCGTCCGGAAACACGGCGCTGCTCGGGGCAAAAATGGATCTGTTCAACACGGGTAATGGCTACGGGGAACTACTGCGCAGGGTGAGACATGTGTCGTTAAATGAGTTGGATCGATTTCAGGACACATACGTCGAGGAAATGCGCTTTCCTTAATCCCCGCCTACAGCCCGGAGGAATGGGCAAACTGCAACCAGCATAACTGGCTGAGAGAGAAAGTGTTTATTGATTCCCGAACCAGCTTCAGTGGTGTGTGTGGCGGGTCCTTGGGGATATACAGATTCACCTTGCTGTGGATGAGGAGTCAGGCGATGCTACTGTCATGGACCGAACCTGTGCAGAGGTGGTTTATTTGCGTCGGACCCGCCGTCAGGAATTAGCTTTCACCCTAATCGAACTCCTTGTTGTTATCGCTATCATTGCGATTCTCGCAGCGATGCTCCTGCCGGCGTTGACCCGAGCGAAGGAGCAAAGCAAGAGATCAGCCTGCAAGAGCAACATGCGACAGGCACTGCTGGCAGTGCATATGTACGGTGACGACTTCCAGCAAAAAGTGCCTACAGCCCGGGAAAATGCCGGGAATTGGCATGCGGTAAGAGTCTCTACGGCTACATGGCAGCTTCTTTCCAAGTATTCCGGCAACGTCAAGATACTGGATTGCCCGAATTTCAAGTTTAACACCAACGTTCTGAACCGTTTCAACGCCTCGTGGGGATACCTGATCGGATACATATACATGGGCGATGCAGCCCCCGAAGGAGCAGAGCTTGGGTTTAATTCCGCCAAGCGGCTCACGGAGTCGCCAACCAATGTCCTCATCGCCGACGCAAACACTTGGGGCACGGACGGCTCCAAATGCGCGCCCCACACCAGGGCAGGGAGCATCAGCCAGAATGGCAGTTCCTACACTTATGGTCTTCCTGGCACTGATTCGGAGAGCGCTGGAGCCGAAGGCGGCAATGTCGGAAAGCTGGATGCATCCATCGAGTGGAAAAACATTAAGAAGATGGAAACCCACCGGGCGTCCTACCCTTACTCGCTCTATTCCGCCAACTGGTGAAACCGTTTGACCTTTCGTTATTGAAGCATTTCAGGCATAGTGCTTAATAGTATGAGAATTCGATGGAGCTTGGGTATCTGGCTGTGCGTTGTTTTCGTGCCTTCGTGTGTTCTCGCACAACCTTCAACGAATGTCGGCGGCAAAATCCAGTTTGCAGAGTCCGTGCATGATTTTGGACAGATTCGCGCGGGCGAAACGGTCAAATACTCTTTTGTGTTCACGAATGTCGGGGCGGAAACCCTGAGAATCAACAGCGTGCAGCCTTCGTGTGGCTGCACCGCCACGGCAGACTGGAGTCGAACCGTTGAGCCGGGTCAGACCGGTTCCATCCCTATTCAGTTTAATAGCGGCAGTTTCAACGGGCAGGTGACAAAAACCGTCAGTGTCAACAGCACGGACAAAACCCAGCACATGGTTGTGCTGCAAATCAAAGCAACCATTTGGCGGCCCGTGGACGTCAGCCCGCAGTTTGCGGTCATTAACGTTCCGCCCGACGTGGATGGCGGCTCCACAGTGATCAACATTGTGAACAACACTGACGAGCCGATTACGTTCGCTGAACCCGAGAGCAATCACCGGGCGTTTAGGGCTGTTATTGAGCCGGGGACGAACGGTCCCAAGCATTTTCAAATGATCGTTTCGACAGTGCCACCGATTTCCACCGGGAACGTGCAGGGGCAGATTACAGTCAAGACGACATCCACAAACGTGCCCGTTATCACAGTGACGGCGTGGGCGAATGTTCAACCGGCGCTGGTGGTTCTGCCCGGTCAGATGACGCTGCCGGCTCCGCCACTGGCGAACCCCATCACGCCCTCCGTTCTTATTCAGAACAACAGCACGAATTCCTTGAAGATCACCGAGCCGTCCATCAACGCCGAAAATGTGGAGATCAACATTCGCGAGACACAGCCCGGAAGACAGTATTCCGTCGCATTGACCTTCCCGGCAGGTTTCGAAGTGAAGCCGGGTCAGCAGATTGTTTTTACCGCCAAAACCAGTCATCCGTCGATGCCTGAGAT
Organism: uncultured Verrucomicrobiota bacterium; assembly: GCA_964401575.1. Lineage (GTDB taxonomy): Bacteria > Verrucomicrobiota > Verrucomicrobiia > Limisphaerales > UBA8199 > CAYNZC01. The sequence continues at coordinate 38,705 of CAYNZC010000023.1, forward strand.
CAAGGTCCCGATTTCTCAAATGCCGCGACCGATCACGATTCCGCCTGCGGCACCCGCTGCGGCGGATGGTCCCGGTCGTGACACCCACGCTGCCATTCCTCCTGCCGCCCCACACCAGTTTCCCATGGTCCCGGCACGGTAATGGCCGCGAGACAAGTTAGAATCGTTCTGATCGAGGCTGCTGGAGTGGCTCTCGTTGGCGCGTGTTTTGCTTTTTTGGCTAATGCGCTCTCGACAAAAGGATTAACGCTGTCGAGGAATTATTTTCCAAGAACTGTGGTGACGCAGACAAATGCTGTTATCAGCCGGGCGACCAATACGGCGACAGCCACCTCTCTGGGGCAGAGGCTCGCTGCGGTGGGGCTTAAACTTGTTGACCAGACCTTTGTCGCGAAAGCATTCGAGGATTCCAAACAGCAACAACATTCGATCATTTTCATTGATGCCCGGGAGACCAGGTCCTACGAGCAGGGGCACATTCCGGGCGCATACCAGTTTGATTATTATCGGCCCGAGCCACATCTGCCCGTAGTGCTCCCGGCGGCGCTGGTTGCCGAGAGTATTATCATTTACTGCAATGGCGGGGATTGCGAGGACAGCGAGTTTGCCGCAGTGTTTTTGAAGAATGCGGGAATCCCGGTTGAAAAGTTGCACGTTTATGGCGGAGGATTTGAGGATTGGGCGAAGCACAACCTGCCGGTGGAGGTGGGGCCACGCAACAGCGGGGTGAAGAAATGAACGGGAAACTCGAGAATTTTGCGCAGTGGAGCGGCACGGTCATTCGCATTCTGATAGGCGTTGTTTTTGTCTACATGGGGCTGTCCAAGGCGCTTGACCCGGTCGATTTTCTAAAGCTGGTGCGTCAATATGATCTGTCTTTCAATTACTGGATGCTGAATGCCGTGGCGGCGTCGCTGCCGTGGTTCGAAGTTTTTTGCGGGATGCTTCTGGCACTCGGGGTGGCTGTGAGAGGGACGGCCCTGTCGGTGGCCTCGATGACGATTCCGTTTACTATTGTAGTGGTTTTGCGAGCTATCGAGATTGCCGGGGCGCAGAAGATTGGTTTTTGTTCAGTTCGTTTTGACTGCGGGTGTGGGGCGGGTGAGGTGTACATCTGCGCGAAGGTTCTGGAAAATGTGCTGCTGACTGTGGGGGCAGTATGGTTGGTGGCGGGGTATGGGAGGAGGGCAGCCTGGAGATATACGTTGAGCCGACCGGGGCAGTGATGGAGCAACCGCTCCGAGACTCAAAGGCCAGGAGAACCGGAGAGACC
>CAYNZC010000024.1:0-39636 GCA_964401575.1 uncultured Verrucomicrobiota bacterium
GTTCCGCATGAGCGCCGTACCGCTGCCTGGCCCATTTTCGTTCATTTTCGTTCATTGACCCCTTTTAACACCTCACCTAGACTGCGCCCGCTTTATGAAGATACTCGTCTGTGACCCTGTATCACCCAAAGGAATAGCTTTGTTGCAGCAACGGCCCGAGTTCGAAGTCGTGGTGCTGCCCAAAAAACTGTCCGAGGCCGAGCTCCTGCCGCTCGTCAAGGACGTCTCCGCAATGGTTGTGCGCTCCGAGACCAAAGTCACCCGCAAGGTCATCGAAGCCGCGCCCCAACTGAAGGTGGTGGGCCGCGCCGGTGTGGGCATAGACAATGTGGATGTGGATGCCGCCACCGAGCACGGGGTCGTGGTCATGAACACGCCGGGAGGCAACACGGTCTCCACCGCCGAGCTGAGCTTCGGAATGCTCCTGAGCCTCGCGCGCAAGATTCCACAGGCTCACGCCTCGATGATCGCAGGCAAATGGGACCGCAAACAATTCCAGGGCACAGAGCTCGCCGGCAAAACCCTCGGCGTGCTCGGCCTCGGCCGCATCGGCAGCGAAGTGGCCAAACGCGCCGTAGCATTCGGAATGTCTGTCATCGGCTACGATCCTTTCCTCACCGAAAGCCGCGCACGCGCCCTCGGCATCGAACTCGCCACAGACGTGGACAAGGTTTACCAGGCAGCGGATTTTATCACCGTTCATATGCCGGTGACGGATCAAACGCGCGGAATGCTCAACGCCGCAGCTTTCGCCAAAATGAAACCCAAGGTCTGCATTGTAAACTGCGCTCGCGGCGAAATCATCTCGGAGACCGACCTGCTCGCAGCTCTCGATTCGGGCAAGGTCGCGGCGGCAGCCATGGACGTCTTCTCTGTAGAACCCCTCCCCGAAGAGCACCCCTTCCGCAAGCACCCGTCCATCACCCTCACCCCACACCTGGGCGCCAGCACCCGTGAAGCCCAGGAAAAGTGCGGCATCGAGGTCGCGGAAGTCATTGCCGGCTACCTGCTCACCGGCGAGGTCCGCAACGCCGTCAACCTGCCTTACCTGGATGCCAAGACTTACGAGCAGATCAAGCCATACATGGTGCTCGGAGAAAAGCTCGGCATGCTTTTGGGCCAGTTGGCGCCCTCCCAGGCTGACCGCCTCCACATCACTTATGGGGGCAAAGCACAGGAATTGCCGAATATCGACCCCGTGACACGCGCCATTCTTCTCGGGTTCCTCGCCCGCGCAAATGTCCAGGATGTCAACAACGTCAACGTTCGCAGCATCGCTGCCACTCTCGGCATCACGGTCGAGGAGAAAAAGTCCAACGAGCCGGTCACTTTCAACGAATGGCTCCATGTCCAGGTGTTCCAGGACTCAAAAAAGGTCATCTCGGCCGGAGGAACGTTCTTCGGATCACCCGAAAACCCGCGCATCGTCCGGTTGCTCAGCAGACCCACCGAGATTTTCCCCTCAGGCGTCGTCCTCCTCCTCGAGAACAAGGACCGCCCCGGCATCGTCGGCTACCTCGGCACCATGCTCGGCAAGGCCAGCATCAATATCGCTTCCATGAGCCTCACCCGCGACGCCGCCGGCGGCAATGCCCTCACCGTGTTGAACCTGGATAGCGTCCCGGGACCCGAAATCATGGCCAGGCTCGAATCCGACCCCGACATCCGGAACGTCAAGGTGGTGGAACTTTGATTCGATGCGAAATTGAAGCTTGGAGCTGTGGCGGTCAACAAAGCCCCGCAGCTCTTGAACGAAACGAATTTACTTTGCTCCCGGGTTGTCGATCCAGACGTGTGTCTGTGATCACGCATTCAAGGGTCAAGGCAAAGCGCAGGATAATAAAATGAAAAAAACATTAGCCTTATGCATCCTGGTTGCAGGATGCTTAACCATCATCGCGGCAGCTCCGGCCGCCAACAGCTCCAGTGCCCAACCGGCCCCCGCTGCCAAGACCGCTAACAACGAAATCATCGCGAAGGGCAAGGGCATCGAAATCCGCCGCGCACAACTCGATGAGGCCATGTCCAACCTCCGCAACAGCATGCGCAATCAGAACGTCCCCCCGGAACAGTTCGATTCGATAAAACCGCAACTCCTCGAACGACTCATCGGCATGCAGTTGCTCGCCGCCAAAGCCTCAGACGCAGACAAGGCCGCTGCCAAAGAGAACTCGGAAAAGCGCATCGCCGAGGTTATCAAGGCTCAAGGCGGCCAGGAAAACCTCAACAACCAACTCAAAACGCTCGGCATCTCCATGGACGAATTCCGCTCCAAGGTCAACGAGGAGACCCTCGCCGAAGTCGTCGCCGAGCGCGAACTCAAGATCATCGCAACCGACGCCGATGCAAAAAAATTCTACGAGGATAATCCGTCGCAATTCGAGCAGCCCGAAATGGTCCGCGCCAGCCACGTCCTCATCATGACTCAGGACAAAGACGGCAAACCTCTCTCTGACGAGCAAAAGAAGGAAAAACGAAGACAAATCGAGGACCTTCTGAAAAGAGCCCGCGCCGGAGAGGACTTCGCGAAGCTCGCAAAGGACTATTCCGAAGACCCGGGCTCGAAAGACAAAGGCGGTGAGTACGAGTTTCGCCGCGGCCAGATGGTGCCCGAATTCGAAAAAGCCGCATTCTCCTTGAAAACAAACGAAGTCAGCGACGTGGTCACCACCCAATACGGCTACCATATCATCAAGCTCAGCGAGAATAAACCTGCTCGCAAAATCCCCTACACGGAAGTCGAGACCAGGCTCAAGGACGGCCTGAAGGCCCGCTCCATGCAGCAGCAAATGCCGGACCTCGTCAATAAACTCAAAAAGGAAGCCGATGTCCAAATCCTCGACGAAACCCTGAAGCTGCCTCCGCCGGAACTCCCGAAAATCGCCTCGCCATCCGCCGACACCGCCGGCGCGGGCGAAAAAAAGAAGAAATAGCAGCGCTTAAATGACTTGGGCCACCCGCCGGAGCGGGCAGACTCCGTGTCTCCGTTCTGTTTGCGTGGCGCCCCGGTCACCCAAAACCGCCGCGACGAAACTTTCGGCGCCATTGTGTGTCTGGTACGTTTGAAGGCGTCAATATGAGCACACGACTCCTTTGGATTTGCGTCTCGTTATGTTGCCTGGCAGCCATAACGTTTCTTCTCATTCGATCTTCTGTGCATGTATCGTCCAGCCAGCGCTCCAATGAACAGGCGCCGGAAATCGTCACAGAGATTTCGCAATCGGCTCTCCCGCCGGCACAGGCCAACAGCGCATCGACAGTGATTGAAACCGGAGAAGATGCCCGATCCACATTGGCCGCACCCATCGCCAAATCCCAAATTCCGGCTCCGGGCTCCACGCAACGCGCCGCACCAATGCCCGGGCAACCCTTTCCAACAAGACCGCCCGATGCAGACCCAAGCCAGCCCGTCGAACGGCAGGCAGAGGTTTGGTCATATCCGCCACTGTTGCAGCAGAACGCCTCGAACAATTTCGTTCGCGCGATGATGAACCTGGCCAATGCCAGGACAGAGTCTGACCGCTACCGGGTCCTGGGAGAAGCCGCTAAATCGGATTTCATCTACGGCAGGATTGAAGATGCTCGCAATTACGCGCGCGAGTTATTGTCGCTGGATGAGAAGTTCAAAGATGAACCCTGGCGCGACGGCAACGCGGTTTACAACGGACACCTGGTTCTCGGACGCATCGCTGCAGAGGAAGGAAGAATGGATGAGGCCAGGGAGCATCTCCTGGAGTCTGGTAAGAGCACCGGATCGCCGGTTCTGGGGAGTTTTGGTCCGAACATGAGCCTGGCGAGAGACCTGCTCCAAAGCGGTGAGCGAGACGGTGTGTTGCAGTTTTTCGACCTTTGCCGGAGGTTTTGGACAATTGGAGACGAGACGCTGACACTCTGGTCTGAAGATGTGAAGGCGGGCAGGATGCCGGACTTTGGAGCGAACTTGCTCTACTGAAATGAGGCCCGCAATCGCTGGAGCGATATTCCCTCCGTATCCGCCGGTGGCGGCTTCCTCATATTGGTTTGCCGAAATCGCTTGCGAGTCCCGTCGAAAAGCCATCTTGCGCGGCTGCGCGCAGGCACACATGATTGCTGCCCGTAGTTTCGTTTGTAGCGTCTCATGTCACGAATGCTGAAATCTTCAGGAGCCATGGCTGCCGCCACAATGAGCAGCCGCGTGCTGGGCATGGTGCGTGAGATGGTCTATGCGGCGTTCATGGGCAACACATGGGTGGCGAGCGCCTTCATGCTCGCTTTCCAAATCCCAAACCTGTTCCGCCGGTTGCTCGGCGAAGGCGCCCTCACCGCCGCATTCATCCCCATTTTCAAACAGAAGGAACACAACGAGGGCCCGCGCGAAATGTGGCGCGCGGCCAACGCCGTAATCTCCGGCCTGGTCGTCAGCGCCGGCCTGTTAACGGTGCTCGTCATCATCGGAATCTCAGTCACCCTGGCCACTGCCGACGTCGCGCGTGAAACCGAGTTGATGCTTCGCCTGCTGCGCATGATGTTCCCCTACATGCTCCTGGTTTGCCTGGCAGCAGCGTTGATCGGCATGGCAAACGCCAAAGGTCATTTCTTTGTGCCCGCGCTCGGCGCCGTGCTGCTCAACCTGATCCTGATCGCCAGCGTGCTAGTCATGGCGCCGCGAATGGGCTCAACGCTGCCCGAGCAAATCCGGGCTCTGGCCATCGGCGTTGTGATCGCGGGCCTCGCCCAGGCCGTCATTCAAATCCCCATCCTGCAAAAGGAGGGATTCCACTACGAATGGGTCAGCCCCTGGCGCGATCCAACGGTTCGCGAGGTGGTGCGGAAGATGATTCCCGGCTCGATCGGCGTCGCCGCCTTCCAGATCAATGTGCTCGCCACACAGGCTTTCTCGTTTTGGTACGATCCAAGCATCGTCGCAACGTTCAACTACGCTGTCCGGCTCATGGAACTGCCGCAGGGGTTGTTTGGGATATCTCTGGCCACCTACCTCCTGCCCACACTGGCCGGCCTGGCCGCGGAGAAAAAATTTCCCGAGTTTCGCAAAACGCTCGACCAGGGACTCGGGTACCTGGCGTTTGTGAATCTCCTGGCGGCGGCCGTGTGCCTCGCACTGGCCACGCCCATCGTCAGGCTCATCTATGAACGCGGCTTGTTTGGACCCGGCGAAACCACCCGCTCCGCATGGGCGCTGGCCTGCCTGGCGCCAGGTCTGCTCGCTTTTTCCATGAACAATATCCTCGCTCGCGCCTTCTACGCCGTGAACGATATCCGGACACCCATGAGGATCAGCATCCTGTGCCTGTTTCTGAATCTCGGCTTCGCCATCTGGCTGGTTCACCCCTACCGCGAGGCCGGCCTTGGCGTTGCCAACTCCATCACTTCCTGGCTGAATACCGGCCTGCTCCTCTTTGCCCTGCGCAAAAAGCTGGGACGTCTCGACATTTCGAACTTCTCCAGGTCCCTGCTCGTGCTTATTCCCGCCGCCCTCTTCGCCGGCGCGATCGCAGCAACGACTTACTGGTTTTGGGCGCGGCACCTTGGCAGTGCGACCCTGCCCCTCAAGATCGGAGCTGTGTTCGGCCCCGGCATCCTCGCCGGCCTGTGCTACCTGGCCTTCGGCTGGTTCGGAAAAGTGCCCGCCGCCCGCGAAATCCTCGCCTTTGTCGCTTTTCGAGGAAATCGCCTTTGACAGTCGCACACTCCGTTGGCATCGTTTCGGCGCTGCCTTTTGCGGTGACGGCTTCCCAGGGTCAGCAATCAAATACTAATTTTATGCCAGAGCTATTTGGAAATCTGCTGGTCGCCCAATCGGGCGGCCCCACAAGTGTGTTCAACTCGAGCCTTTCAGGCGTCCTCCAGGAAGCAGGCCGGCACGAATGCATCGAGGAAATCTACGGCGGCGCCAACGGCATCCTCGGCATCCTAAACGAAGATCTCATCGATATTAACGAGGAGAAGGCCAGGACGATCGAGGGCATCAGGCACACGCCCGGAGCCGCACTCGGCACCTGCCGCTACAAAATCGATTTCAAGAAAAATTCCGAGCGCGCCGCCAAAGACATGGATCGCCTCTTCGAAGTGCTGCTCGCGCACAATATCCGCTACTTCTTTTACATCGGAGGCAACGATTCACAGGACACCTCTCACAAAATCCACGAGGAGGCCGTCCGCCGTGGTTACGATTTGCGCGTGATCGGCGTGCCAAAAACCATCGATAACGACTTGCCCCACACCGACAACTGCCCCGGTTACGGGTCGGTCATCAAGTACAACGCCACATCCGTAATGGAGATCGGCCTGGACGTGGGCAGCATGGCCACCGATGACGGTTGCTGCTGCATCATCGAGGTCATGGGCCGCGCCGCAGGCTGGATCGCCGCCGGCGCCGTCCTCGCGAAACGCGGCAACCCCGCCAGCCCGCCCCACCTCATCCTCCTGCCGGAAGTCCGCTACAGCATCGACGCCATCCTCTCAAAAATCCGCGAAACAATCGCCGCTCACAGGTATTGCATTGTTGTCGTTGGCGAGGGCATTCGGGACGAAAACGGCCAGGAAATCGGCGCCGATAAGACTCAGATCGATGCCTTCGGCCACCCCCTGCTCGCCGGGGCCGCCGGAGAGCTCAAGCAAATCGTCCAGGGCAGACTCAAAATCAAGACCCGCACAGTCATGCTCAGTTACGCACAACGCGCCGCCTCACATTTCGCAAGCCTTACGGACTCTACAAACGCATTCGCGTGCGGACAGGCCGCGGTGCGCGCCGCCGTCCACGGCCACAGCGGGCAAATGGTCAAAATCGTCCGGGAATCTGACGGCGGAGCCATCCGGTGGAACACAGGCCTGCAACCCCTGAGCGACATCGCAAACGTGGAACACATGATTCCCCGCGACTGGATCAGCGAGGACGGTTTCCTCCCGAACCAGAGCTTCGTGGCTTACGCGTTGCCACTCATCCAAGGTGAAGTCGCATGCCCGTGTGAAAACGGGCTGCCACGCTACTTCACACTCGACGCAAACCGCGTCGAAAAAAAACTGCCCCCAAGACAGGTTGTCTGACGAACACCCTCCCCGCAGCGGCAGCACAGGGATTTACAAGAGGTTGAGTGTTGCTGTCAGTTCAGTGAAATGCCGCGGCGGACATAGGTCGGGATATCCAAATCCTCGCCCTTGAGGATTGTCGGCTCGCTCTTGTCAAACCGCCCCCGCGAAATGATGTCCAGCGGCAACTGCACCTGGCGCATGCGTGGCGCGCCTTTCCTGCCCCGCCCAGCCTGGCTATGGATCTGCCGAAGGCGTTCCTGAGAAAGATCCGGCGGCGGCGGAACCAACCTGGACGGCGGACGGCTCGAACCCGGCCCCATGTCCGGCATTTCCGCCATACGCGACCCGCGCGCCTGCTGTTCAGACACCATTCTGGGGGCTTCCGTCTGAGGCCCCTTTCGGAAATCAACCAGGACCATCACCGCGATCCTGTCTCCCATCTCCGGGTGTATCGCCGCCCCCATAACGAGCGGAGTTGAGGCGCTTTCCTGAGCAACTCGATCCACAATCTTGTTGATTTCCGCAATCCCAAGAGTTGTTCCACCTACAACGTTCACAGCCACTGTCTCGGCCTCCGCCAAGGTCGCCGAACCGTGCTCAAAGACGGGATGACACAGGATCCTCGCCACGACGGTCTCTGCCCGTTCCGCGCCGGCACTCTCTGCGGCGGCGGCAAGACAGAGATCAGCACGATCGTGCATAAGCGTGCAGATGTCCGAGAACGGCAATCCCATGACGTTGCCTGCAGTGAACGCGCGCACAACGCCTTTGAGCAAGCAGGCGATAAACTCATTCGCGCTCTTGAAGGTATCCAGCACACTCGCAGCCGCCTCGGAAGAGACCACCCGATCATTGCGAAACGGCAGCACCAGGTCCGCCTCCTTCCGCAAATCCACAAGTCCGCTTTCCGCAATCCGCCTCCGCAGCGCGCCCTCGCACTCGAAAGGCATCACAGGAAGGCAAACGACCAGGGCCCCCGCAGCTTTGGCAAGCCGAGCCACCAACGGCGCCCCGCCAGTGCCCGCGCCGCCACCCATGCCGCACACAATCACCACGGACCGTCGATCCTTGCAGCACTCAGCTATCTGCGCCTGGCACGATTCAGCCCCAATCCGCCCGCGCTCAGGATCGCCGCCAAACCCCATGCCGCGCCCCTGTTTATCCATCGCAATCTTGTGCGCCGCAAGCGACCCGCCCAAAGCAGGGGCATCGCCATTCACCACCGCGCATGACGAGGCCGGGAAATCCTGCCGGATCAGTGCGTCCACAAGATTCACACCGGCATTCCCCACTCCAACAACGAAAACACCGGGAAACGCTTCCGGCGCGGACGACAAGGCCTGTTCCTGCGGCATGGCCGCCGGCGAAGACGCCCCAACAGGTTCAACCGGCTTATCCTGCCCCACGGCTGCGCCAGTAAATTCTTCTGTGCTCATAAAATTTCTTAGCTGCGGCGGAAAATTTGTCCAAAGGTGCTCTTCAACCCGGCCGAAAGGCCGCTTTTACTTGTGCGCTTGCGCTGTTGAAAGGAACCGAATTTTACCAGACCAATGCCCGTGGCAAACTCCGGCTGGTCAAGGGCCGACTTGATCCCGCTCATCGACTGCGTCTTGCCAACGGAAACCGGCAGCCCCAAAACCTGCTCTGCCAGATTCGCAATCTGCGGGATTCGCGCGCCTCCGCCGCACAGAAAAACTCCCCCCCGCAGGTAATCCATTACATTTGCCTGCTCAAGATCCTGCGCAATCAACTGCAGGATTTCCTCAAGGCGCAAATGCATGATGCGCCGCAGATTCTCCAGGTTGATGATCTTCATCGCGCCGGTCTCGCTCGTGAGCGTCAGGGTCTGGCCCTTGACGGAATCATCCATCAACGCCGAACCGTGTTCGATCTTGAGCTGTTCCGCCCGGCTCAGAGGCACTTTCAGCCCATACGCCAGGTCGTTCGAAACATGGTCGCCCCCAAGCGCAAGCACGCCGGTATGCTTGATGATTCCGTTCGCATACACGACGTACTCCGTAGTGCCCCCCCCAATGTCAATCACCACCGACCCCAGTTCTTTTTGTTCGTTGCTCAGCAACGCAAGCGACGATGCCAGCCCACCAAAAACAATGTCGTCCACGTCCAACTGCAGCCCTTTGATCACCCGGATCGGGTTCTGCAATCGATTCACAATCCCATGCACGACATGCACCTCCACCTCGATCTTCGAACCCAGCATCCCAACCGGGTCGGTAATGCCATCCTGCCCGTCAATGCAGAAATGCTGGCGAATCGCATGCACCACATGATTCTGCGCCGGAATGTTAATCGCCTTCGCGTTCTTCACGACATCCTTCACGTCGTCCTCGGTAATCTCGCGATCCGCCGAAACCACCGGATGCACACCGCGATTGTTGAACCCCCGCAGATGGCCGCCCGTCACGCCCAGAAATACGCTGCGGATTTCAACGTCGGCCATTTGCTCGGCTTCGACAATCGCCCGGCGTATGTCCTCCTCCGCAAGACCGGCATCGACGATCTCCCCCTTGCGCACGCCGCGCGAGCGCGCCTGGCCAAGGCCGACAATGTTCAGCGCGCCTTCCGGCCCGACCTCGCCGACCACTGCGCACACCTTCGAGGTGCCAACCTCAAGCCCTACGACGATTGTGGATGAATCAAACATGCTTTTTCTTTCCTTGAGTTTTTGACGCTTTTGGCGCCGCAGGCGCCGCGCTCGCCTCGAGCCATCGAACAGGAATGTTGTTCTTAACCGCCAAATCAAGGGTGGCGATGGCCTTACCGGACTTTTGCCCGGCCTCAAATATTTCGCGCCACCGCCGAAGCTGCTGCTCCAGGTTCTCCATCCCGAAGGTGATCTCGCTCCCATGCGAGGTCAGCGCAATCAGCACGTCCGAGCCGGACACATCCACCCGCAGCAGTTCCGTGATGCCCGCCATCGTTGATTGCTCGAACGCGGAAATCAGGTTCAATGCGCAAAGCACCTGCGGCACATCAATCCGGCGGCCAACCTGGAGCGTGTTTGCCGCAACTCCGGAAAGCACCGGGAATGCCGACGGCGCCCCAACAGCCGCGGACCGCTGCCCGGGCTCGAGAGGCACAGTCACCCAGCCCTCCGCATCAAGGTGGAACACAGCCACCTCAAGGCCGCCGCCAGGCTTCGGCCGCGGAATGTTCACTTGCGCCATGGGCAGCCGTTCCTGCACCCGAATGCGCATCGTCCGAGGAAGCACGCGCTCAACCGACGCGAAACGTATCATCGGAACCATTTCCAAATCCCGCTTCACTCTTGCAAGATCCAAAGCCAGCAGGTTGTCACCATTCTTAAGGCCCGCCCACCGCCGGAGTTGGTCCAGGGATATTTGACCGTCGGTCTTGATATCAATCTCTTGCAGCGCAAACGCGCTATTCTGATACAAAAGACTGTTTAAAGCATACTCGCCCGCCCGCCATCCGACATACAGCGTAAAAACCGCCGCGAAAATCACGCCCAAAGCCACAGCCGCCATCCGTGCGCGCGTCGCCCGCACCTTCGACGAACGCAGCTTCACATCCAGCACAAACTCTCGCCCGTTCCTTCGATTCTTCGGTTTCCTCCTGAAAAACATGCTAATGTGCCTCCTTTCCTCGTGAACGGCTCAGCGCCAGTTCTACCATGCGTTCACACAACTCCGCATACCCCATGCCGCGGGCGGCAGCCGCTTTCGGCAGCAGGCTGGTCTCGGTCATTCCGGGCAGCGTGTTCACCTCAAGCACAACCGGGTCCCCATTCGCCCGCACCATGACGTCCACGCGCGCATAGTCGCGCCCTCCTATCGCACGAAACGCCTCCAATCCGGCCTGCTGAATCCGCTGCGTCACTTCCTCGTCAAACGGCGCCGGGCATAAATACTCGGTCGAACCCGCTGTGTACTTGGTCGCGTAATCATATACACCGGTCTTCGGCCGCACCTCGACGACGGGCAACGGTTCCCCACCCAGAATCCCCACCGTGGTCTCGCGCCCGATGATCTTTTCCTCGACAAGCACCTGTGCATCGTGGCGCATCGCTTCGGCCAGCGCACCACTCCAATCCACTACGCGATCAACAAACTGCAACCCCACGCTGGAACCCTGCCGCACCGGCTTGAGCACCACCGGCGGATTCCAACCGCGCGGCCAGCTTGCGCCCGGCGAATCCACAAGCACATGCCTGGCGGTTGGCACGCCCCGTGCCACGCACCGCTCCTTGGTCAGAAATTTATCGAAACCGATACGGCTCGCCTCGGCATCACAACCGGTGTATGGCACGCCCATGCCGTCCAGCAAACGCTGAACGGTGCCATCCTCGCCATAGGTACCGTGCAGCGCCAGGAACACAATATCCGTCCCCGCAGGCAGCCTCCAACCCGGGTCCTTCGGGTCCAGTTCATGCACGGTATGGCCAACCGAACGCAGCGCCCCCGCCACCGCCGCGCCCGAACGCAGCGACACCTCGCGCTCGGCACTCGGACCTCCCAACATCACGGTAATGGTCAAAGGTTTCATGCGCTCCTCACTTCGTCCCCGGCCTGAATCACCGATGGCTCTTCCAGATCCTCGCCAATCACCTGCACTTCACTCTCCAATTCAATGCCCGTTGCTTCCCGCACTTTTTGACGGACAAGGCACATCAGCCCGATCACGTCGCGTGCTGTTGCCAGTCCTTCGGTCACAAGAAAGTTCCCGTGTTCCCTCGAAATCATGGCTCCACCCAACCGCGCGCCTTTGAGCCCCAGTTTGTCAATAATTTTTCCAGCCGGCGCCTGCTCCGGATTCTTGAACATGCAACCGGCGCTCGGCGCAGCCGGCTGCGACGACCACCGCTTCCGGCTGAACTCGGCCATGCGCTGCTCGATCTCGGCGCGGCTCCCCCCACAGCCCTTCAACTCCGCCTGCAACGCCACATGTCTCTCAAAGAATTCGCATGAACGATACTTTGCGTCCATATCACGCCCCCGACGGGTGATCACTTCACCGCCCGTGTCCATGAACTGCACGCTGGTCACAAGATCGAAAATGCAACAGCCCATCGCCCCCGCATTCATTCGAAGGGCGCCCCCAATCGTTCCCGGTATGCCCTCAAGAAACTCAAACCCGCCGAGATTCGCGTTGCGCGCGTCGATCGCAACCTGCTTCAGCTTCGCTCCGGCCCCCGCGCGCAACCCGCCCGCAATTGTCTCCACCACGCTAAAAGCCACGTGGTCCAGCGAAATAATCACACCTCGGAAACCGCCGTCGCGAACCAGCAGGTTGGACCCGCGCCCGATCGTGAACAACGGCATCCGATCCTCCCGGCAGGCGCGCAACACACACGCGAGATCCTCGATGCAGCACGGCTGAACAAACACATCCGCACGCCCGCCAACGCGCAGCGTGGTGCGCCTGCCCAACGGCTCATCCTGCCGCAACGACGATCCCGACGAAAGGCGGCTCTTTAACTTTCGCACAAATGCATCGGCCCGCGCAGCGCGGTCACATCGCTCATCCTGGATGAAATGCAGCATCATGCGCCCGCCTCCATGCCTGCGACCACATCTCTTCCGGACCCACCCGTGACGGACAGCCGGTGTCCGTCCGCAACCCCGGAAATGCCCGGGACTCTCGCATACCCGCAAGATCCCAACATCGCCTCGGCAATCGTCTGAGCAGCCCCAGGAGCCTGCCAGCGCTTCAGATTTTCCCGCATCCTTTCGCGCTCACTATCATCGGAAAGCAACCGCTCCAGGGCTCCGGCGAGAGTTTCGGTCGTTGCGCTGCACTGCTCCATCAGCACCGCCGCCCCAGTTTCCGAATACGCAGCAGCATTGAAATACTGGTGATTGTCAACCGCCTTCGGAAATGGAATCAGCACGGATGGAACGCACGCCGCAGCCAACTCGGCCAGCGATGACGCCCCGGACCTGCTCACGGCAACCGTCGCCGCACCCAGAGCAAGGTCCATCCGGCTCATGAAATCATGGACTTGCGCCGAAACACCTGCTTTTTCGTAGGATGCCCTTAGAAACGCTCCATCCACCGCGCCCGCCAGGTGCAGCCATTGATACGGTCTGCTTGAGAAACGCGGCAGCATTTGAGCCACCATCCTGTTGATCCCTTCCGCACCCTGGCTGCCTCCCATCACCAGCACAACCGGCCTCGCAGGGTCGAATCCCAGCGCACTGCGACACCGCGCCGCATTCAAACCAAAAAACTCAGGACGCACCGGCGTGCCCGTCACGGTCACCTTGCCTCGCAGCGTGCCGGCCGCGGATGGCAAACCGATAAAGCTCTCGCGCACGAACCTTGACAGCATGCGGTTTGCCCTGCCTGCAATACTATTGGATTCATGCAGAAAGACGCCAGCCCCGAACCTCCGAGCCGCCAGGATCGGCGGAGCGCTGGTAAACCCGCCCATTGCCAGCGCAATGCCCGGACGAAACTCGCGAAATAATGCGCGGGATCTGAAAAACGAACGCGCAAAACCCGCCGCAAATGCGATCCGCCTCCCGCGCGTCAGCCCAACCGCTGGAAGGGTGGCAATCTTCATCCCGCTCACCGTCCCCGCCGCCTGCCTGTCCACTTCCTTCTCGGAAATCAGGAGACATACTCCACACCCGCGCTCCATCATGGCCTGCGCAACGGCAATCCCGGGAAACAGGTGACCACCCGTTCCTCCGCAAGCGATCACCACTCCGGGCTCTGGAGGAAGAGAAACATTCATGAAAGCTGCGCCTCCTCTGTTTCTTCCTCCGGCTCCTCGATGATTCCCTCTTCCAGTTGCGGCTTGCGAGCTACGCTCAGTAACAGACCCACACCCGTCAGCATCACAAGCAGGCTCGATCCGCCATAACTGATGAACGGCAGCGGCAACCCTTTGTTCGGCAGCGCGCTGGTCACAACCCCAATGTTGATGAACGCTTGCAGACCGATCAGGAAGGTGATACCGGTAGCCAGCAGCATGCCAAACGCATCCCGCGCCTTGCAGGCGATCACTGACCCGCAAATGACCAGTGCCACAAAAGCCACTACAACAAACAGAGTGGCCACAAGCCCAAGCTCCTCCCCCAAAATCGAGAAGATAAAGTCCGTGTGGTGCTCCGGAATAAACCCAAGCTTCTGACGTCCGTTCCCGAGGCCGAGCCCTGTCAAACCGCCGGCGCCAAGCGCCAGCATCGCCTGATACGCCTGCCAGCCCACATCCATCTTGTGCTCCTCAAGATACATCCAGCTAAAGATCCGCTTTGCCCGCATTGGATCATTCCAAAGAGACACCGCCAACGCAGCGCCCGCCGCCAGAGCCACCGGGACAATAGCCCTCAGCTTTACTCCCGCCACCACCAGCATCCCACCGGCAACGGCAGACAACAAAACCGACGTCCCGCGATCCGGCTCGCGAAACACAAGCCCAACAATCAAGCCGACATAAATCGCAGGCATCAAAATGCCGTGCTTGAAAGTGCCAATGTGCCTCAGGTGCCTCTCGCCATGCCATGCCAGGACAATGACCAACGCCAGTTTCGCCAACTCGGACGGCTGAAAGCGCACACCGTGAAAATCAAACCAGCGGCGCGCGCCTCCCGCAAGCTTCCCAATCCCGGGAATGAGCACCAGCGCGAGCAGTACCACTGTGAATATGAAAAGAGGCAGCGCCAGCTTCCGCAGCAATTCGTAGTTGATCGAAGCCGCCACCACGCATGAGATGACCCCAATGCCGCACCACACCAATTGCTTGAGCAAATAGTGCGCCCCCGCCTGCACCGTGCTCGAGCTGTAAAGCGTGACCATCCCGAGCGCCAGCAAAGCGGCTACACAGAACACGAGGATGGTAGCAGCGGCTTTCAATTCATGCTTTGGCCCCGATCAGAAGCCCCTAGTCACCTAACGCTGCACCCCGCCAGCCGGTATTTTCAGCTTCTGCCCAACGGTTATCCGGTCCGTCGCAAGGTTGTTCTCCGACCGAAGCGCCTTGATGGTTACGCCGAACTTCGCAGCGATCTTGGTCAGGTTGTCCCCGGACTTCACCACATAAACGGTGCCGCCACCCGCCGCAGTCGTGGCCGCCGTCCCGCCGGTCTGCCCGCCCACCGTCGCGGACGGAGCCGGGATCACCAGCGTCTGCCCGATCTGCAACCGTGCCGGGTTTACTGTGGGATTGGCATCGGCAATCGCTCGCGAAGTCACATTGAATTTCTTGGCGATGTCGTAAAACGTATCACCCTGCACAACCTTGTACTCCGAGGTCCCAACCGGCGGCGCTTGAATGGCAGTATCGACGTTGGTCTCCATCACCGGCACAGGCGGAGCAACAACAACATTCGTATCCACCGGCGCCATGTAGTTCGTGTCGATCGGCGGAGGTATGTTTGTGTCCTCAATTGTCGGCGCTATCATGTTGGTATCCGGCTCGACAACGGGCGGAGGCGCCTCCTCCCGTCTGCACCCCTGCATCAGCAAAGCCATGAGACCAATGCCATGCAGTGCAAGGACAAAGAAAACAACAATCTTAACGCGGGCTCTCCTGTGGTTCTTGGGGTCCAGGGGAACCCCCTGCGGTGTTAATGGATTAGGTTGTTGGTTATTCATATTGGGCTGCCTTTAATCGAACTCTGACGTGTTTTTTGAATGCTCTTGAATTATTCTTCGTTAATTTGTTTGTCCGTATTCTGTGCAAAATCCATCATTATATTGGGGTCTGCGGCTCCCACACCCCAACGTATTGATTTTCCGTCTGACCCATAAGCTTCCTTCCAATCTCTGCCTTGGTTTGTTTCTGTTTAAGCCAGAACAGGCCGGTGAAAGCTTTTCTCTGCCGCCGCAAGCGGCTTTTCGCGCCGCTTCAGTCATTGCTTCTATCAGCGAACCCATAGGGGTGCAAGGAGTAAAAAGAGACGAGTTATTAACAGATACACGGGCTCCGGTGAATAGGTTGTGCACAGTGCTTTTCGAGACCCGCCCACCCGCTGCAACAGACACGCGCAAACGGCCCCAAGGGGCGATTTCCACCCCCTCAATCAAGCCTTTGTTCAATTGTCCTGCCGGTCGCATTTGGCTTACCGAATCTTCAGGGTGCTGAGCGCCAGCACCGCAAACAAAACGCACAAGATGTAAAGTCGCATGACCACCTGGGATTCATACCACCCCTTTCTCTCAAAATGATGGTGGATCGGCGCCATCAGAAAGACGCGCCTTCCCGTCCCGGATTGCCACCGCGTAAAACGAAACCAGCTCGTCTGCATGATCACGGAAACGGCTTCCATAACAAAAACCCCTCCCGCGATAACAAGGACCAGCGGCTGATGAATCAGCACAGCCACAATTCCGAGCGCACCTCCCAGCGCCAGCGAGCCGGTATCGCCCATGAAAAGCTGGGCCGGATGACAGTTATACCAGAGAAAACCCAGCCCGGCGCCGATGATCGCCGAGCAGAATACGGTCAATTCCCCCGCCCCGGGCACGTAGGGAATCGCAAGGTAGGCTGCCAATTTGGCATTGCCCGCCAGGTAGGTAAGCACGACAAAAACAAAGGAAACGATCACGACACACCCGGCGGCCAACCCGTCCAGCCCATCCGTAAGGTTCACCGCATTCGAACTGCCAACAATCGTCAGCACGGTCAGCACGATCCCCACTCCCGCCACCCCCGAAAGCACGGGATACTTGTAAAAGGGCACCATGATGTCTGTAATCAGCCGGGATGTGGCCGGCACTTTCCAGAGATACAAGGCGATAAAGCCCGCCAGACCAAATTGCACCCAAAGTTTCGTGCGCGGTGCGGTCCCTTTGCCGCTCTGTTGAATGATCTTCGCGTAATCGTCATAGAAACCTAACCCTGTCAGAACGACGACGGACAAAAGCGTCAGTTGAATCAGGGTATTCCACTGGGCCCACATCAAGGTGCTGAAGTTGAGGGTCAGCACGATCATGATGCCCCCCATGGTGGGCGTTCCTTTCTTGCTCAGCACGCGCGCGCCCAGGCTTGCTCCAGTCTGAGCTCTGTCCTCATATTCCTGGCCAAACTTGAGCTGTTTGAGCCATGTGATCACTCGCGGGCCCAGCCACCAGCTCATCACCAGCGCCGTCACCGCCGCGCCTGCTGAACGGAAAGTAATGTAACGAAAGAGACGCAACGCGGAGATCCTCTCCTGCCACTCGGTTCCTGAGGCTTCTTCGAGCAAGAATTGGCTGATATAGTAAAGCATCAGTCCTTCCTCGATGTTTCGGCGCCTCTCAACGCGTCGGTTATCCGCTCCAGACGCATCACGCGCGATGCCTTCACCAGTACCACGTCTCCAGGCTTCAGAAAGCTCCGCACCGCGGATGTCGCCACCTCCACACCCGGAAATTCCAGCACCCGATGCAGCCCCGCCGCGCGCGCGCCACGGCCCATTTGGCCTGCCATGCTGCCAATCGCAAAAAGCTGTCCCACTCCCAGTTCAGCCGCGCAGCGGCCAACCTCGAAATGGGCGGATTCACTCCCGGCGCCCAACTCGGCCATGTCGCCAAGAACAGCCACCCGCCGTCCAGCGCACGGGAACAGCGCAAGGGTTCGGAGTGCCGCAATCATCGAGTCCTCATTGGCATTGTAGGAATCATCCAGCACACGCAACCCCTGCCCTTCCCAAAACTGGAGACGCATTTTGGCCGGCTTGCATTCTGAAAGCCCCGCCTGGATCTGCGTCCGGCCAAGACCAAGCTCGGCTCCAAGGGCCACGGCAAACGCCGCGTTCACGGCCTGGTGTGCTCCCACCAGCGGCACCCGGTAGCTGCCACTATATGCTCTGTCCGGCGCTTGAAGATTAAATGTCGTGGTCCGCACCTCCGACCGCGCCTCCTCTACCCGCCACACACAACCTTCCCCGGCGCCGACAGTCACCACGCAAGCTTTTGTCCGTGCGCCGATGCTGTCGAGATGCCCGGTGTCGCCATTGATGAATAGCTTTCCATCAGCCGGAAGCAGTTCCGCCGCCCATCCCTCTTCCCGGGCAACGCCTTCCAAAGTCCTAAAATGCTCAAGATGCTCCCGTCCAATGCTCGTGATCACCGCATATTTCGGCGCAATCATTCGGACCAGCGGCGCCAGTTCGCCCGGGTGATTTGTTCCCGCCTCGAAAACCCCCGCCTTTTGCGAGCTTTCCAATCCCAAAAGGCTCAGCGGCACGCCAATATCATTGTTGAAGCTGGCCTCGCTGCGCGCCACCGGCCCTTTTTGTCCAAGCACGGAGGCAATAATCTCCTTGGTTGTCGTCTTGCCGTTCGAGCCCGCAACCACAATCACAGGCAGGCTGAAATCTGCCCGGTAATGCGCCCCAAGCCTCCCCAGGGCCGCCCGGGTATCATTAACCTCAATCACTGCAGTTTCGCTGATACCCGAAATGTCACTGCCCCGACTCACGAGCACTGCGGCCGGGCGCCGCGCCAGCACCTCTCCAAGAAAACTGTGCCCGTCCAAGCGCTCCCCCTTGATCGCAATAAACAAGTCGCCTTCTCGCGCCTGCCGCGAGTCCGTGCAAACACGCCGCACCAATCGCGAGCCGTCACCGCGGAGTCGTCCTCCGGTTGCTCCGGCAATGTATTGCGTGGTGCGCGGTTCCATCTATGCCTCGGACGACCTGTATTCTTTCCGCAAACTGCGAAACGCCGTCTCGTCACGGTCCATGATCTCGGAAAGATCCCGGCCCGGAAGCACCTGGAGCGGCGCTGTCACTTCCGACATGGCTTCCTCAGTTTGCCGGGCCCGGATGCTGTCCTGCGGCGCCTCATGCGGCAGCGCGGAAACGAGCATCCGGTGCGAGATGAGTTGCATTGCGCTCATGTGTTTTGTTGGTGTGGGTTCACTTGGTGCGTGCTGCGGCCGTTTTGGGATTGCCGGCTGGAGTTGTGGAAACCAATGGCGGCGCCGGAGTGTTGGTATTCTTGTCCGGACGCACTTTCAGGTAATTGGCGGTCCGCTCGGCAATCTGCTTAAAAACCGGCGCGGCGGTTTGCCCGCCGTAGTATCCCCGGCGCGGCTCGTCCATAATCACAGCCACGCATAACTCGGGGTTGTCCGCCGGCAGAAAGCCCACAAAGGAAGCCACATATTTCCGGACATAGGTCCCGTTCTCCACCTTCTGCGCAGTGCCGGTCTTGCCCGCCACAGTAAAATGCTCCAGCGCCGCTTTTGTGGCGGTGCCGTGCTCTTCCACCACGCTCTTCATGGCCTCGGTCATCCCGCGCGCACCCTCCTCGGATATAACCCTCCTCAATGGCAGCGGCGAGTAGGGCGAAACAACTTTGCCATCCTCCTCCAGCCGGCTGACAAGCATGGGGCGCATCAACACACCTTTGTTTGCAACAGCCGCGACGGCCATCGTAAGTTGCAGAGGATTCACGGTCAGTCCGTGACCCATTGCAAGCTGCACAATGCTCACTTTGCTCCAGTCCTTTACCGGGTGAACCCATCCGCCCGGCTCGCCAGGCAGCGGAATCCCCGTCGCCGTCCCGAAACCAAAATCCCGAATCGCGTTATAAACCTGCTCCGGCCCCATCTTGATCGCCACTTTGGCCGCGCCAATATTCGAGGATTTCTTGATGATGTCCTTTACAGACAGGGCGCCGTAGGACTCGTGGTCATGCAGGATCCGCCCGCCATAAAGAAAACTGCCGTTCTCGCAGTGAAACACATCCGTCAGTTTCACCACACTGTCACTCAACGCGCGCGAAACGATGACCACTTTGAAGGTGGACCCCGGCTCATACGCGTCTGCGATTGCATGATTCCGTCGCGATGCGGGCGGAGCAGCCCCGGGATTGTTGGGATCAAAGGTCGGCAGGGTCGCCATCGCAAGAATTTCCCCCGTCGCCGGACGCACCACCAGCCCGGAGATGCTCTGCGGCGTATGCTTCTCCATCGCCTCGGCCAGCGCAGTCTCTGTAATGTGCTGAATCACCGAGTCTATGGTCAGCACAACGTCCAACCCGTCCTGCGCTTGCACATCCTGCTCGCGCCGCGAAACCAGTTCATTCCTCTTGCGATCGGTCTCGGTCACACGCCACCCGCGCGAACCCGCAAGCTGCCGGTTGAATCGCTGCTCGATGCCCTCTTTGCCGGCGGTCTCCAGGACGGTCTTCCCGTTCACCAGCCGCTCATCCATCCCCACAAAACCCAGAACATGCGCCGCCAGGGTCTTGTTTGGATAATATCGAAGCTGGTCGTCCACGATATCGGCAAAAATCGCCTTCGTCCGCAGATTCTCGTAAAAAGTCTTCTCGGGACGGGTAAGCTTCTTCTCATCAACTCCGAACTGAATGCCAGCCATCGCCTCCTCTATCTTCTTAACGGTGTCGAGCGGAACTTTCCGCTTGAGCACCACGTAGCGATTCGTCACAGGAACGCCGTTGGTGTTCAGGCGCACACGCGGCTGAAGCCGGTAGGCAAGCTCCACTTCGCTTTGCCCAAGCAACGGCGCAATGGCTTTTGAAACCTCCGCCTGGCGATTGCCGATCAGCACCGGATCGGCGCACACGGTTTTTACAAAAAGGCTCGTCGCAAGCCTGTTTCCTTGCGCGTCAAGGATGTCTCCGCGCTTCGACTCTACAAGATACTCTCGCTCGGTGTTCTGGCTTGCTTTCTCTTTCAGTTCCTCATGCCGCATCACCTGCAGATCAACCAGGCGGTACGCAAGAAAGCCGAACACTCCCACAATAAGCAGTGTCAGCCAAAACAACCGTCTATGCTGTAATCGCCTTCCCATCTTCCTGGCTCGCCCACCGCCCGGGTGAAACCGGTTCCTCATCCAGTTCCCCCCGGGCGGAGGCAGATCCTGCTACGTTTCGCCATCCACCCGTGGCGTCCGGTTCCTCATCCAACGACCACGGGCGGAGGCAAATCTTCTTCAGCGGCGCGTTGGCGCCATGTTCATGGCGTGCAACGGCGGACTCGCCGGTTCCAAACTCCGCTTCACACTCTGTCCCGCCGCATACTGCCGGGCATCCCCGGCCACTGTCGCAGGCAGCGGCTCCGCCAGCCACAACACCTGCCTCGGATCCGGCATATCAAGCCCAAGGTTGAGTTCCTTGATACGCATTTCCAGCACAGGCGGGGATTGCATGGAAGCCAGTTGATTCTTCATGGCCTCATTCTTCTTCTTGAGACCGTCCAACTGGGTCTCGCGGTGTTTGATGTCCCGTCCCAGTTGCTCAATGGCCGCTTTCTGCCACACATAACCCACGCCAAAACCGCCGATGAACAGGCACACAAAGACCACCTTCACCAGCGGCCCCAGCCGCAAACCCACACCCTGATTCTTGCGATTTCTCGCCATTTATTCTCTTTCCAAAATTCTCAACTGCGCGCTCCGGCTGCGCGGATTCGACTCCTGCTCCGCCGTGTCAGGCTTGATGGCTTTCCGAGTCACCAGCCTCGCTTCCGGCTTGCGATCCTGTCTCAACTCCGGCACATCCACCGGACCACAAACGTTGTAATCCCGGGCTTTCTCTCTGAAAAACGCCTTCACCATCGCGTCTTCCAGCGAGTGAAACGTGATCACCGCCAGCCGTCCGCCCGGTTTC
Source organism: uncultured Verrucomicrobiota bacterium (assembly GCA_964401575.1). Classification (GTDB taxonomy): domain Bacteria; phylum Verrucomicrobiota; class Verrucomicrobiia; order Limisphaerales; family UBA8199; genus CAYNZC01. The sequence goes on from CAYNZC010000024.1 coordinate 21,580, forward strand.
AAAAGCCCAAAAACCGCCTCAAGCCCGTCTTTCAATGAACTCAACTCTTCGTTCACAGCGATTCGGAACGCCTGAAATACTTTCGTTGCCGGGTGCGCCTTCCTGCCGCGCCGGGGAGACAGCCGCTCAATCAACCCGGCCAGCTGCAACGTCCGGTCCATCCTCTTGCTCTGCCGCGCACGCACAATCTCACGCGCAAACCGCCTCGACTCCCGTTCCCCGCCAAACTCCCAGAAAATCTTCGCCAGTTCGGCTTCGGACGCTTCATTCACCAACTGTTCGGCCGTCATCGCCTGCCGATCGTCCATCCGCATGTCCAGCGGACCGTCCTGCTGAAAGCTGAATCCCCGCTCCGCCCTGTCTAATTGCGGAGAACTCACTCCCAGGTCCAGCAGCGCCCCGTCGCAACTGTCTCGCGGCACCCACCCGGGCAGCTCCAAAAATCTTCCGCGCCGAATCTCATACCGCCCGCCATACGAACAAAGCCGCTCCACCGCCGCTTCAACGGCCGCGCCATCGCGATCGCATCCGTATAACCGGCCAGTCGGCGAGCTCGCGGCTAAAATGGCTTCCGCGTGTCCACCCCCACCGACCGTGCCGTCGATGTAGAGCCCCCCGTCCACCGGCGCCAACCCCTCGAGCACTTGCTCCAACAAAACCGGCTTGTGAACGAATGACGCCACGTGCCATGGTTCTTTCAACGAACATTGTTCGGACCAAATATTCTCGCGCTCACACGGCTCCACGCCGTCCCGAGCACCGCCTCTTCCGCATCGGCAGAAACAGGCCCGCCCTCCCGCGACACCGCCGCTGCGGGCTTCTCCTGCCGCGGCACAATTTCAATGTCTGATTCGCTCAAGTCATTTCGCACGACTCTGACACACTCGAGCCGCAGCTCGCCCTGAAGCGGCCGCGTGTTGGCCGGGGCGGCCCCGGCGCCAGGCGATGGCCTCGAAAACTTTTTCAAAACACTCCGAACACCCGCAACCAAACCGCACGGCTTTGCCCCGGCCGCGCAGGCTTTCACAGGCGCCACCGACACCGGTTCGGCCTGTCGCGCGGGTGCCGCCTCGCAATGCTCCGCAGGTGCGGTGGCCCCCGCGGCTCCACTGCTTCGCACGGGCTCAAGCTCGGGAACCCGTCGCGCCTCCGTCCGCTCGGCAGGCAGACCACCCGCCGGATGCTCCGGAAGTGTTGTTGCGCGAAATGGATTCTTCTTCCCGCCAAATTTCGGCAGGGCCTGCGAATGCGGCAGCTGGTAGGAACGTTCCCCCTGACCGCCCATCAGAGTCTTTCCAGCGCTCAAAAGTCTCAGCAGGATCATAGGTCACTCCATTAATCTGAAAGCTTCCTGGGCCATCACCTCGTCGGCAGCACTTACTTTTTCATACCGCTCCGGGTTCCAAATCTCGAAACGATCAAGCAACCCAACAAGCACAGCCTCCTCGGTTATCCCCGCCTCGCGCGCCATGGCTTCAGGCACGCATATACGCCCGCTCCGATCCAGGGTCACCTGCGCCGAGCCTTTGCCAATCAGCCTCTTTAACACCACTTTGTTCGGATCCACGTTCGGCATCGCCGCTATGTCACGCACAAGCACCGCCCATTGATCCGGTGGCAACACGCGCAAACACGCACCCTCTTTGCCTTTGGGCCAAAGCACCAGGGTAAGCTCCGTCCCCTCCTCAACGGGCCGCCACTTCGCCGGAATCTGCACGCGACGCTTCTCATCGACTCCGTGCCGGAAAATCGAATTGTAATAAATTGTCTGTTTGGCGTCGCTCATCCGCATTATTCACAGGGTAATCCGAACCACCGCCATTTACCCCACAACGCCCCACTTTTAACCACTTTCCCCCACTACCTGTCAACAGATTTATCGATAATTTTCCACAAGTTATTCACAATTTTCTCACAATCCGACCCATTGTAGCCTCCCGACCCCATTCCTACCACATATAGGGGCCACGCCAAGCACAAAAATTCATTTTTTCTGCACTCACAATCCGCAACACGCCGCGCTGGGATGCCGCCCGCCATTCCACTGGCAACGCTCCGGTGCCCATCCAGGTAAATGCCCGCAAACAAATGAGCGTCACAACGCATGGGCATGATGGGATGCGGACGGCATCAAGCTCGCTTGCGTCTCAGCACAGCGCAAAAGTCTGCAAGAACATTGGGTCACCACTCGATGCATGCTTGTGCTGCATGCATGCGACAGCGAACTGGATCACATGCAACAATCGTCGCGCCTGCTCCGTGTTCTCACATTCCGGCGCGAAGAAAACCGGCGTTTCATCTCTTTACACTCACTTTATTTCGTCATCACGGTGCATAGGCGCATTTCAATGAATGATTTGATTACCATTTCGTCTTATAGTTGAATAGTTGTCGAGATTATGACCGATAATACGAAAGTTCCCGCCAGGGGCGTTTTTGAAACACGCCGCGACTTCCTTCGCAAGACCGCGACGGTGACTGCCGCCCTGGGCAGCGCATCTCTTTTTTCTCCGGTGTACGGGCAAAGCCAGGCTCCTTCAGCGGGAGTGCTCGGCGCCAACAGCAAGATCAATGTCGCCTACATCGGCACGGGCAAGCAGGGCATGCTGCACGTCCGCTCGCAACAAAAGTTTGCCAAGGAAAACAACATTGCACAGATCGCCGTGTGCGACCTCTACCAGCGCCGGCTCGATCAGGCGCGCGAACAGACGGGCGTATCCGGGAAGGATGCCGTGCGCGATTACGCGGTCCTGCTCGAACGCAAGGACGTGGATGCCGTGGTGATTTCCACCGTGGACAACTGGCACGCGCAGGCGAGCATCGACGCTTTGAACGCGGGCAAACACGTCTTTTGCGAGAAGCCCATGACCCGCTACCTCGGCGAGGCCTGGGAGGTCTATGACGCCGTGAAAAGATCCGGCAAGACCTACGTGATCGGCTCCCAGGGCTGCATGGATCCCAAGTGGCACAAGGCCGCCGAGTGGGTGAAAGACGGCAGGATCGGCCCGTTGGTCTGGGGCCAGGGCTCTTACTGCCGCAACAACAAGAAAAACAGCGAGTGGACATTCCCGGTGGATCCGGACGTCAGCGAAAAGAATCTTGATTGGAAGCGATGGCTCGGCAAGGCGCCGCAAATTCCCTTTACGCCCGAGCACTTCTTCTCCTGGCATAAGCATTACGCTTACAACTCCGGCATCATCGGCAACCTGCTCCCGCACCGCTTTCAACCGCTCATGATCGCCACGGGCGAGGTGCAATTCCCAAAAAGAGTTGTTTGCACCGGCACACGCAAGGTGTCCACCGACCGCGATATTACCGACACCACACACATCCTTGCCGAGTTCCCAAGCGGCCTCACTCTCGTGCTCGTCGGCACCACGGTCAACGAACAGGGCCTGCCCGAAACGTTGCGCGGACGCATGGCCACGCTCAAATTTGCCAGCAGCCAGAATCGAGTCGAACTCACACCCGAATCCATCTTCGCGGAAGAGATCGATGCCGAAACGTTCACCGACCCGCGCCCGACCGAACGCATCGAAGTGCTCGAGAAACACTTCTTCGAGTGCATACGCTCCGGCAAGCAACCCATCGCCAACGTCGAGCTTGCACTCCGGGCTCAAACGGTGCTCACGCTCGCAGAAATGTCGGAACGGCTCGGCATGACGCTCCTGCTCGATCCCGAAAAGCGGCTGGTCCGCACCGGGGACGGCCGCGTCATACCGCCGCTGGACTACAACACAGTCGTGCCAGACCCATACAAGGGCTGATCCAGCCGGGTCACTCCAAATCGGCGGGCTTGATGCCCTTGATGTGTTTGCCGAAGCCGAAATAGGTGGGTTTGTATTCGCCGACACACCTCGCATCCGCCTTTTGTGGAACCCTCAGGCCCGTCAGGTAATAGCAACCGTTCACGAATAACCGCCGCAAATCTTCACTCTCAAGGTCCACAGCCGCGCCAATAGTGGATGTCAGCACCTGGCTCTTCCGGCCACTTTCACCCGTGTGCTCCCGCAGCCAGATGAGCGGCATCATGGGATCATTCTTCGGCCCGGTCACGGGCGCGTCGGATGGCTTCATGCCCTGAAGCACCTGGCCCCACACCAGCACCTGTGCGTCCTGCGGCAAATGCGTCACGGCATAGACATCCGATGGCCCCCAAATATCCTTCACGCCCCGCAATATCTGCAACACCGGAGCTGTCGCCGGATACCGCTCTTGCGACCCGTCTCCCGCGCGCAAAACACCTCGCGTGCTTTCCTTCCCGTGCGCCCCGTGATGGTTCACCCAGGTTTCACCCAGCACCTGCTGGCCAAAACCGCCCGGCCACTCTTTGCACCGCCAGTCGTATTTGGCATAAGGACTGCCCTTGTTGAGGTCGTACGAAAATGCATGCGTGCTTGTCCTCAGGGCAATCATCGGTTTGCCCGAATTCACGAAATCCACAAAGTGCCGCATCTGCGAATCCGGCAGCTCGCGAAATCGCAGAAACATGAAGCACAGGTCCGCCGAAGACAGAACCTCCAGTCCCGGCAGATGGGTCTTGTTCAGCGGATCAATCTCGCCACTGGCTGGATCCATTGAAAACAGCACGGTACACTTGAACCCGTGCCGAAACGCAAGAATCCGCGCCATCATGGGCATCGCCTCTTCGGAACGATACTCCTCGTCTCCCGCAAGCAACACAATGTGTCTGCCCACGCCCGGTCCGTTGGTGCCCGTATAAATGAGATGCCCCGCATTTGCGCCAAGCACCGCGCCCGTTAACAGCAAACAGCTTAAGATCGCTTTTTTCATAATTGTTTCTCCTTCTGCTATTTCAATTGTTCCACTGTTCCCTGTCGCACAGCCGGATGGTAACCCACCCCCGCCGCGCGTCACTGCAAACCCGCCCGTGCCAGGCTCTCAACAGGCGCATAGTCATCCGTAAGGATGTATGAAGTTGCCGCGCTCCGCGGAGGCCCCGCCTGAAACGCGCGCAGCCTGAGAGTGAAACCCGGCACACGCATGATGCCGCTTCTCAGCGCAGCCGTGCCAGCCTCCTGGAAACGCGTGTAATTCATCGGCGCTGAGGCCATCGTCGCGACAAAAACCACGTTCATTCCGCTCCCGGCCTGAAACATATAAACCTGCGGGAAAGAATGCTTCAATGTCCGGTATATCGAGCCCACCAGGTCCGGACCCGGCGATCTCACAGTCCCAATGACGTTGTATGCAAGAACCCCATTGGTCGAAAGCCGCGTCTTCACCAGCTTGAAAAACTCGTCCGTTGCCAGGTGCGAAGGAACCGATGAACCGTATCGCGCCGTCTTATACGCGTCGATAATGATGGCATCATAAACGTTCGTGGTCCGAACCAGAAAAACCCGTCCGTCCTGCACATGAATCCTGTGCCGGGCAGTCTCCTTGACACCGAAATACTTCCCCGCCACTTCCACAACCACCGGATCCAGTTCAACGGTGTCAATCATCGCGTTTGTGTGATAGTGCTGGCAGGCCCGCTGGATACTCCCGCCACCGAGGCCAATCATAAGCACCCGCCGGATGCCCGGGTTCAACACCCACGGCATGTGAAAGTAGTCGATATACTCAAAATGCCCCTCCAGCGGGTTGGACAACGACATTTGCGTTTCATACGAACCGTTGAAGCTCAACGTGCGCACACCCCATTCGTCTTTCACCTGGATGTTATGGTAAGCGGAATCTTTTTCAAAGATAACAGCCGCCCCGGCTCCAGGCGCGCAGCAGACCAGCGGCAGCAGCGCCATGCGCACCGCCACCACAAGCACAGTGCCGGTTGCTGTGATGTTTCGCCGAGTCATGAAAAAGAATTTACCCCATTACGCGGGAGATTTCACCTGTCTGCTTTGTCGGCGCCATTCGCGGTCGCGCCACTCCCCCGCCCCATCCACCGGTCCAACCCGAGGCTCATGGCACTCAGCAGGCAGAGCAGCAGCCCCGTCGCCCGAAAAATCGTTGAAACAGGAAAAAGATCGAGCAGCACGTAGCCCGACACGAAAACACCCGCGATGCTTCCCGCCGTGCTCGATGCATAGACCAGGCCGCTCACCGTCCCAACCTTCTCGACGCTCTGCGCCGCAAGCCGGATGACATACGGCGACAGGATAGCCAGCGCAAGACAGGGCAAAAAGAAAACCAGCGTGCTGCCAAGCACCGGGTCAAGTTTCTGCCACACCAGCGGAATGGGCTGATCCAACGGATGGCGCATCACGATTGCCCGGATGACCGGCGGCGTGAAGACGGGAATGAACCACGTAATGCCGCCCGCAATGGCGAGGGGAATGCTCAATGGCCATGCGCGGTTGAATTTGTCGGCCAGAGCGCCACCAGCGGCGTAGCCGATGGCAAGGGCCACCAGCACCACGCCAATCTGGCTGATCCACACATAAAACGAGGCGCCAAAATCCCTGGCAAGATATCGCGCCCCCGCAATCTCAAGCACCATCACCGCAAAGCCCCCCGCCAATACCAGCAGTCCCGCCCCGACCCTCGCCAAAGTTGTTCCGCTCATTCTTTCAGAGTCCTTTCATCCAGCTCGAATCACTCTCCTGGCCCCGCCGCTGCGTTCAGACAACCCGGACTTCATGCCTCGTCCCGTAACGCGGGCAAAATAACATTCCTCGCCCGCTCGATGTCCCCCGGAAAGTCAATCTCTGTCCACGGCATCCCGGTGATGTCCACCGCGTCAAATCGTCCGCGTTGCGCCAGCACACGCAACACGTCATCATACGAATCCCCGCGGCGTCCTCCTTCGACACGCGCGCGCGTTTCCGCAATGAGCAGTGGCAAATCCGCCGGCCCGACTTTGAAAAAACCCACAGATTCTCCCACCGCATCGGCTTCTCCACGCCAGCGTTTCACAAAATCGAACGGCTTCCCGTTCCGCATCGGCGCCAGCACCGGATCGTCGTCGGCTTTCGAAAAGGCGCGGTCCACCAGGAGCGCCGAGGAAAAATCCGCCTCCATCAACCGCCGCAGCATCCGGATGTCGTAGAGCACATCGCCATCCATCAAAAGCACCCCGCCCTTCGCAGCTTCGAGAGCCGGCAGCGAGGTGTGCATGCTGAGCACGCTGCCTTCGGTGAAGTCGGCGTTGAACATTTCCTCAATCTCCAGGCCGTAACGGCTCTGCAGCGCGCCAAAAGAGGCCTGCAGCAATTCCCGGCGATGCCCCGTCACCGCAAATAACTTCCCCACTCCAAGCCGCGCCAAAAACTTCACATGCCGCTCCAGCAGGCTGCGCCCGCCAAACTCGAGCAGCACCTTCGGCCGTTCCTGGCTGTGCGGACCAAGCCGCATTCCGCGCCCGGCAATGTAGATAACCGCATTCATGCGTCCTCCGTTGTCTCTCCCGCAGCCTTGATCTCTTTCACTGTCGTATGCTCCGCAACCAGGATCAACCATCCCGCCGCGGCAAACAGCACTTCACGCGCGCGCCGGAATAAGGCGTAAGAGACGCTCAGCGTGTCCGGCAGCCCAGCCAGGCGCCCAAGCATCACAATCCCCGATTCCTGGATCCCGAGCGAACCGGGCACCCACATCCCCAGCGCCTTGGCCACCCCGGTGAAACCTTCCACCGCCAATGCCTGCGGCCACGTGATCGGCATCCCAAGCAGATAGGCCACCAGATAAATCTCCAGGGTGTCCATCAGCCACCCGCACAGGTAGAAGATTGTCGAAGCGTAAAAACGGGGACGGTGCTCACGGTAAAAACCGCTGATAGCCCCGTCCGCCTCCGCGATGCGACCCCTGTATTTCTCGACAAAGCGCGGACGAATGCGAAACGCCGAGACCAGGGCGAGAACGGAATTGAAGATTCCGCGCCGCTGCACCCAGAACAGGCCCGCCAGCACGAGTGCCCCGGTGCAGATCACCATCAGCATCGCAAAAGGCAGCCCGGGCCGATCCCCCGCAATGCGCAGGAAAGCGACAGACGCAAGAATGATGAGTATCAGTTGGGCAACGGTTTGCGCCGTTTTCGAAACCACCGCGCCCGTTGCGCCAGTCTTGCCCGAAACGCCCTTCTTGCGCAGCAGGTAAACCTTCACGGTCTCGCCCCCGATATAGGCCGACGGCAGCACGTTGTTCACCGATTCACCAGCCCAGCGAATTCGAATCAGCGCCAGAAAAGGAACCCGCACCCCTGGCACAAGGCAAAACCGCCATCCAATGCAATCAACGATATACACGCAGAAATACGGGATCAGCGCCACCGGCGCCATCCACCCGAGCCGGGCCAGCGCCTTCCAGACTTCCCCGAGGTCCGCGCGCGACAAATACCAGCCAAATAACGCGACTCCCGCCACCAACGCCAGTATCTTGGCAGCGGTTTTCATCGCGTGACACGCCTTCCCGCAGTTGATCCCTGGATTGCCAGCGCAGCAATCCAGAAAACATGGCTGCCCACGGCCGCCAGCCACAGGAACCACTGCAGCCGGTCAATACACGCAAGCACAAGCACCAGCACCGAAAAATCACGGTTCGTGACGGAATCAATCAGCTTTCCCATCAACACGCTTTGTCTGCCATCCCTGTTTCGCATTCCCCGCAGCACCACGGCAAAGGACAGCAGCGCCCCGACCACAGCGCTCATGCCCAGCCACAATCCCAGCGGAATCTCGCGCCGCGCAAGTCCAATCGCCATCCCCGCAAACACCCCGACATGCACCACCTGGTCACCCGCAAGGTCCAGCCACTTGCCCAGCTTCGATTCCTTGAACAGAACCCGCGCAAGATCGCCATCCACACAGTCCACAATCGCCGAGAGCTGAAAAATGAAAGCCGCCGCCACGATCGAAGCGTAATCGCCCGCTGCAAACAGCCACGCGGCAAGAAGGCCTATCAGGATCGATGCCACTGAAATCGTGTTCGGGCTGACGTTCGTGTGGACAAGCAGTTTGGATAAAGCCCTTCCACAAGGCCGATTAAACACCCTGTCCACCACTCCATCGGCGGAACTGGTGAGCGAGGCCCATAGCGCGCGTTCAACCACCCGCGCAGACCGAGCGTCCGTCATCAAAGCGGCAAAACCCTCTGCGCGGACGACGGAAAGGCTATCCAATTTCGGAAACGCGCTTTCCGGCAGATGCGGTAAAATGCCTATCGGCAGCGGGGCGCCTGCCGCAGTCGCGAGCCGCCCTCCCCGTTCGATCAACAGCGCCAGGTCCGCCGCGCGGACGATGACCTCGGACCTCGCAACAAGAACCAGCCCATCTCGCGGGGGAATCTCGCTCAGCACCTGCACAGGAATCTCAAGCGCTTTCGTTCGTCTCAGAAGCGACGCGGCGCACGTGCATGAAAAGGACGCAGACGACCCGGGAGCGTAGGTGGCCTCACCGCCGCAAACCACATATATCGGCCCTGCGCCCGCCCGGTGCAATGCCACGATGAGCCGATCCAGGACAGTCAGCCCAGCCACTTTCAGCCCGCCGGTTCGCTCCTCGTAAAAAATCAGCGCCGGAACCTGTCCAGGTTGTTTTTCGTTTCCGGTGTTCAATCAGTTGCCGGTCGCAGACGCCTGGTCAAATCAGCCTCGGACAAACCCGTTCGTCATCGTCTCGCAAACCGGGCGTTAGCGATAGCAAGGGAACCCGACCCAAACAAGTGAAAAGCCCGGCGCTGGCTCCTGGGCAGTGGTCCTTTCAGCCTCGTTCCAGCCTCCGTTGCTATAAACCCAAAAACAAATGATTGCTCACTCCCTTCCGTTTTCCGTTTAATGTCGCCCGGTGACCAGGTCCGGACAGTTCAAGCAAATGCTGCGGTCGCCCCGGCTGGAGTTTCTAATGGAAGCTCATAACGGGTTGAGCGCCCGAATCGCCGAAGAGGCGGGCTTTCGCGGCCTTTGGGCCAGCGGCCTTTCGATCTCCGCGTCGCTGGGCGTGCGCGACAACAACGAGGCAAGTTGGACGCAGGTGCTCGAAGTTGTCGAATTCATGAGCGACGCCACTTCCGTGCCCATCCTGCTGGATGGAGACACCGGCTTCGGCAACTTCAACAACGCGCGTCGTCTCGTGAAGAAACTCGAGCAGCGCGGCATCGCCGCCCTGTGCATCGAGGACAAGCTGTTTCCCAAAAGCAACTCGTTCCTCCATGGCGATCGCCAGCCACTGGCGGACATCAACGAATTCTGCGGCAAGATCAAAGCGGTTAAGGACGGCCAGACGGACCCGGATTTCTGCCTCGTTGCGCGCCTGGAAGCCTTTATCGCGGGGTGGGGCCTGGATGAAATGCTGCGCCGCGCCGAAGCCTGTCACGCCGCCGGCGCTGACGCCCTTCTCGTGCACAGCAAGGAATCCACGCCGGACCAGGTTCTCTCGTTCGCCCGCGAATGGGCGAACCGCTGTCCGCTGGTGATCGTGCCCACAATGTATTACAGCACGCCCACGGAAGTGTTCGAGAACGCGGGCTTCAGTATGGTCATTTGGGCCAATCACAACCTGCGCGCGGCCATCAGCGCCATGCAGCGCGTATCCCAAACCATCTTCAACGAACGCTCGCTGCGAAACGTCGAAGATCATGTCGCGCCGGTCAAGGAAGTGTTCCGGCTGCAAAACGCCGACGAGTTGCTCGCCGCCGAAGACCGTTACCTGCCGCGCGCCGCCGCCGCAGCCAGGGCAATCATCCTCGCAGCGTCGCAGGGCCCCGAACTGGGCGACCTCACCCAGTCACGACCCAAAGCAATGGTCCCGGTCAACGGGCAGCCGCTGCTGCACCGCCTGATCGCCCGCTTCCGCGGCGAACAAATCAAGGAGATCGCCGTCATCCGCGGTTTCGCCCGCGACCAGGTCTTCGCTCCAGGTGTCCGGTTTGTGGATAACGAGGACTTCGCGGGCACCGGCGAACTGTTGTCCCTGCACAAGGCCGCACACCTCCTCGAAGGCAGCCTGGTCATTTCCTTCGGCGACATCCTCTTTCGCCAATATATCCTGAGGAACCTCATGCTCGACCGCGGCGATATCACAATCGTCGTCGATGCCGCATGGCGCGAGCGCGCGCAGCCGCGCAACTACCCGGATTACATCCGGGCCACGCACCCCTACTCGCTCAAATACTCCGAGGAGGAACCGTGCCTCGTTGATATCGGCTCGCACCTCAAATCCGCCCAGGTCCATGCGGAATGGATCGGCCTGGTCAAAACCAGCGTCAATGGCGCCCAAATCCTCAAATCCACGCTGGACGATCTCGCTTCCCGCGCGGATTTCCAGTCTCTGCGGTTCGACGATCTGTTCCGCCATCTGCTGGCGGCGGGCCACACCATCCGCGTCCTTTATATCACCGGCCACTGGCTCGATGTGGATAACCTCGAAGACCTCGCCGCCGCGCACGCTTTCCAATCCCCATGATTCAAGCCGCGCCATTTATCGAGGAGCTGCGCCGCCTGGGCTACACACAATACGCCGGAGTGCCCTGCTCCTACCTCAAGCCGTTCATCAATTACGTCATTGATGATCCCAGCCTCAATTACACCGGCGCAACCAGCGAAGGCGAAGCGGTGGGCATCAGCATGGGGGCCTTTTTGGCGGGTGCAAGGACCGTCACCATGTGCCAGAACTCCGGCCTCGGCAATATGGTCAACCCCCTGACCTCGCTGAATTACCCCTTCCGCATCCCCACTCTGCTGATTACCACCTGGCGCGGCGAACCGGGCCGACCGGACGAACCTCAGCACGTGCTGATGGGCCAAATCACACACCAACTCCTCGAAACGCTCCGCATCCCCTGGCTGCCGTTCCCCACCGGGGCATCTGAAATCGCCTCCGTCATCAGCAAAGCCGATGCAACCATGCGCGAGACGAGTCTGCCCTTTGCCCTGGTCATGTCCGAAGGGTCCGTCGCCGATCATGAACTGCGGGCTCAACCCGGCCCATCGCCCATCCGCGCGGAACCAATCAGCACGCTGCGCCACGATACGCCCGGAAGAATGATCCGCACGCAGGCGCTTGAGGCAATCCTCCAGTCACTTTCCGGGAATGAAGCCATCCTCGCCACGACCGGCAAAACCGGCCGCGAACTCTTCACAATCGCCGATCGCCCGAACCATTTGTACGTCGTCGGCGGCATGGGCACAGCCTCGGCCATCGGTTTCGGCATCGCCCGGACCCTGCCGCAACAACCGGTCGTGGTGATTGATGGCGACGGCGCAGCTCTCATGAAGCTCGGCTCGATGGCAACCATCGGCTTCCACCAGCCCCAAAATCTCCTGCATATCGTGCTGGATAACGAATCCCACGACTCCACCGGCGGCCAGCAAACGGTCTCCAGCGTGGTCCGGTTTGCGGAAATCGCCGCAGCCGCAAATTATCGCAGGGCGGCGGCGGCGGACGATCCCGAGGACGTTCGCGCGCTCGTGAAGGAATTCCGGGTCAAGCCCGGGCCTTCCCTGTTGCACGTGAAGATTCGCCCCGGCTCGCCGAAGAACCTTGGCAGGCCTACGGTCAAACCGCACGAGGTGAAGGAGCGGTTCATGCAGTTTCTTGCGAACGCAAACCGGTGATCTATCCCATGGAACAGCCACCACGAAAACGATTGTTTACACCGGGACCGCTGACAACCAGCCGCTCCGTCAAGGAAGCCATGCTGGTGGACGCAGGTTCGCGCGATGACGACTTCATCGCCACCGTTCGCGAGGTCCGCCGCAAACTCCTCGAGGCGGGCGGCGTCAGCCAACAGGGCGGCTACGAGGCCACTCTTATCCAGGGCAGCGGAACGTTCGGCATCGAGTCGGTTCTCTCCAGCGCCGTGCCGCCGAACGGAAAATTGCTCATTCTGATCAACGGCGCTTACGGCGAGCGAATGCTCACCATCGCCACGCGTCACAAGATCCCCAATGACGCGCTCCGGTGGCCCGAAAACGAAATCACAAATCCCGCGGCGGTCGAACAACGACTCGCGCAGGACCGCTCGATCACTCATGTGGCGGTTGTCCATTCCGAAACCACCACCGGAATTCTCAACCCCATCGAGGAAATCGGTCCGCTCGTCCGCGCCGCGGGACGTTGCCACATTGTGGACGCCATGAGCAGCTTCGGCGCAGTCCCGCTTTCACTCGAAACCGCCTGCATTGACTTCCTCGTCTCCTCGGCAAACAAGTGCATCGAAGGTGTGCCCGGCTTTTCCTTCGTGCTGGCAAGAGCCGAAGCCCTGCAGGCTTGCAAAGGAAACGCGCGCACGCTCAGTCTCGACTTGTTCGAACAGTGGCACGGCCTGGAAACGAACGGGCAGTTCCGTTTCACACCGCCCACTCACGCCATCCTCGCTTTCGCGCAGGCCCTTCGGGAACTCGAACTCGAGGGCGGCGTGGGTGCGCGCGCGCATCGCTATCGCGAAAACCACGCAACCCTGATGGCAGGCATGAAAGCCCTCGGGTTCAAACCTTACCTGTCTCCGGAACACCAGGGCTGGATCATCTCCGCTTTTCATTACCCGGACGACCCGGCTTTCAAGTTCGAGGAGTTTTATCGTCAACTCGCCGCGCGCGGCATGATCATTTACCCGGGCAAGCTGGGAAAGGTCCCCTGCTTCCGCATCGGCAACATCGGCCAATTGCACCCTTCAGATATGACGGACCTGCTCGAGGCGATCAAAGATGTGATGCGCTTGATGAAGTTTTGACTCACAGATGACACAGAAAAACATTTACTTGTGTGACGCGATCCCTGTTGCACCTGGTTCGGCACTGGATTTTTCATGCCTCTGGCAGGTGGGAATGCAGCACAAACCTTTTGAAGTGAAGTTGTACGGAACCGAAGTTTGGCAAGAGGGCTTTCTCCGAATCGCGGCATAGGTCTCTTTATCCCTTTTTCCGTCTTTATCTGCGTCCATCCGCGTCATCTGCAGATCCCCCGGATTCCTACCGCAAACCCGCAAGCAAAACCACCAGCAGAATCACAAGCAGAATGCCGCCCGCCAACGCGGCGATCTTGACCCAGCTCTTCGGATACTCGCCCGCGATCGCGCCGGTGTACCCGTTCACAATCACCTGGAACCGCCGCGCCCCATACCCGTAGCTTAGCAGCCACACCGGCGCCAGGATGTGCTTGAAAGTCTGCTGCGTGTAGTGGCTGCTGACACTCAGCGAGCGATGCGTGTCCCCGGGCACTTGCGACGCGCACAGGCTTTGGGTTTTCGATTCCATGGTATCCCGCGCGCTGCGCGCCGCCGCCAGCAAATCAATTTGATAACGTTCCACCACCCAGCCGGAAAGATACCCCGCATTGTACGGCGCCAGGTCCTTGGTTGGAAACGGCTCCACTCGCTTCAGCAGCCGCAGGTCCACGCCGCGCGAGGCTGGCACCGGCTCGTCATCAAAAAAATGATCCAGGGAACCGCTGCTCGGCACCCAGCGGGTCTTCCGCACCTGCCGCGTTTGGGTTTTGCCGTTGGCGTCGCGGTAAGTCTCGGTCTCGTAATAGTAATAGCCGCTCTGGGCGGTCCAATCGGCATGCACCTGCGCGTCAAAGGTCCAGTAAGGCAGGTACAGCCCCTTCACAGTGTCCGTAAAGGCGGCCCGCTTCAGCTTGTTCGGCGCAAACCAGCGGTTGCCATACCAGGTCCGTATCGTCTCCCGCACCTGGCTCTCGCCCACGCGCATCGGCAGCAGGCTCTCCGGACGAAACACGTCCTTGATCTCCTCGTAGGGCACCAGCGCGGTCGATCCGCAGAAGTCGCACCGCTGCCCCACACGCTCGGGATCGAACACGGACACGGCCTGACAGCTCTGGCAGCGGACGGATGTCTTCCGCGCCTGCCATCCGCGCTGCTCATCGGGAATGCTCCTCAGCGCCGCGGCCAGATCGTTCTCCTTGATGACCTCCTGGCCGGTGGACGTCAGCTCAACGTTCGCCGGAGAGGTCGTGCCGCAGAAGGGACACACCAGCTCCTTGCGGCCGGGATCCCATCGGGCTTCCGCCCCGCAGGCGGGACACGAATACTTGGCGCGTGCTGTGGCTTCCGTCACAGGCGGATTAGCTCTTCAGAAAGTCTTCCAGCGCGCTGCGGGTGATTCGCCAGGCGGTGCCGATCTTCTTGCCCTTGAGCGAACCGTCGGTCAAAGCGGCCATCACGTCCGTCTCGGACACTCCCAGCACGCGCGCGGCATCCGGCGGCGAGAGCAACTCGGGCAGCCCGGTGCCGCCTGCAGCCCCGGCGCCGGCCACGGACGGTGTCGTCTGCGCCCCGGTCATCGCCGCCATCATCTGCTGCCCCATGGCAAGACCCGCGCCCAATTGCGCCGCGCTGGCCGCCATCCCCCCGCCACCCTCGCCACCCTTGGTCATGGACTCCGCCATTTGGAACTTCACGTAATCGTTCAGATTGCCCACGGCCGACATGCTCGAACGCTTGTCAATCGCCTGCTCCACTTCCGGCGGCAGGGAAACATTCTCCACCACGAACGAGGGAATCTCCAAACCATACTTCTCGCTCACAGCCGGGTTGATCAACGGCAGCAGCGCCTCGCCCAACTCCTGGTAGCGCGATGCCACATCCAGCACCGGCACGCTCGCCGAGGCGATCGCATCGCTGAACACGCTCACAATCCGCGACCGCATCGTCTCGGCAAATTCATCCAGCCGAAACTGGTGGTCTGTCCCGGCAACTTCCTTGAGGAAACGCTTCGGATCGATGATCCGGAAATCAAATGTCCCGAAGGCGCGCACACGCACGATCCCGAAATCCTTGTCCCGCATCATCACCGGGTTTGCCGTGCCCCACTTGTTGCCAGTGAATAGCCGCGTGTTAACAAAATAAACGTCCGCCTTGAACGGCGATTCAAACCCGTACTTCCACCCCTTCAGCGTGGAGAGAATCGGGATGTTGTCGGTAACCAGGCTGTGCTTGCCGGGGCCAAACGTGTCGCCAAACTGGCCCAGGTAGATAAACTGCGCCACCTGCGACTCGCGCACAATCAACTGCGCGCCCCGCTTGATTTCCTTGTCCTCATCCGGAAACCGGAACGAGAGTGTGTCGCGCGAATCATCCTCCCACTGGATAATGTCCAGCAGTTGCGTCTTCAAATAATCCATCAGTCCCATGGCATTTCCTTTTGTATTTTGTCTGGCCCCTATCTTCGAGACTTCCACCCTCCGTGTGAAGTATAAAAATCCGGAAAATGTGTAACCGGCGCCCCCGAGCAAAACTTGCTGTTGCATATTCGTCTCTCCGGATTTCTCTTTATGGGATGAGAATGAATCGCCGTTCTTTCCGCCTGGCTCTCGCAGCCATATTTCTCTGCGGCGTTGCGGTTCTTGTTGCCTGGATGTTCTCCAATCCAAAACGTGCGGCCAAACCCTCCAAGACAAGCTCCCCGGGCGCTTCCGGCTCCGCTTCCGCCCTGGCACGCGCAGCCATGCCGCGCGCACTGTCCCCAGCCGCTCCGCAACAATTGGTGAAAAGGATCTTTCCCTACGGTTCCGGCCCGGGACAACTCGGCATGTCCCGCCCCGAAGGATCAACTCCGGCAGGACCGGAATCGTTCACTCTGGCCCCGGACGGACGCATTCTCATCGCGGATCTGGTAAACCATCGCGTGCTGATTTGCCAGGCCGACGGCACGGTGGCGCAGACCATCGACTTCCCCGGGATCAGACTGAATGATGTGATCGCGGACGATCGCGGAAACATCATCGTTTACGATCAGCGCACTCAAACGCTGCACCACGCGGACACCTCGGGCAGGATCATCTCGTCTCTTGCGCTGCCACCCGAATCGGTGGATACCCGCGGCTATTTTCACCTGGCCCAAGGCTCGGTTTTCTTTGCAGATGCCGCGTTGCGCGACGTCCTCGTGGCGGATTTCAGAGACGCCATCTTGTCCAAACCTCAACCGGGGGCGGAGAGGATCGCCGAAGGAATTCATGCGGAAAGCGGCAGAGTTTTCAGTGTGCTGGCCGCCAGGGGTGAATCACTGCGTCTGGCCGCGCGGGACAGCAGATCCGGCGAGACTTCGTTCGAACGGACACTCCCGCTCCCGGACATTCTCTCTGCGCGCTATTCGGGAGAAGATCGCCAGGGGCGCTGCTACGTGGCTCTGGAGAGGCTCGTGGCAGGCAGGGTCGTTCTGGAGGTCCGGACTTTTGACCCCGCGGGAGAGCAACTCTCAGCCCTGCAACTGCCGCAAAACGATTATTTCATCTGGACCTCCCGGCTGGTTGAAGCGAGCCGGGACGGCATTATTGTCCAGTTCCTCCCCTCTGAAAGCCAGGCAAGCTTAGGCTTGCTTAGACCATGACTCGGCACGAGAATTGACGCGTGAAAGTCGCATCGTTGTTGCTGGTCGCGGGACTCCTGGCCCCTGCTTCCGCGCCGGCATGGACGGGTGAAACCTGGGGCCCAATCACCAGAGCAACGATCAAATCCATCGCAGATGAGATGATCGATTCCAGCTGGGTCCCAAAGAACACTTTCACAAATTACCAATACGGCAGCACGTATCAGAAATACACCGGGGGCGTCACTTACAAGGGAATTGCCTACAGCCAGAACAATCCCCAGGAGACCTGGGCGGAATTCCACGGGTTGGTCACAAACACCGCAGGCGGCCAGACCGGCTACGGAAATGATTGCTCCGGCTTCGTCAGCATCTGCTGGAAGCTCAAAAGCCGCAATACCACCCGCAGCTTCGAGAGCGGGCTAAACACTTATTGGACCGCCCTCGGCGATATCGGCTCTGCACCCACTGTCTCTTTGCTGCCCGGCGATGGAATCAACAGCAGCTCCAATGGCCATATCATCATGTTCCTCAAGTACGAAGGCGCCGGGATCCGATCCATGGAGCAAACACCGGATAATGCCCAACGCCGCGCCTGGTCCTACAGCAGCCTGGCCAAGTACCGGCCGATCCGACGCATGGATATACAGGAAACGCCCATCGAGGAACCCCCCGGTATTCAATCTGATCTTCTCTCCCGCGCTGTGACTGCGGGCGATCCACTGACGCTCTCGGTGAACGCAAAACCCGCCTCCCGCAGCGCCGAGGCGACCAGCGAGGTGTCCAGCTTGTTCATCTGACACCCAAAGCTCTTGATGTGTACGGTTCGCGCG
>CAYNZC010000025.1:0-39218 GCA_964401575.1 uncultured Verrucomicrobiota bacterium
CAGGCGCAGATCTTCAAGTATCTCTGCTGTCGCAGACACCGGAGACGAACGGCTCCTTGCATGTGGTGGCCCAGGTGTGGAACTATGGCGCGCCTGCCGCGACAAACTCTGTGCTTGCGATACGGCGGTGCGACGCGAGTGGAACAAACGCGAGTGAACCCGTGCTGGCAATCGTGGATGTGCCGCTGCTTCAGCCCGGCCATGCAGCCCAGATAGCAATAGACCTGCCCGCGGGCACGCAGCCACAGGGCGAGGCATTTTACCAATTACGAGCGGATGAAACCGGAGTTGTGCCGGATGTGAACACGAACAACAATACAAGCAGTTTCGCCGTGAACCTGTGGGTGGACACCGATGGCGATGGGATGCCGGACAGTTTCGAGGCGCAGCATACGTTTCTGAGCGCCAGCGACCCGGCGGATGCGCAGCTCGATTATGACGGCGATGGCGCGAGCAACCTTGGCGAGTACCTGGCGGGAACCGATCCATCCGCGCCGGGATCTTATTTGCGGATGACCGGCGTCGGGCCGGATGGCTCTGGTGGCGTGGCGATCTCGTGGGGATCAGCGCCGAACAAGCTCTATAGCATTCAACGGACGAGCAGCCTGTTGCTGCCTTTCCAGACAGTGGCGGAGCACATCCTGAGTACTCCACCCGAGAACGTGTATGTGGATACCTCCGCCACAAATGAGTTTCGGTTTTTCTGGAGAGTTCAAGTGGAGTAGGCCGGCAGGGCATGGTTTGCCTCAACAGACAACTCGCGATGGTCACGGGGCGTTCTGGCGGTAATCCAGCGCTTGTTCAACCCCGGCGCCGACCTCGTGTTAAGCCATATCCCGGTGCGGGTTAGGCAGAGAGGTCAGGCGGTGGTGATATTGCGGGCCTGGGACTCGAGGAACTCGCACCATTTGTCCATGCCGTGGCCGGTTTTGGCGGAGGTTTCGAAGATGACGGCTCTGGGAGACATGCGGCGGATGTTTGCCAGGGCTTTGTCGCGATCGAAGGAGCAGGGCCCGGCCAGGTCTATTTTGCTGACGATGACGACGTTAGCAGATTGGAACATGGGCGGGTACTTGAGCGGCTTATCCTCGCCCTCCGTGACCGAGAGGAGAACCACCCTGAGATTTTCTCCCAGGTCGTAGGCAGCCGGACAAACAAGGTTGCCGACATTCTCGATGATGATGAGGCGAAGATCGCTGAGCGGCATGGCGGCGAGCGCTTTCGAGATCATTTCGGCTTCGAGATGGCAGACGGTGCCCGTGGTTACCTGCACGACCGGGGCGCCGGCCTCGCGGAGCTTCAGGGCGTCGTTGTCCGTGGCGAGGTCGCCCACGATGACGCCGGCTTTCATCGCCGGGCTGAGGGTCCTGATTGTTTCGCGCAGGAAAGTGGTTTTGCCCGATCCCGGGGATGAGGCGACGTTTATTGCGAGCAGTCCGCGACCCTGGAAGAAGCCCCGGTTGCGCTCGGCGATGCGGTCGTTTTTTGCGAGAATGGCGGTGCGGACGTCAATGGTGCGACGGGATTCCTGCCTGCCCGGGTCATCGTGCTGGTGATTGTGGGGATGGTCGTGGTCGTGGGGGTGATCATGGGCATGGCCGTGAGAATGCGGGTGAGTATGGGGGTGGCTATGGCTGAGCCCGCCTTCGTGTTCGTGGTCGTGATTGTGTGGGTGGCTATGGTCGTGGGTGTGGCCGCCGCTAATTCCCGGCGGCCGGTCTCCCGGCAATCCGCATCCGCATTCTGTGCACATTATTCGATCTCCAATGATGCGAGTTCCATCTCGCGTCCGGCGCGGAGTTCCGCGCTGGGTGTCTGACAGACGGGGCACTCGCTGAAGAGCGTCCCGGCCACGAATTCGCTTGAGCATTTCCGGCACCAGAACCGGGCGGGAACGTCCTCGACCGAAAGGGTGGAACCTTCGGCCATGGTTCCCGGGGTGAGCGCCTCGAAAGCGAACTGCAAGGCCTCGGGCACGACACCGCTGAGCTCACCGATCCTCAGCCGAATGGAGCATATACGGCTGGCTCCCGATGCGCGAGCCTGCTCCGAAGCAAGGTGCAGCGCGCTTTCCATTATAGACAACTCATGCATGGAGTTCTGCGGAAGTCGCCGCAGAGCGCGGGTTTATCGCGCCGCCGCTTCGGGTTTGATGATCCAATCGTAGCCCCGCTCCTCGAGTTCGAGGGCGAGAGTTTTATCGCCGGTGCGCAGGATGCGTCCGTCGAAAAGCACATGAACGAAGTCAGGCACGATATAGTTCAGGAGCCGCTGGTAATGGGTGATTACGAGCTGGGCGTTATCTTTTGAACGCAGCCTGTTCACGCCTTGTGACACGATCTTGAGCGCGTCGATATCCAGGCCGGAATCCGTCTCGTCCAGCACGGAAAGCTTTGGCTCCAGAACGGCCATTTGGAAAATCTCGTTTCGCTTCTTTTCGCCGCCGGAGAAACCCTCGTTGACGGAGCGGCGGAGGAGGTCTTCCTTAAGTTCGAGGAGCTTCATCTTGTCTTTCACCAGGTTCAGGAACTCGATGGCATCCAGTTCGGGCAGTCCCCGGTGTTTGCGCACCTCATTGAGCGCCGCCTTGAGGAAATAGGTGCTGTTGACGCCGGGGATTTCCACTGGGTACTGGAAGGCGAGGAAGAGCCCTTCACGGGCGCGCTCCTCGGGGTCCATATCCAGCAGATCCTTGCCGCAGTAAAGCACCTGGCCGTCGGTGACTTCGTATCCTTCACGTCCGGCCAGCACTGCGGCCAGCGTGCTCTTGCCGCTGCCGTTGGGTCCCATGACCGCGTGCACCTCGCCCGGGTTGATCGTGAGGTTTATACCCTTGAGAATCTTCTTCCCCTCGACGCCCGCGTTGAGGTTTTTGACTTCCAGTATTGGTTGGTTGCTCATGATTTAGATCTGATTTAGCCCACGCTGCCCTCGAGGCTGACCCCGAGGAGTTTTTGCGCTTCCACGGCAAACTCCATTGGCAGCTCGCGGAAGACCTCCTTGCAGAAGCCGTTCACGATCATGTTCACGGCGTCCTGCGTGGAGAGGCCCCGTTGGTTGCAGTAAAAAATCTGGTCCTCGCCAATTTTCGAGGTCGAAGCCTCGTGCTCGATTCGCGCGGTGGAATTCTTCACCTCGATATAGGGGAAAGTGTGAGCGCCGCACTTGTTGCCGAGGAGGAGCGAATCGCACTGGGAAAAGTTGCGCGCGTTGGTCGCGGTTTTCTGCATTTTGACCAGGCCGCGATAGCTGTTCTGGCCGTGCCCGGCCGATATGCCTTTGGAGACGATGGTGCTGCGGGTGTTCCTGCCGATATGCACCATCTTGGTCCCTGTATCGGCCTGCTGATAGTTGTTCGTCACGGCGACGGAATAAAACTCACCCACGGAGTTGTCGCCCAGCAAAATACAGGACGGGTATTTCCATGTGATGGCGGAGCCGGTCTCGACCTGGGTCCACGAAACCCTTGAATTCTTTCCTTTGCAGATGGCCCGCTTCGTCACGAAGTTATAAATGCCGCCTTTGCCTTCCGCATCGCCGGGGTACCAATTCTGCACGGTGGAGTATTTGATCTGGGCATTGTCCAGGGCGATCAGCTCGACCACAGCGGCGTGGAGCTGGTGTTCGTCCCGCATTGGGGCGGTGCAGCCTTCCAGGTAGCTGACGGACGCGCCTTCATCAGCGACGATCAGCGTTCGCTCGAACTGGCCGGTATTGGCGGCGTTGATGCGGAAGTAGGTGGAGAGTTCCATTGGGCAGCGCACGCCTTTGGGGATGTAACAGAACGAGCCATCGCTGAACACGGCGGAATTGAGGGCAGCGTAAAAGTTGTCCGTGTAAGGGACGACGCTGCCCAGGTATTTCATCACGAGTTCAGGGTGATTCTGGACCGCCTCGCTAAACGCGCAGAAAATGATGCCTTTTTCGGCGAGCTTTTCCTTGAAGGTCGTGCCCACCGAGACGCTGTCGAACACGGCATCCACGGCCACCCCGGCGAGACGCTCGCGCTCTTTGAGCGGAATGCCCAGCTTTTCGTATGTTTCGAGGAGCTTGGGATCCACTTCATCGAGGCTTTTGGGTCCGCTGCCATGTTTTTTGGGCGCGGAGTAATAAACGGCGTCCTGAAAGTCTATAGGCGGATACTTGAGGTGCGGCCAGGCCGGCTCCTTCATCGTGAGCCAATGCCGGAAGGATTTGAGCCGCCAATCCAGCATGAACTGCGGTTCGTTCTTCTTTCCGGAGATGAGGCGGATGATGTCTTCATTGAGCCCCGGGGGCGCCGACTCGGTTTCGACGTCCGTGACGAAGCCGTATTTGTACTCCTTTTTTACAAAACCTTCGATTGTTTCTGTTGCTGTGCTCATTGATTGAAAGTCAAGGTCTGCCCGGCGCATTGGCTTGCGGGGCGGAGGTGGCAATCCGGGCAGCGTCCGTGCAAGGTGAGGTCAATGCGCTCCACTTTGAAGGCATCGTTCAAGCCCAGGTCGGATGTGGTTGGGACCGGCATATCGAAGACTTTACCGCAGCAGTCACAATAAAAGTGACAGTGTTCCTGCATGTTCGGGCAGAAGCGGGCGGCCCCGCGATCCAGTGTGAGCTGTCGAACCAAGCCGCTGCGAACCAGGGCTTCGAGACAGTTGTAAATCGTAGCGAGCGAGATTCCGGGCATCTTGCGACGCGCCCGGAGGAATACCTCCTCGGCAGTGGGGTGGTCGCGGTTCTCGATCAGGACAGCATAAACCCGCTGGCGCTGGGGCGTCGAACGCAGGCCGCACGAGGATAGGTGCTGGCCGATGCGTGTCATGGGCTTGTCGGTGCTTTCTGTTGAGTTCCGGACCATTTTAATTGGAGATGGAAGGTAACGCAGGAACGAGCGGTGTCAATAGTTGGAATAATTCTAAAACAGCGGAGGGGTTCGAATGCAAATCGCGATTGCGCAACGAGCTGGCTGGAGGAAACGAGCGCTCTCGTTTGGGTTTTTTCACGGGGCTAATCCGATAGCAACCTTGCGCACGGCTTGCTCGAGCGGGTATTCTGCAGAGCACAGGGCACGAGACGTGTCCCTGGATGTCGTCATGCATTTACCGGACGGATTTTTAGATGTAAGAACCGCAGCGCTTTCAGCGACGGCGGCGGTGGCCGGGGTGTCCTATGCGGTGCGCCAGACGCGGGCCCTGGAGCCAAAGCGTGTGCCGATGCTTGGGCTGGCTGCGGCGTTTGTGTTTGCGGCGCAGATGCTGAACTTTCCCATTGCCGGGGGCACTTCGGGGCACATGATTGGGGGTGTGCTGACGGCGGTGCTGCTCGGGCCTGCGGCGGCTGTGGTTGTGATGACCTGTGTGCTGGTTGTGCAATGCCTGATGTTTGCGGATGGCGGACTGCTGGCGCTTGGGGCCAATACGTTCAACATGGCCGTGGCGACCACCTGTGGCGGATACCTTGTCTTTCGAGGCGTGGTCCGGCTGATGCCGGGTGACCGGAGGCGGGCAACGGTTTTCGCAGCCGCTTTTGCCGGGTGGTGCGGCACTGTGCTGGGCGCGATTTGCTGTGCGGGTCAACTGGCGCTCTCGGGAACTGTGCCTTGGCTTCTTGTGTTTCCCGCAATGGCCAACATTCACATGCTCATCGGGGTGGGGGAAGGTTTGGCGACAGGACTGATCGTGGCCGTCGTGTTGCGTTCCAGGCCGGATCTTGTGTGGGAGGGCCAATGCGAGTCAAGTCGGCAACGCGGGCTGCAGGTTTATGCGTGGCTCCTTGCGCTTGGAATGGCGGTTTTTGTGGCTCCGTTTGCCTGTCCGTGGCCGGATGGTCTTGAACACGTTGCCGAACGGCTGGGATTTGCGAACAGGGCCGCAGGACCGGTCGTCCAAACCCAGCTTGCCGACTACCAGGTTCCGTTCATCGGTTCACCCCTGCTGGCCACTGCGATTGCGGGTGTTATCGGCACGGTAGCCGCGTTTTTTGCCGCCTGGGTGCTTGCGCGAATTCTTGTGCCTGCACTGGGGAGCGCCAGTAAGAATGCACCAGGGGGACATTAGCGGCAGCAAGACCTGGGTTCACAGGCTTCCGGCTGGAATCAAGCTGGGTGGAACGCTTTTGCTGGTCTGCGCGACGGCTGTTCTGCCTCGGGAGCCGCACCTTGCCTACCTGGTTCCCGCGGCGCTGGTGTTGGTGCTGTGGGCGGCTTCGCGAATGTCCCTGAGATTTGCGTTCAAGCGGCTGCTTGTGGCGGAATTGTTCATCCTGGGCATTGCTCTGCTCTCGCTGCTGGCTCCCGAGGCAAGGCCGGTGGTCTTTTCGGCGCTCATGAAGAGCAACCTGTGCGTGGCCTTTATGCTGGTGCTGGTGTGGTCAACCCCGTTTCACCAAATCCTGATGACATTGCGGGGGATGAGAATGCCCTCGATCATGGTCACGACCATAGCCCTGTTGTACCGTTACCTTCCGGTCCTTGGGGAGGAGTCGCGGCGGATGCAGCGCGCGCTGGCCAGCCGCACGTTTCGGAAAGGCAAGCGCTTCCAATGGCGGATGCTTTCGGTAATTGCGGGACAATTGTTCATTCGGAGCGCCAATCGCGCCGAACGCATTTACATGGCCATGTGCGCGAGAGGATGGAAATGACCCCGGCAATCGAAATTGATCATCTCTCGTACGTTTATCCGGGCGGCAGGAAGGCACTGTCGGACGTTTCATTTTCCATTACCCCCGGGGAGTGCGTGGCCATTCTCGGGCCGAACGGAGCCGGCAAGAGCACCCTCCTCCTGCACTTGAACGGGTTGCTGCCGGAAAAGCCCGGTCGGAATGGCTGCGTGCGGATTTTTGGAGAACCGGTGACCAGCGAGACACTTCACCGTGTGCGGCAGCAGGTGGGTTTTCTTTTTCAGGATCCGGATGACCAACTGATCTCGGCGACTGTGCGGGAGGATGTTGCGTTTGGGCCTCTGCAACTTGGGATGGCTGTGGAGGAAACCACGAAGAGAGTCGCTGATTGCCTGAGAACCGCCGGCATCGGAGGTTTTGAGGATCGTGAGCCGCACCGGTTAAGCCACGGTGAGAAGCGGCGCGTTTGCCTTGCCGGGGTGCTGGCGTGCAATCCGCAGGTGCTGGTGCTGGATGAACCGACCAGCGACCTGGACCCGCGCGGCAGGCGCGAGCTCAAGACGCTGCTGGCAAGCCTGAAGGTGGCCCGGCTCATTGCGACCCACGACCTTGAACTGGCCGTCGATCTCTGCTCGCGGGCGATTGTGCTGGACGAAGGCCGGGTGGTGGCTGAAGGGCCGGCAGTGGACGTGCTGGCCAATGAGGAGCTGATGCTTCGACATGGGCTGGAGAAGCCGCACAGTCTTTTGCATCGTCATCCGCACGGGTAGCCCCGTTGGCGGAGCTCGCGTGCGGCGTGGCAGATCCTGAGCCCCTCCAAAGTGAGCAACGGATCCACTGCGGTGATCTCGGGAAGTTTCGCCGCGATGAGCGCCGCATAACCGCCTGTGGCGATCACCGGCAGCTTCCGCACCCTGAGTTCGGCTTTGACCTCCGAGATCAATTCGCGAATCAAACCGCGATAACCATGCACCGCGCCGATGAGCATCGCCTCGCGCGTGCTCTTGCCGATGGCGGATTCCACTTCGGCGATCCGTATTTTTGGCAGCAGGGCGGTTTTCTCATGCAGGTATTCGGTCATGGCCGTCAGGCCGGGCGCGATAATGCCGCCGACGTAATTCCCGGTGCGATTAACGACATCGAAGGTGACAGCCGTGCCGAAATCGACCACCACCACCGGTGCGCCGAAGTGAACCCGGGCGGCGGCGGCATTGGCCAGTCTGTCCGGGCCGATGGTCCAGGGCCGGGGATAGTCAATGCCCACAGAACTCAGGGTTTTGGGAGTGAGCTCGAGGGGGTCCGCGCAGAACCTCTTGCGAAGAAAATTCAGCACAACCGGGGTTGCGGCTGGAACGACGCTGCAAACGGCGGCGCTGTTGATTTTTGCATCAGACCCGCGGGTGAAACGCGTGATGTTTGCGAGCGCGCCTTTGTGCCATGCGCGGGTGGGCATGTCCACCTGGCGCAGAATGCGTTTGTCGTCGGCGAGCCCGAGGTGGGTGTTTGTGTTGCCGATGTCGAGAAGCAGGATCATTTTCGGATTAGTTGTCGAGCACTTCGCCTCCTGTGACCTGCTCGATGCGACCATGATCGGTGCGGACGAGCAAGGCGCCGTCGCGGTTTAGAGACTCGGCCCGCCCGGTGATGGTCCGTTCGCCGGAGTGCACGGTGACGTCTTTGCCGATGGTTGCGCAGTGTTCCACCCATTCATCAGCCAACCCGCGGAGATTGTCTTCACAGATTCTCTGATAATCGCGATCGAGTTCGCGCAGGATGGCCACTGCCAGGCCCGCGCGGGAGACGGGGCGCCCCAATTCCGCGCGAATGGAGGTGGCTTTGCTGCGCAGGGCTGCGGGGAATTCGGAGTGCAAAAGATTTACGTCCACGCCGATTCCAAGCACGATGTATTGCACCTGGTCCAGCTCTGCGCGGAGCTCTGTCAGGATCCCTGCGAGCTTGCGGCCCCCCACGAGCAGATCATTTGGCCATTTGATTTCGCTGGAGAGGCCGCAGAACTCATGAATGGCGCGACGCAGCGCCACAGCCGAAGCAATGGTGATCCAAGTGGCCTGTTGAGGGCGCAGTTTGGGACGCAACAGCAGCGAAAACCACAGCCCTTTCTGACTTGGGGAGACCCACTGCCTTCCCAACCGGCCCCGGCCCCTGGTCTGGGACTCGGCAAAAACGACCGCGCCCTCCTTTGCGCCGTCGCGGGCAAGCTTTTCGACGACATCATTGCTGGAAGTGGTCTCCTTGAAAACGCGGATGTCCCGTCCAATGATCCTCGCCTCTCCGAGCCGCGCCAGAAGATCGTCCGCATGGAGCAGGTCCGGGGCTCCCACCAGGCGGTAGCCCAGGTGCGGGCTGGCGGTGATTTCATACCCAAGCTCGCGCAGCTCACGGATCCGGGCCCAAACGGCCGCCCGGCTCACGTTCAGCCGTTCTGAAAGATCCGCTCCCGAAACCGCCCCATCGGGCGATGCGCGCAGTGCCCGCAGAATTTCCAGGTCCAGGCTCATTCGACGAAGTCCAGGGCGATATCGACTGCGGGCGCGGAGTGAGTCAGCGCGCCGGCAGAAATGAAATCAACGCCGGTTTGCGCGATGGCACGTACACTGGACAGATTGACCCCTCCGCTGGCCTCCGTTTGCGCGGCGCCCTTGCAAAGGGCGACGGCCTCGCGCATTTGCGACAGGCTCATGTTATCCAGGAGGATGATGTCAGGTCGCGCTGTGAGCGCTTCCTTTACTTGTTCCAGGGTGTCGGCCTCGATCTCGATCCGGAGGCCGGGATATGCGGCCCGGGCGCGTTTGACAGCGGTGGCGACGGGATCCGGCACCTCCTTTGCAAGGGCCGCAAGATGATTGTCTTTGATCAGCACCGCGTCGAACAGCCCGAAACGATGGTTCGTTCCGCCGCCGGCGGCGACGGCGTATTTTTCGAACCTGCGCCAACCGGGGGTGGTTTTCCGCGTATCCAGGATTTTTGCGGCGGTGCCCTGAACAGCATCGACGAATTTTGAAGTCATTGTTGCCACGCCGGACAGGCGTTGAACAAAGTTCAGAGCCACGCGTTCCGCTGTAAGGAGCGCTCTTGTGTTGCCGGCGACCTCAAGAATGAGGGCATCGGTGGAGATGCGTTGGCCGTCCGTAGCCAACGTCCGGATCTGGACAGCGGGCGAGATTTCAAGGAAAGCGGCTTTTGCGAAATCAATGCCGGCAAGCGTAAGAGGACATCGCGCGACCATTCGGGCGGTTGCGCAGGCTGATTCGGGAACGGTGGAAAGCGTTGTCACGTCGCCCGGACCGACGTCTTCGGCCAGGGCTGCGCGAACCGCATTCCTGATTTCCTCGTTTGAGAGAAACGTCATGGGCAAAGAATGGAGTAACGACCGCAAAAGGCAACAGCTTCAGAGATCTCGATCATGCGTCGCCGCTCGGGACGCTTTTTCGGAGGTCTTCCTGTCGTTTCACATGATCGAAGAACTCTTCGGCCACCATGTAGCCGACACATTCCGGGGAGCCGCACTCGCATGGATATTCGCGGTAGTCCTCGAGACTGTAGCCATAGTTGAACGTGAGCTCCTCGCCCGGCTGGATATCGCGCCGGGCAACCACCCAAATGCGTTCTTCGTCGAGTTCGGCGTCGCAATTCGGGCAGCAACTGTGGTTGATGAACCGTGCCGGGTTCCACTCTACGTTGCCATCAAGGTCTTCGGTGTCCGTCAGCGTGAAAATGTAGGGGTTGTTTGCCTCGCAACGCGCGATGGATTCCGCCTTGGAGATGCGCTCTCCCTTGTACTCGATAACGCGGGCGCCTTTGGGGATGGCAACTTTTGCGAACGCGCCCGTTCCGTGAATGCCGGAGGATTTAATGATCAACAAATCGTGTTCCATTCTCTTAAGCAGCCTCTGCGATCATGGGCGGTATAGGACAGTCCAGCGCGTCGGCAACGCCCCGCAGCAGCTCGACTTCCTGTTCTTTTATCAGCCCATCCGCCGAAACGGTCAATGCGCATGCGGTCAGGACGTTCTTGCGTATTTGTGGCACGGCCTGGGAAATGCGCTCCAGCGCCGCATCCATGCGGTCCAGCCCGCATTCCTCTGGTGAGACCAGTTCCATGCTTGCCTGGGCTGCGTAGGAAAGCTTCTCCGCGCCGGCTGCGAACGCGGTTCGAACGGTTTCCGGATCATCACCTCCGATATGAGCCAGGCCGGAGAGGAGGACTCCACAATCCGGGGCCAGCCCCTTGAGCGAGTAGAACTGCACGACTGGCGGACGCACGCCGATGAAATGCGGATTGAGGTGTCTGAGGACGATTTTTTGGATCATGTATTCAAAGAGATCGATTTCCCCATCGGCATCCACCACTTTTTCGAGCGCTGTGCGGAACTGGTTGTACTGCTTGGGAGAAAGCTGGCGAAGCGCGGGCAGCGCGAGATCCACCAGCGGCAAGCGCGCGCGAATAGCGGCCTGACGGGTCACGGGGTGGAGGCGCAACACTTCCGAAGCCATCTCCTGGCCCATCGCTGCGGTAATTTCTCTCACTTGCGCGAAACGCACCACTTCGTCATCGCTCAACAGCAACGTGAAAACAAGCGCGGCCGCGCCGGAGCTTTCGCGGGCGGCGAGCGTGACAGCTTCGGGGAAAGAGGTTCGAAGCCTGACGGCGTAACGGATGTGGGCCGGACGTGGAGCGCCGACGGAACGAATGATTTCGGCGGGGGAAATAGCCGGAGGCGGGGCGGGCTGGGCGTGCTTCCACTCCGTGCCGAACAGACCTGAGACTGGGCCGGCATGTGTCGCGGATGCGCTGCGCCGAGACAGCAGCGCGGCGTCTGCCACGACCGGATATTTGCCGTTGAAAGACGGGTCCAGTGCCTGGATGCGTTTTTCCAGTGGTGGGTGCGTGGCGAAGAGGCCGAGGAATGACGAGCGGAGGCCGTTCCCGAAGAACATGTGGCTGGCCTGGGCTGCCTGCGGCGAAACAAGCCGGGAACCCTGGGCAAGACCGCCGATCTTCTTCAGCGCGGACGCGAGGCCCACCGGGTTGCGTGTGAACTGTGCGGCTGAGGCATCCGCCAGGTATTCGCGCTGCCTGCTGACGGCGGCCTGGATCATGCGGCCGAAAACAACGCCGATCCACCCGATTAGGATCAGCGCGAGCCCAAGCAAGGGCAGGGGATTCTTCCGGCCACGGGTTCTCAGCAGCACCCTGCCGATGATCGTCAGGCAAAGGATGCCGAACACGTAGGCCATAAGCCGCATGTTCAGCCGCATGTCTCCATTAAGGATGTGACTGAATTCGTGGCCGATGACCCCTTGCAGTTCCTCGCGATTCAGCAGCCGCACGGCGCCGCGGGTCACTCCGATCGCGGCGTCTCCCGGCGTGTGTCCCGCCGCGAAAGCGTTGATACCTTCTTCCTGCGGGAGGATAAAAACCTGGGGCACGGGAATACCGGATGCCAGAGACATCTCCTCGACAATGTTCATGAGCTTGCGCTCGTCCAGGTCGAGTGTATTGGGGCTAACCGGCACGCCGCCGAGCATGCTTGCGACGGCTCTGCCTCCCTTTGACAGCTCGGATGCCTTGAAGGCGCTGCCCAGCAGCACAATGGCGAGGGTGCCCGCTGCCGAGCCAAAGAAGAAGGAGGGATTCCACAAGCCGGGTTCGCTCGTGCGGCCGTAGGCATGAACCGGGTCGTAAACCCGGCTGCGGCTGCTGTGGCCAAGTCCGGCAAAGACGAGGAGCACAGCCAGGTAAACGGCAACGGTAAGTCCCAGCACTCCGGCTCCGAACAGGAGCAGCAGGCGCTTTGTGCCCTTACGCGCGTTTTCCTGACGTTCAAAGAAGTCCATTAGAACTGCACTTTGGGAGCTTCTTTCTGCTCGGCGTTTTCTACCACGAACAATTCGGCAGCTCCAAAGTTGAAGATGCCGGCCACAATGTTCGAGGGGAAAGTCTCGCGCGCGATGTTGTACTGCATCACGGCGTCGTTGTAAGCCTGGCGCGAGAAGGCGACTTTGTTCTCAGTGGAGGTCAGTTCCTCCATCAGAGTCATCATCGTCGTATTCGCCTTCAGGTCGGGGTATGCCTCTGCCAGCGCGAACAGGCGTCCGAGGACGCCGGTTAGAGCGCCTTCAGCCCCCGACAGCGCTTTCATGGCTGCGGCATCGCCCGGGGCGGCGGCGGCGCGGGTGCTGGCCGCGGAAGCCGCGTTGCGCGCGGCAATCACAGCTTCGAGGGTGCCGCGTTCGTGTTTTAAGTAGCCTTTGGCGGTCTCAACAAGGTTCGGAATGAGATCGTAACGGCGCTTGAGTTGAACGTCGATTTGGGCGTACGCGTTCTTAAAGCGGTTGCGCAGGGCCACGAGCCGGTTGAAGGCGCCCATGATCCAGAGCAGGACCAGGATGATCGGAACGACGACGGCCAATACTGCGATTAATGTTGATGACATAAGTGTTCTTTCGTTCGTGCGAGTAACACCTATGCCAAACGCGGCACATCTTCAATTACAATGTCATTAAGCGATTGGAATAGCGGAGCCGGCCTGACCTAACGCGCGAGGCCGGCAACAGCGGCCTGGGCGGCCTCCAACAGGGGTTGCGGGTATACGCCGATCAACAGAATGCCAACCATGCAGAGCAGCAGAAGCCCCCGTGTCGGGATCGAGATTCCGATGGCCCCGGTATCGGCCGTGTTTTCGGTTGTATAGATCGCGCGCACGACGCCGAAGTAGTAGTAAATGGACATAACCACTCCGGCTATGGCGGTGAATGCGAGGCAGTAGTAGCCCGTGTTGGCCTCTCCCTCGGCAAGGACGGCTTTGATGAGCAGGAACTTGCCGGTGAAACCCGCCAACGGCGGGATTCCTGCCAGCGACACCATGGAAAAAGCCATGCCGGCTGCCAACAGGGGCGAACGTTGGGACAGACCCGCAAACGCCGAGACGTCATCGCCATCAACATGTCGCAGCACGACACAGATGACCGCGAAAGCGGCGAGCACGGTGAAGAGGTAACCGCTCAGGTAATAAAGCACGGCTGATTGGCCCTCGGCACTCAGCGCGGAAATGCCCATGAGGAGATAACCCGCGTGCGCGATGCTCGAGTAACCCAGAAGGCGTTTGATGTTACGCTGGGGAATCGCGCAGAGGTTGCCATAGAGGATCGTTGCGGCGGAAATCCAGATCAGCAGGTTGGCCCAGTGGACGGTTAGATCCGGCATCGCGCTGAAGAGCACGCGCAGAAGAAGGACGAAGCCGGCGGCCTTGGAGCCGATGGCCAGCCACGCTGTTGTGGGTGTGGGAGCCCCCTGGTAAACGTCCGGAGCCCAGATCTGGACAGGCACCGCAGCGATTTTGAACCCGAGTCCGACAAGCACAAAGAGCGTTCCGATCTGGAGCATGCGGTTCTCAACCAGGCTGCCCGCGGCTTTCATCACTGCCGGGAATTCCATCGAGCCAGTCGTTCCAAAGACCAGCGCGATGCCAAACACGGTGAAGCCGGTGGAGAGCGCGCCGATGATCAAGTACTTCACACCGGCTTCGAGCGAAAGCAGACGGGTACGCTGAAAGCCGACCAGCACATAAAAGCTCACAGTGATGAGCTCGAGGGAGACAAACAACAGCGCGAAATGATTTGCTGAAGCGGCAAAGAGCATGCCGAGCAACGCAAACAGCGTGATGGAATAGTATTCGCCGTGCCCTGCGGAGAGGCGGTCGGAAAACTCGATGCTGATGAGCAGCACGAGGAATGCGGCCACCAGGAAAAAACGCTTGAAGAACAGTGCCAGCGGATCCAGCACATACATGCCGCCAAACGCGTAATCAGCGCCCGCGCCGAATCCCGCAAAGCTCCAGGCCAGCACCACCAGCAGGCCGGCTGCTGCTGCATACCCTAAAGGCGCCTTGTTGCGCGCAGGCAAAAAGAGATCGGCCAGCAGGACCAGCAGACCCAGCGCCCCGACAAGCAATTCGAGAGTGATGAGCTGGAGGTTCATGGCTTATTGATGGCGGAAGCCAGGCGGTCCGAACCCGCGCTGTTCCCGGGGTGAAGATTTGTTACACGTTCCCGCTGCGGGATGCGCATGGGCGCGTTTTGCGGGACCGGTTCGGCCGGGATCAGGCTGGCAGCCTGGAGTGCCGCTGCGACAGAGGGTGTGATTTTGTCCGTGAGCAGCCGCGGAAAGCATCCGAACAGGATGAGGCACCCGAGCAGCAGCGCGTAAGGGAGCTTTCTCCAGTAACCGGGGGCGTCCGGCAGGTCTTTCCACTTTTCGGACAGGGGGCCGTGCAGGATGCTGCGGACCGCCCGGAGCATGTAAACGGCGCCGATGATCAACGCTCCCCAGCACGCAAAAACAGTAATCGTTTTAAACGTGTTCCAGGCACCGAACAACACGGTCATTTCACCGGCGAAATTGGCAAAGCCGGGCAGGCCGCACCCGGCGAAAGCCGCCATCAGCATAGCGGTGCCAATGAACGGAAGCTTTCGCCAAAGGCCGCCCAACTGGTCCAGTTGAAGCGTGCCGGTGTGGTGGTAAACATAACCGTTCAGGCCGAAAGCGACCGCGGCAAGGAACCCATGCGCCACCATTACCAGTACTGCGCCGGTGATGCCGACCAGCCCGAGTGTGGCGATGCCCAGGAAGGCGAATCCCATATGTGCCACGCTGGAATAGCCGATGAGCCAGTTGAAATCCTTTTGTCGCATCGCCACCCATCCGCAATAAACAAGATTGCCGAGGCACAGCGCAGCGATCACCCAGGCCCAGTCTCTGGCGCCATCCGGCATCATGGGCACTGCGACACGTATGAGGCCGTAAAGGCCGAACTTCTTGAGAACGCCCGCGTGAAGCATCGCGGTTGCGCTGGGGGCCGAGCCGTAGCCGAGCGGCGCCCATGAATGGAACGGCCAAAGGGACACCAGGATGCCAAAGCCAAACAGGAGCATGGGAAAGATGAAAGCCTGCGAACCTTCGGACAACCGGTTCTCGGCCAGGTGGCGCGTGAGAGCCGGGATGTCGAACGTGCCAGCGCCCGCCTGCAGGTAGAGAGCCACCCACCCGATCAGGGCAATCAGCGCGCCGATGCTCAGGTAAAGCGTGATTTGGAAGGTGGCATAGGTTCGCTGTTCGCCCCTGCCCCAAAGGGCAATCATGAGGAACGTCGGCACCAAAGCCAGTTCGTGGAAGAAGTAAAAGAAAAACAGGTCAAGCGATGCGAACGCGCCAAGAATGCCGCCCGTCATGACCATGAGCAGGATATAAAATTCCTTCTCACGCTCTTTGATTTCCCAGGACACACAAGCCGCGGCAAACGCCACGATGGCGCCCATGAGAACGAGCGCCACATTGATGCCATCCACGCCGACGTGGTAGCTGATGCCCAGAGAAGGCGCCCAAGCCGCTTGCTGCACGAAACGGTAGCCGTCCTCGTTCATGGCGGCGGCGCCGAACTTCACAAACATGATTCCGGCCAGCACCGCCGAGGCTGCCGTTGCCAGCAGCGCGACTGCGCGGATCAGTGGCCGGTTCCCCCGGGGGATGAAAGCCAGCGCGATCGCAGCGATCAGCGGCCAGCCAAGTATGTGTGTGAGAATGGACATTTCAGCAAAAAACAACCCACAGCAACAGAATCGCCACGCCCAGTGCGACGAGCATCGCGTAAGTTTGCAGGTTCCCGGTCTGCAACAATCGTAAAGCCCTGCCGATTAACTCCGTTGTCCCGTGTGTCCCGCGCACGGCGAGCCCACCGATGATCCACCGATCAAACCAGCCGGCAATCGCCGACAAGCCGTCGTGCGCCCGGATAACCGTCGCTTCATAGAGCTCGTCAAAATAGAACCTGTCCCGCATCCAGCAGCTCAGAAAACCGAGGCGCGCCGGGAGCGGATCCGTGGTGACGCCCCGATACAGTTTTGCTGCGAGGGCAAAACCTGCGGCGGCTGCGAGCAAGCCGAGCGTTGCGGCCAGCGGCGCATGGGAGAATGGCGCAAGCAACTGGGCTACAAATGAAGCCCCGTGCTGCTGAGGATCAAACTGGCGGTTGAATGCCGATTCCACAGAGATGACCCCGCCGACGATGCTCAGGATTGCCAGGACCTGGAGCGGCAGGGACATGGCCGCAGGGGATTCGTGGGCGTGTTCGGCTCCGTGGGTGCGCTCTGTGCCGCCAAAAACGACGAAGACGAGCCGGAACATGTAAAACGCCGTGAGAACAGCGACCATCAGGCCGAGTGCGAATAAGCCCCATGCATGCTGGTGTTGCGCTTGCGCGAGGATTGCGTCTTTGCTGAAAAACCCGCTGAATGGCCAGAAGCCGGCGAGCGCGAGGGTGCCCGCCAGAAACGTCCAGAAGGTCACGGGCATGCGCTGGCGCAGGCCGCCCATCTTCCAGATGTCCTGTTCATGGTGGAGAGCGATGATGACGGATCCGGCCCCCAGGAACAGTAGCGCCTTGAAGAAGGCGTGCGTCGTCAGGTGGAACATGGCCGGTGTGGGTCCCTGCAATCCCACCGCCATCACCATGTAGCCCAGTTGCGACAGAGTGGAGTAGGCCAGGATGCGCTTAATGTCGTTTTGCTGGACGGCAATCACCGCCGCGAGCAGGGCGGTAAAGCCGCCCACCCAGGAGATGACCTGCAACGCTGCCGGATTCAGCATGAACAACACCCGGCAGAGCATGTAAACGCCTGCGGCGACCATCGTGGCCGCGTGGATCAGCGCGCTTACTGGCGTGGGGCCTTCCATGGCGTCGGGCAACCAGACGTGCAGCGGAAATTGCGCGCTCTTGCCCATGGCGCCGCAGAAGATCAAAAGCCCGGCGAGGGTGGCGCCGGCTCCAAGCATTGAGGCCGACCCGCGCAGCAGTAAAAAGTTGAGGGTCCCGCAGGCGGCCCAAACCGTGAGGATTCCAAGAATGAATCCGAAATCCCCGAGCCGGTTTGTGATGAAGGCTTTCTTGCCGGCATCCGCCGCGGATGGCCGCTCGAACCAGAAACCGATAAGCAGATAGCTCGATACGCCGACGAGTTCCCAAAAGATAAAGAGTTGCAGGAAGTTGTTCGAGAGCACGATCCCGAGCATCGAGAAGGTGAAAAGGCTCAGGGTTCCGAAAAACCTGGCGAAGCCCTCGTCCCCCTTCATATAGCCCCAGGAATAAATATGAATGAGGCTGGCCACGCCGGTCACGACAAGCGTCATGGAAAGGCTCA
Source organism: uncultured Verrucomicrobiota bacterium (assembly GCA_964401575.1). Taxonomy (GTDB): domain Bacteria; phylum Verrucomicrobiota; class Verrucomicrobiia; order Limisphaerales; family UBA8199; genus CAYNZC01. The sequence continues at coordinate 17,818 of CAYNZC010000025.1, forward strand.
GCGGATCCAGTAACAGGCCAAATTCAAAAAGCAGTTTTCCGGCCTGAAGCCAAATATGGCTGTCTTCCCGGACGGGTTCCAGACCTGCGATTCCGACGTAAACGGCCGAGAGGATGAAACTGGCCACCACCGCGCCTGTTGAGAGGGCTGCGCTGATCCGCGCGCTGCGCTTCGTGAACAGGAAAATCGCGGCTGCCGCCGTTAGCGGCAGGAACAGGACGATCCATGGCAGCGCGTCAAAATTCATGATTTACAATTTCAAACTGGCGAGGTCTTCCACGTGCGCGGACTCTCGCCGGCGGTATAAAGCCACGATCAAGGCGAGGCCCACCGCAACCTCGGCGGCGGCGACTGTGATTACGAAAAAGACGAAAACCTGGCCATCGAGCTGATTGTTAAAACGCGAGAAAGCCACCAGGGCGAGGTTCGCGGCATTGAGCATCAGTTCCAGCCCCATGTAAATAACCAGCAAGTTGCGCCGGAGAATCACCCCAAGCAGCCCGAGGCAGAAAAGGATGCCGCTTACCACGATGTAATGTTCGAGGCCCACGTTCATTTCAGCTCCCTTTTGCTGAGAAGAATGACTCCGATCATGGCGACCAGCAGCAGTACTGAAATAATCTCGAACGGCAGCAGGTACTGCGCGAACAACAATTTCCCCAAAGGCGCCGTGCCGCCTTCGATCGCCGGGGCGCCCGCCAGCGGCCACTGCGCCTTAAGAACACTGCCCAGGAACACCGCACCGATGCCCCCAATAGCCAGCAGGCCTCCCACGAGGCTGAACACTTTGATTTTTCGTTTCTCCTCCGCCCGCAGGTCCAGAAGCATAATCACAAACAGGAAAAGCACCATGACCGCCCCGGCATAGACCAGGATTTGGACGGCTGCCAGGAAGAATGCGTGCAGCAACACGTAGAGTCCCGCCAGCCAAAGGATCGTCAGGACCAGGAACATCGCGCTGGTGACCGGATTGTTACTAAAGGGATTCGCCACGACCAGGATGCCGCATCCAACCGTCAATGCGGCGAACAGATAGAATAAAATTGTTGGCCAATCCATTTCCCGTTGATTTAAGGTTTTAGACCCTGCTCTTTGGCTTCGTGGGCCTTTTTCTGCCACTTCCTGATTTTATCATTATGAACGCCCCCAAGGGCGAGCAGTTTTTCCTTGTTATAGACCAACTCCTTGCGGCTGGAGCTTGTCAGGGAATAATCCTGCATCAGGAAAATCGCTTCCTCGGGGCAAACCTCCTGGCAATAGCCGCAGAAGATGCACCGGAGCATGTTAATCTCGAATTCCTCCGGACACTTCTCCACATTGCCGGCGTTTGGCGCGCCAGACGGGCCGGGGGGTGTGATCCGGATGGCCTTGGGCGGGCAAACAAACTCGCAGAGCTGGCAGGAGACGCATTTTGTCCGCCCTTCCTGATCCTTGACGAGGTATGGCGCACCGCGGTAGTCGGGTGGCACAACCCACCTCTCCTCGGGGTATTCCATCGTCACTTTCCTGCTGAAGAAATGACGCAGGGTCACCTTGAACCCGCCGATAATCGCCGGCAGGTAAAGGCGTTCCCAGATACTTAGTTTTTTTCGTTCTACGATCACTTCGTCTGACGTCTTCTCACCGTCCGTGTGCTGACAAGAGGGGTGTTCGCCGGTGAGTGCGGGCGGATCCGGAACCAAAGCTCCGGATAGCGCGCCATCGCGGCGGATTTCTCAAGTCTCTCTTCATTGGACCATGTATATCACGATAGCTGTAACGACAATGTTTGCCAGCGCCAGCGGGACAAACCTTCTCCAGCCCAAATCCATTAACTGGTCGTACCGGAATCTGGGCCACATCCATCGGACCCAGATCATTAACACGATGATAGAAACCATCTTTGCCAGGAAAATGCCGATATGGAGCAGGCCCATCCAGATGGTTGTTGCGGGCTCGTTCAACCCGAAGAACGGGAGTGTCCATCCGCCCAGGAACAGCGTTACCAGCATGGCTGCGCCAGTGGTCATTGCGGCGTATTCGCCCATGAAGAACAGCGCGAATTTCATTGAGCTGTATTCCACGTTGTAGCCACCCGCCAATTCCTGCTCGGCTTCCGGCAAATCAAACGGCAGCCGGTTTGTTTCCGCGAAGACGGCCACCATAAAAATGATGAAGGCGAGCGGTTGTTTAAAAACCGTCCAGCCGAAGAAGCCCTGCCCCTGGTATTCGATCACCTCGCTCAGGTTCAGGCTGCCAACAATCAGGAACACGGGGATCACCGACAAGCCCATGGCGATTTCGTACGAGATCATCTGCGCGCTGGAACGCATTCCCCCCACGAACGGGTATTTGGAATTGGCCGCGTAACCTGCCAGAACGATGCCATAGACGCCCATGGACACGATGCCGAAGCTGTAGAGTATTCCCACGTTAAGATCGGCGATCACCATTTTCTGGTCGCCCAGGGCGGAGCCGAAGGGGATAATGGCGATCACAAGCAGGCTGGGGATCATGACAATTGCCGGGGCCAGCCAGTAATAAACCTTTCGCACGTGGCCCGGAGTGAAATCCTCCTTCAGAAAAGACTTGAGGGCGTCGGCCGCCGGTTGCAACAGACCAAATGGGCCCACCCGGTTCGGTCCGCGGCGGTCCTGGATGTAGGCGCACACTTTGCGTTCGACCCAAACCGCGTAGGCCACGATGAACATCAGGACCGAGAAAGCTGCGATGATCTTGATCGCGCTGAAAAGCGCGAATTGCGCGGCGGGTGTCAGGTTGTTGATCCAGGTGAACATGGATTAGATGGGCACGTTGACTCCAGCGTCGCCAATGGCTGCCCAGGTCAGGCCTTTGAATGCGGGCACGTCGGCGGCCATTTTGTTGAACAAACCTTCGATCGTTGCGTAATCTCTCCTGCCGATGAGGCTGAACAGCAGGTCCGTTAAGTATTCCTGTTCAGCCCGGGCGTAGCCTTTCGGCGAAATCGCACTCATAAACTTCTGAAGGCGTCCCTTGCCGTTGGTGAAGGTGCCTCGCTTTTCGAGATGCGCACATCCCGGCAGGAGGTAATGCGCGCGTTTCGTGGTCTCGTTTGGCAGGATATCGCTCACAACCAGCAACTCCAGCTTGTCGAGGAGTTCCGGCCCGATTCCGCACCTGGTCACGTCTTCGCCGATGACGATCAGGGAAGTGATTGCGCCGCTGCGGATGCCATCTGCAATCTTCGGCAGGTTGGAGCCGGGCGGATGGGCTGCCACCCCGGTGAGCCGGGCGCCGTTCCAATTCGGGTTTCGGTCGGCGCTGAGCAAGAGACCGTCGCCTTCCTTGACGCGCGGGACCGAATCCATAAGAGCGTGGAGATGTCTCCCCAGGGTCGCTACGAGGTAGAGTTCCTCGTTCGTCTGGCGAGCGGAAGCCACAATGGCCGCTGAACCGGGTTTGGCCGCTTTCAGTCTGGAAGAAATCTCTTTGCCTGCCGCTTCCCACGAGATGGCTTGCTGGTTGGGGCCGCGGATTTCGGACAGCCGGTCTTCGCGATTGATCCACTTGTAGTTAAGACGGCCGTAATCGCACATCCATGTCGAGTTTACGGCATCGTTCTGGCGGGGTTCGTAACGATAAACTTTTTCTTCGCGCGAGCCGGCGATGATGTTGCAGCCGGTGGCACAGCTCGTGCAAAGGCTCTTGGTCTCCTTTAGGAACCAAACCCGCATTTGAAAGCGGAAATCTTTTGAGGTGAGCGCGCCGACGGGGCAAAGGTCCACCGTGTTTAGAGTGTAATTATTGTCGAACGGCCTGCCGGGGTAGGCGGTCAGGGTGTTGTAGCTGCCGCGGTTCACGATGCCGAGGGCGTCATCGCCCACGATGTCGCGGGTGAACCGTATGCAGCGCGTGCACAGAATACAGCGCTCGTCGTCCAGGACAATTCTCGGCCCCAGGTCCACGCGTTTTGGCTTGTGCACCTTTTGCTCGACAAAGCGGCTGTTCGACAGGCCGTGCTCGACGGAGTATTCCTGCAGCTTGCACTCGCCGGCCTGGTCGCAGATTGGGCAGTCGAGCGGATGGTTGATGAGCAGGAATTCCAGGACCGCCTCTCGCATCTGCTTTACGGCGGGCGTTTTCGTGTAAATCTCCATTTCCGGCGATAGCGGGGTCGCGCAGGCGATGGCAGGGCGGGGTGCTTTGGCTATCCTGGGCGAGCCGTCCGGGTTTAAGAGGGGCTTGCGGTCGGGCCCCAGGGCGGGGGTGCCATATTCGACGAGGCACATGCGGCAGTTGCCGGCGACCGGAAGCTTCGGATGGTAGCAGTAATGGGGAACGGCCACGCCTGCGGCCTCGCAGGCCTGGAGCATGGTGGTGGGCACCGGCTTGCCGGTCAGCGGATCGGGCATTGTTTTCGGCACCTCAACTTGACGCCCGTCAACGCGCACCACGATCTTCTCGGCGGCTGGCGCTTGCGGCTGCGTTTGGATTGTGAATGGGTTGGACATCTCCGTTAAGCTGCCTGGGTTTTCTTGCCTTTCCGGCCGGTGTCGGCAGCGGCGCCACGCGCCACAAATTCCTCTTTAAACTTTGCGATGAAGCTCTGCACAGGCCATGAGCAGCCTTCGCCGAAGGCGCAGATGGTGCGGCCGCCGGGGATATTGTCCGCGATTCGCGCGAGGTAGTCGGCGTCCTCCGGGCGCCCCTGGCCGGCGACGAGTCTTCGCAATGCCTTTGCCATCCAGAGCGAGCCTTCGCGGCAGGGCGTGCATTGGCCACAGCTTTCGTGGGCGTAAAAATCGCTGATATTCGCCAGGGCGGCGACGATGTCTGTCGAGTCATCCATGACAATGATGGCGGCAGAGCCCGACATGCTTCCGGCGGCGATGATGCAATCGAAATCGTAGGGCAGGTCCAGCATGTCAATCTCCTGCTCGGACTCTCTGCCATCCGGGCTGCGCATTTTGATTCTGAAACGCTCGCCCGCCTTGAAGACTTTGGCCGAGGACCCGCCGGGGATGACCGCTTTGAGCTTGCGGCCCTCGCGCAAACCGCCGCCGAAAGCGGGGTCGAAAATCAAATCGCGAAGTGTGGCCTTGCCGGTTTCGATCTCGTAATAGCCGGGCCGCTTCACGTGTCCGCTGATGCTCACGATGCGCGTGCCGGTATTTTTGGGAGTGCCAAGCCTGGCGTATTCTGCGCCGCCCATGTCGATGACATGTTTCACCGCGCACAGCGTCTCGACGTTGTTGACGATTGTCGGGCACATGTAGAGGCCCAGCACCGCGGGGAAGTAGGGCGGCTTGATTCGGGGATAGGCTCGCTTGCCTTCCAGGGATTCGATGAGGCCGGTCTCCTCGCCGCAGATGTAAGCTCCGGCTCCCCGATGAACATGGATGTCGAGGTCGTAGCCGCTTCCAAGGATATTGCGTCCGAGGAAGTTCTTTTGGCGCGCCTCTTTCAGGGCCTGGTTGAGCAGGCGCGCGCCCTCAATGAATTCACCGCGTATATAGATGAAGGCCAGATGCACGTCGTTGGCGTAGCAGGCAATAGCCATGCCCTCGATCAATTGATGAGGGTCCTTATAAATGATTTGCCTGTCTTTGAATGTGCCGGGCTCGGATTCGTCGGCGTTGCAAATGAGGTAGATCGGTTTGCCGCTCTTGCGATCTACAAACGACCACTTGAGCCCGCAGGAAAAGCCCGCGCCGCCACGTCCGCGCAGCCCCGAGATCATGACCTCGTTCCGCAACCGCTCCGGGCCGGATGCCGGTTTGCCGTCCGGGAGAGTCCCGTTTTGGAGAGCAAGCGCCTTTTTCAGCACCTGGTAGCCGCCATGACGCAGGTAGCACTCGATGTCGGGCGTGTAACCCGGCTCATCTGCATACTTAAGAATCTGGCGATACTCTTTCGGCATGTTATTTCTGTCCCGTTCTTGACTCCGCGGCACAAACCTTTAATCTAACTCGGCACTTCTGCCCGATGGTGTAACGGTAGCACAGCAGACTCTGGATCTGTTTGTCATGGTTCAAATCCATGTCGGGCAGCCATTTTTTCGTATTCACTTGCAGCCCTCCAGAAGCCTTTCGGCCTTTTCTTTCGAGACGCATTGGTGAAATTTATCGTTGCACATCATTACGGGGGCTGTGTCGCAGCTCGCCAGGCATTCCACAAATTCGATGCTGAACTTTCCGTCCGGCGTGGTTTGCAGTGCATGCGCGCGAGGGTCCAGCCCCAGCTTCTCGCAAAGGTGCGCGTAAAGCTCATGGGACCCGCCCAGCGCGCAACTGAGTGTGCGGCAGATCCGGAGGTGATATTTCCCCGTGGGCGTCCTGGTGAACATGGGGTAGAACGTCACCAGCTCATAGACATTGATGAACGACAGCTCGAGCTTTTTTGCAATCCACTCAACCGCCTGGCGCGAGATGTGTTTGTGCTGTTCCTGAACAGCGTGCAGCAGCATCAGCGAGGCGCTGCGCTTGACGGGGTAGCGAGCGATGATCTCGTCCAACTCCGCTTCCAGTTGCGGCGGCATGTGGAAGTCCGCCTGTTCGGCCAGCGGGTTCGGAATGGGCTGGGAATTGGCGACCTCGACGCTGATTGGCCCGACAGCCTCCTTGCGCCCGACGGTTCCTGTTGAATTTGCGTCGTTCATCGATCGCACTCTCCCATGACAAAGTCCAAAGACCCGAGAATTGCCACGACATCGCTCACCATGTGTCCCGGCAACAAGTGCGGCAAAATGCTCAAATTGGTGAATGATGGCGAGCGGATTTTGAGCCGGTAGGGAGTGCCGCCGCCCCGGCTGTTGATGTAAAAGCCAAGCTCCCCCTTCGGATTCTCATGGCCAAAGTAAGTCTCGCCCGCGGGAACGTTGACTCCCTGGGTGACGTTGATGAAATGATGAATCAGTTCCTCCATCCGGGTCAGAACGTGTTCTTTCGGCGGGAGCGCGATTTTGCCGTCCGGCACGTTGATCGGGCCGCCGGGAAGTCTGTCCAGGCACTGCCGGATGATCCGCACGCTCTGGCGCATCTCCTCGATGCGAAGGATGTAGCGATCGTAACAATCGCCGGTCGAGCCCACGGGAACATCGAAATCCAGTTGATCGTAAACGAGGTATGGATTGGATTTGCGAAGATCGTGCTCGATGCCGCTGCCCCGGCAATTGGGTCCGCTCAATCCGTAATCGATGGCGGCTTCCCTCGATATGACTCCCACGCCCTGGGTGCGATCCATGAAGATTCTGTTTCGCGAAAGCAGCGTTTCCGTTTCGTCAAAATTGATCTGCACTTCCTCGCAGAACCGGCTCAGAGCATCCGTCCAGCCCGGAGGCAGGTCCCTGGCAAGGCCGCCAATGCGCGTATAGCTTGTCGTGAAGCGGGCGCCCGTCAGCGATTCACACAGGTTGTAGATCTTCTCGCGCTCCGTGAACGTGTGCAGGAACACCGTCATGGCCCCGACGTCCATGGCGTAAGAGCCCAGTCCCAGGAGGTGGGATTGGATGCGGCCAAGTTCGGCGCAAATGACGCGAATGTACCGGGTTCGCTCGGGGAGATCTTTGTCTATGCCCATCGCTTTTTCCACAGCCAGGGCGTAAGCGACGTTATTGGCCAGCGGCGCAAGGTAGTCGAGCCTGTCTGTGTAAGGCACGAACTGGGTGTAAGTCATGTTCTCGGCGATCTTTTCATCACCGCGATGCAAATAACCGACTTCCGGCGAGGCCTTGATGATTTGCTCGCCTTCGAGTTCCAAAACGATCCGCAGCACCCCGTGGGTGGCCGGATGGGATGGCCCCATGTTCAGGATCATCCTGTCCCCGCGCAGCTCCGCCGATTCTTCTCCGGGCACAGGCAACGCATCGGGCGAAACGGGGATACTCGCCAGCGCGCCGGCGTCTCGGACCTGAATTTCGCGGGATTCTGCCATGTTACTGTTTCTTCTCGATCGGTTCGGCGCCGCCGGTTGCGGACTGCGAGGTGCTGGAGTTGTCCTTGTGCTCCGGACGGTCTTTCGGTTCCGGGCCCTCCGTGTCGGGTTTGCGGGCTCTTGGTTCGCGCGCGATGGTGTCCTTGCCTCCGGCGACTGTCACAAAGGGTCCGCCCTCCAGCGGGGCGGTCCTGGTGAAGCCGACCTCGGGCACGTTGCTTGGCCTGCCGGATACGGGGAAATCCTTGCGCAACGGAAAGTCCGGGTAGCCTTCCCACATCAGAATGCGCCGCAGATCGGGATGGCCCATGAATCGGATACCCATCATGTCGTAGGCTTCGCGTTCGTGCCAATCCGCCGCGCGCCACACGCCGGTAACCGTTGGCAACTCGGGGTGCTCTTCGCTCACGCTGGTCTTCAATCGCAGGGCCTGACAATGGCTATATCCGTAAAGGTGATAGACAATGGTGAACCGCGGATCCTCGCCGTAGTTATCGATTCCAGTGATATCCACGAGGAAATCAAAGCCGCAATCGTTCTTCGCGGCAGAACAGACCTCCGCAATTCGCTGTGGGTCCGGCACAACGAGCGTTATTTCGCCCCGGTACTCCACCGGTTCGCTCAACGCTGTGTTGAAGCGGCTTTTTAGTCGCTCGGCCAGTTCTCTTGCGGTTCCTGCCATATTCGTTTGACTAACTAGAATCCGGGCATTGTGTCATTTTGGCCTGGTACTGCCTATGCCACTTTCTTTTGTGTCGCCAAAAGGGGTTGTTTGGACATTTTTTCCTGCAGCCGCATCAGGGCGTCCAACAGGGCTTCCGGCCGGGGCGGGCATCCTGCGATGTAAAGATCCACCGGCAAAATGCGGTCAACTCCTTGCAAAACAGAATAACTGCGATACATCCCGCCGGTGGAGGCACAGGCGCCCATGGCGATGACCCATTTGGGTTCGGCCATCTGGTCGTAAATACGGCGAACGGCCAGGGCCATTTTGTAGGTCACCGTGCCTGCAACAATCATAACGTCCGATTGCCGCGGGGAGAAGCGCATGACTTCAGCGCCAAACCGTGAAATGTCATAGCGACTGGCGCCGGCCGCCATCAGTTCGATTGCGCAGCAGGCCAGCCCCATGGGCATCGGCCAGATCGAGTTTTTCTGGAACCAGCGCAAGGCGGCATCGATGCGGGTCACAATCACGTCGCCCTCGATCTTGGAGTCGTAACTGTACTCTGTTGATTTTTTGTCCATGCTGGATTCCAAGCCGGGATAGCTTGTGGCCAAAAGCTACTCGCACGCGGAGAATAGGCAAGTTCTTTTGAGGTTTGATCCCTGTGCAAGCCCTGCTTTCAAAGGCTCTTATGACAGGCGGTTAATGGCTGGTCGTCCTCCCGAATACTCCGCGTATGCGGCGCCCTCCCGGGCACGTTTCTACAGCCCAAACGTCCAGGTCAGCCCCAGGGTGGCTAGAAGCTCCGCTGAGGGCTCGCGCACGCCTGTCCCCACTGCCGCGTCCAGGCAAAGGCCTTCCAGGACTGTGCATCGCAATCCGCCGTTTACGAAGATGCCGGTATCCGAGCAGGAGTGCACGGGCATCCCCGCGTAAACCTCGCCGACGAGCTGCAGGCACCCTGTCAGTTGATAGTCGGCAGCCAGACCGGAAAACAGCTCGTCATCCAGGCCGCTTTTGGCACTGCCGCCAGTCCATGTGTAACCCAGGTTGAGGTGTGCGTTAAACCCCTCTGTGATTGGCTTCGTGACGATCCAGGCCGCATTGAAATCCACCTGGCCAGAGCCAAGGTCATGAGATCGTTTCGCCGTCGGCAGCTTCAGGGCCGCAGCGACCGCATGATCGGCCCATGCCTGCTCTGCGTTAAACACCAGCAGCTTTGACCCCACCGTGAGATCTCCGATTCCGGACACGTGTTCTTTGTTGCCAAAGGCGTCTTCCCGCCTTTCGAACTGCCCGCCAAGTCCGATACCGACTTCCAGGCGAGGCACGAGGCCATATGCAATCGCGAGCGGGACATCGAGGTGGTTCTCGTCCTTATCCCTGTCGAAGTTTACGCCCGCTTCGAACTCGAAAAGCCGGTGCTCGACTGGCGCGGCATCATCAACAGCGAGTGGCCGGCCTGCATGACTTGCGGGCGCAATGCACCCCAGGGCGATGGCTGCAAGGATGTGTTTTGCAGATTGCACGCGGTGAGCTTAATCGAGCCGGCGATGTTGTAAACCCGCTTTGAGTTGCCTGCCGGGCTCCCCGCCGGGTGGCGTCCGCCGGGGGTGTGATCCAATGGTCCTGCTTGCCGTTCGCCCGGCGGGGCGTACATTACTGATGTGGCGAGCAAAACTTCGGAGGGACACATGATGCAAATTACAAAACAACTTGCGGTTTTCCTGGATAACCGGCCGGGCACTCTGGCCCGGGTTGCCGAGGCCCTTGCCGAGGCGAAAGTCAACATCTTCGCGATCGCTACCAGCGACACGGTGGACCACAGCGTGGTGCGCCTGGTTGTTGATGATTATCGGAAGGCGCTCAATGTGTTTGAGGAGCGCGGAACGCTTGTGGTGGAGGATGACGTGCTGATGGTGGAAGGAAGCAACAAGCCGGGCGAGTTGGCGCGGCTTGCCAATGAATTCGCCAAAGCGAAGGTCAACATCGAGTACTGCTACAGTGCCACGGCTCCCTCCGCAAAGAAGGGCTTGTTGATACTCCGCGTGTCCGATCCGAAGAAAGCGCTCAAGGTTGTCAACTTCATGTAGTATCATTGAACACGCCTCGACGCCGGAAGGCTGACCGTCCGGCGCGGGCATGAATTTTCGATGAAGGCGCCTCTGCTCCTGGAGATCAACGCCAGGTGCTGGTTGCGAGACCTCTCCGCCCGGCAATCCAGGCGGATTCTGTTAGGGAATGTTCCCGAAGAGCCGCTCTTGCATTGGCGGGCGATGGGATTCACCCATGTTTGGCTGATGGGGGTCTGGTCCACTGGCCCGGAAGCTCGTAGAGTGGCCCTGTCTCAAAGACCGCTTCAACAGTGGGTCGTATCCAACTTTGGACCTGATGTGCCCTTTGAGAAGGTCATCGGCGCATCACCTTACGCGATTTCAGGCTACTCGGTATCTGAACAACTCGGTGGCGAAGCCGGCCTTGCGAGGTTCCGGCGGGCTCTGAACTCCGCCGGGATGAAGCTGCTCCTGGATTTTATTCCGAATCACACCGGGATCGATCACCCTTGGGTTTCGGGTCGTCCGGAACTTTTTGTTCATGCGCCGTCCGACAGTCCCGGCTCTTTCCGGGTCCCTGGAAATGAAAAATGGCTGGCTCATGGCAAGGATCCCTATTTCCCGCCCTGGATGGATACGGCGCAACTGGACTACCGAGTTTCGGAAACTCAGGCAGCCATGCTCGGAGAACTCCAGAAAGTGGCTGCGAGTTGCGACGGTGTGCGGTGCGACATGGCAATGCTTGTCACCAGGGAGATTTTTGAACGCACGTGGCGGGATCTTTCGGCCCCCAGCCCGGCTGCGAATTGCGAGTTTTGGCCGGAAGCGGTTCGTTCTGTGAAGAAGCGTTTCCCGGAGTTCATATTCCTGGCCGAGGTGTATTGGGGGCTTGAGCGTCGTTTGCAGGAAATGGGATTTGATTACACCTATGACAAGGCGTTGTCCGATCACCTGATTGCCGGAGAAGGGCGAGAGGTTCGGACACATCTCTGCTCACAAGGCCGTGAGACCGTTGCCCGGAGCGCTCATTTCCTTGAAAATCATGATGAGCCGCGCGTTGCGGGCCGCCTGCCCCTGGACCGACACCGGGCTGCGGCCATGATCGTTCTCGCCCTGCCCGGGATGCGATTCATTCACGAGGGGCAGTTTGACGGGTGCAAGATTCATACACCGGTGCAGGCGCTGATTCGTCCATCCGAACCGGGTGATTCGAGTGTTCGAAAGCTCTACGAGGATGCCTTTGACGCGCTGAAAACGTCCGGGTTCGATTCCTCGCGCGCCGAACCCGGGGGGGCTGTATGCGAAGGCGTCGGCGCGGAGCACGTCGTTGCGATTGCGGCTTCGGGGGAGGGGAGTGCCTGCGGAAGCACAGTGTATATCAACTTGTGCAACGTTCCGGCGCGCGCGCGTGTTGCGGAGGCAGGCGCCGCTGGTGTGGACCTTTGCGGGCACACTGCCGGGGTGGCGTTAAGCGGTGGTCCCGGAGCGGGAGTGTTTCTAGAGCTTCCTGCCTGGTCGTGGGCGATCGCACGGCTGCGGTAAAACGGAGAATTGACAACATACGTGGATGGGCCTATTTGTGTTTTCAAACATAGCCGGCTGGTTTGCCGGCTAAGTTTATGGATTTTCGGAAGATGTATAAAGATGTGATTTTCGGCGCCGGCCAGTCAGCCGGCGAGATTAAGCCTGCCTGGCTTGAATTGGGTTTCAAGTTCGGGGACAAAGGCACGCACACGAGCCGGACCATCATGCTGGATGAACTTTCGTCGCTCCTGCGGCAGTGTCCGCCAGGCGCGACGCGAGCGGACTACGTCCGGGCCCTGGTCGAAGAGAACTGCCTCGGGAAGCAGACCCAGTCCACGCGCAAGCTCAGCCTGCAGCGGTTGACGGAACTGTACGGCGTGGACCCGGCGGTTCCGCTTTTCCGGCTGCTCCGGGTGTTTTGGAATGCCGACGAGAAGGCGCACCGTCAGTTGGCACTGCTCGCGGCCCTGGCACGTGACCCGTTGCTGCGCGCGACGGCTCCGGTCGTGTTCGGGGAAGAGCCTGGGGATGAATTGGCGCGGCAACAGATGACGGATGCCTTAGCGCAGGCGGTGGCGGGCCGGCTGAACGATGCAACGCTGGATAAAGTCGTTCGTAATACAGCGTCGTCGTGGACGCAGTCGGGGCATTTCGAAGGCCGGGGCCGGAAACGGCGGCGCAAGGTGGAGCCGAGCCCTGCTTCAACCGCTTTTGCCTTGCTGCTGAGCTTCCTGATGGGGAGCCGGGGGACAAATCTTTTCGAGACGGTTTTCAGCCGGGCTTTGGACCGGGATGTGAACGAACTGACGTTCCTGGCGATGGACGCCAAGCGGCTGGGCTTCCTTGACATCAAGAGCGGCGGCGGGCTGACAGTGATTTCGTTTGAAGGGATTCTCACGGAAGAAGAAAGGAAGCTGACTGCGTGAAACCACGGATGACACGGATTACACGGATAGCCGCGAAAGGGCGCAAAGGACGCGAAGCACCTCACCCCAGCCCTCTCCCCAGCGCGGAGAGGGAGACACCAACAACTCCTGAGGATTATGGCGCGCATTGAAGAACTGGTAGCCAATTACAAGGCGCACATTTCGGCGCCGTGGCAGAAGAACCTGGCGGGTCCGCAGAAGACCATCTTCGTGGTGTATCCGAAGGTGGACGAGCGGCGGCTGCGAGCGCGGCTTGAGCTGTTTGAGATTGCGACCAAGGAGGCGGGGCATCCCTGGTTGCTGTTCGACTTCACGGCGACATTCGCGCGCTGGATGGCAGGAACTGACTACCGCGACGCGTACTTTGAGGAGCCGTCGGACCTGGCGCTAAAACTGGAGACGGACTTTTTGCAGTATGCCGCCGGTCAGCTTCGCGAGGCGCTGGCGGACCCACGGGCGGATGAGGAGAGCGTGGTGGCCGCGTTCGGCGTGGCCAGCCTCTACGGGTTGTCCCGCGTGTCGCTGGTGTTGAAAGAAGTGGAGCAAGCGATTCGCGGGCGGCTGGTGCTGTTTTTTCCGGGTGAGTATGAGAACCGCAACTATCGGCTGCTGGATGCCCGGGACGGGTGGAATTACCTTGCCGTGCCGATCACGCTGCATTCTGGAGGAGAACTATGACGCTGAATAAGGACCTGTTTCAACGCGACCCAACCAAGAGCAAACTGCTCAACGACGGTGTGGCGGCGGTGAAAGACGCCGCGACGCCGCAGGAGGTTGAGACGCTGCGCTACGAGCTGTCGCATTTCGTGTGCGAGGGGCAATACAAGGACGGCTTTATCCGTCTGCTGGAATCCTACATTTCAAACGTGAGTTCGGCGTCGCAGCCGGCGGGATGGATCAGCGGTTTCTTCGGAAGCGGAAAGTCGCACCTGGAGAAAATGCTACGGCACCTGTGGGTGGATACGAGGTTCCCGGACACCGGCGAGACGGCGCGGGGCCTGGCGCACCTGCCGGCAGAGGTGAAGGAGTTGCTCAAGGAACTGGACACGCTCGGCACGCGGTTTGGCGGGCTGCACGCCGCGGCAGGCGCGCTGCCGGCAGGCGGCGGGTTGAATGTGCGCCTGGCGGTGCTGGGGATCGTGTTCAAGTCGAAGGGGCTGCCGGAGTCGCTGCCGCAGGCACAGTTTTGCCTTTGGCTGAAGAAGGAGAAGATGTTCGACAAGGTGAAGAAGTCCATTGAGGCGGCGGGGAGAGGTTTTTTGCGGGAACTCAATGATCTTTATGTAAGCCCGGTGATTGCGAAAGCGTTGCTGGCGGCTGACAGCGACTTTGCGGCGGACGAAAAGAAAGCCCGGGAAGTCCTGAAGGCGCAGTTTCCGAGGCGGGAGACCATCACGGACAGTGAATTCATCAGCATCATGTGCGAGGTGTTGGAAGTGAACGGGAAGATACCCTGCACCCTGATTGTGCTGGATGAGATCCAGCTTTACATCGGCGATAGCGTGCAGCGCTCGACGGACGTGCAGATGGTGGCCGAGGCGTTGTGCAAGCAGATGGACAGCCGGGTCATGCTGGTGGGCGCGGGACAGACGGCGCTGGCGGGTTCGGATCCCCTGTTGCAGCGATTGCGAGGGCGATTCACCGTGCCGGTGGAGCTGTCTGACAGCGACGTTGAGACGGTGACGCGGCGGGTGGTGCTGGCCAAGAAGGCCGACAAGCGGAAGGTCATCGAGGAGACGCTGGAAGCCAACGCCGGCGAGGTGGACCGACACCTTTCCGGGACGAAGATCGGGCCGCGAGAGGAGGACAAAAAGGTGCGGGTGGACGACTACCCGTTGCTGCTGGTGCGCCGACGGTTCTGGGAGCGGGTGCTGCGCTCGATAGACGTGCAGGGCACGGCGGCGCAATTGCGGACGCAACTGCGGATTGTGCATGACGCCGTGCGAGGACTGGCGGACAAACCCGTGGGTACGGTGCTGGCGGCAGACTGCATTTTCGAGCAATTGCAGCCGATTCTGCTGCAGACAGGATTCCTGCCGCGCGAGATTGATGAGACCATCCGGAACCTGCGCGATGGCACAGAAGACGGCGAACTTGCGAGCCGGCTGTGCGGGCTGATTTTCCTGATCCGGAAGCTGCCGCGCGAAAAGGTGGCGGACATCGGGGTGCGGGCCACCGCCGAGATGCTGGCGGACCTGCTGGTGGAAGACCTGGAGAAGGACGGAGCGCGGCTACGGCGGGACATTCCGCGGGTGCTGGACCAGCTCGCGGGCGACAGCAAGCTGATCAGGGTGGACGACGAGTACAGTTTGCAGACGCGCGAGAGCAGCGAATGGGAAGCGGAATTCAAGCGTCGGTTTACGGGGCTGAACAGCGACCTGACCAGTGTGAACGCCAAGCGGACGGGTTTGCTGAGCGCCGAATGCACCAAGGAGCTGAATGGAATCAAGATGGTGCATGGCCTGAGTAAGACGGGCCGGACGCTGCTGATTCACTACAGCAGCGAGGCGCCGACCGTCGAGGGAACAGAGGTGCCGGTATGGATTCGTGATGGCTGGGGCGACAGCGAGAGCACGGTTCTGGCGGACGCGCGGAAGGCCGGGTCGGACGACCCGACGGTGTTCGTGCATATCCCGAAGGCCAGCGCGGAGGATTTGAAGAAGGCTATCGTGGAGTACGAGGCTGCCAAGCAAACGATCGAGGTGAAGGGCGTTCCGACGACGACGGAGGGCAACGAGGCGCGGTCGGCGATGGACACGCGGCGGGCCACAGCCGAGAGCAACCGGGACAAGATCATCCGGGAGCTGATCGAGGGCGCCAAGGTGTTCAAGGGGGGCGGAACCGAGGTCATCAACATTGATCTGATCGAGAAGGTGAAGTCCGCGGCGTCGGACTCGCTGGACCGGCTTTTCCCGAGTTTTAAGGAAGCGGATGACCACCGCTGGAACACCGTGATTAACAGGGCCAGGAACAAGGACGGCAATGCGCTCCAGGCGGTGGACCACAAAGACAACCCGGAGAAGCACCCGGTCTGCTCGGCGATCCTGGCGAGCATTGGCTCGGGCAAGAAGGGGAAGGAAATTCGGGACCAATTTGAAGCGGCGCCCTACGGTTGGCCGCGGGATGCGATTGACGGCGCGCTGATCACTCTGCACACCGTTGGGCACGTGCGCGCGATGAACAAGGGGACGGTGCTGACGGCAGGGCAGCTCGACCAGGCGAAGGTGCCGGTGACGGATTTCCGCACGGAGACGGTAGCGATTGACGTGAAGAGCAAGATCAAGCTGCGGAAGCTCTTCCAGGACGCGGGACTGAAATTCAAGCCTGAGGATGAGCTGACAACGCTGGCGGAGCAATTCCTCGACACGATGGACGGCCTGGCCGGCAGAGCCGGCGGCGAAGCACCATTGCCGGCGTGTCCGAAGACCACGCTGGTGGACACCATCCGGGGGCTGGCGGGCAACGAGATGCTGGCGGCCATTTTGAAGGAGCATGACGAACTCAAGAAGCAGCTCGGGGAATGGAGCGACCTGGCGAAGCGGGCGGAGAAGCGAAAGCCGGGCTGGCAGACGCTCTGCGACCTGCTCGGCCATGCCAACGGGCTGACCGGGGCGGCGGAATTTCAGACGGAGGCAAATGCGATTCGAGATGAGCGCCGGCTGTTGGAGGACAGCGACCCGGCGCCGCCGATTCACGACAAAGTAGTGAAGCTGTTGCGGGCGGCTCTGAAAGAGGCGCACAGGGCGACCAAGGAGGCCTACGACCGGGAAATGGCGGCGCTCGAAGAGAACGCGAACTGGAAGAAGATCAAGACATCGGACCAGACGCGGCTGCTGAGCGAGGCAGGCGTTGTGGAGGTTGCGGGCCTGGAGATTGGGGATGATGCCGGGCTGATTGCGGCGTTGTCGGAGCGGTCGCTGCCGGTATGGGCGGCGATGGCTGACGCGTTGCCGGAGCGGTTCCGGCAGGCGGCATTGGCGGCGGCGAAGCTGCTGGAGCCCAGGGCCCAGAGCGTGAAGCTCAAGAGCGGCACGCTCAAGACCCCGGAAGAGGTGAAGGCCTGGCTGGCTGAGGCGGAAACGGAACTTCTGTCCAGGCTCAAGAAGGGGCCGGTTGTCATTGGATAGGGCACGCATGAGAAATCGTGCATTAGGTTATTTGCGGACGGCGTTGAACCAGGCGAACGCGGACTTCAGGACCGGGCAATGGGAATGTATCGAGGGGATTCTGCAGAATAAGCGGCAACTGGTGGTGCAAAAGACCGGTTGGGGAAAGAGCATGGTCTATTTTCTCGGGGCCCGGCTGTTGCGGGACCAGGGCAAAGGGCTGACGTTGCTCGTTTCGCCCCTCCTCTCGCTGATGCGCAACCAGATTGAAGCGGCGGCGCGGATTGCTGTCAGGGCGGCGACGATCAATTCCAGCAACACGAATGCCTGGCCGGCAATCGAGCAACGGCTGTTGAGGGATGAAATTGATGTGCTGCTGATCTCGCCGGAACGGTTGGGGAATGAAGACTTTCGTCAACGCCTGCTGCAGCCGGTGACCAGTCGCATCGGGTTATTCGTGGTGGATGAGGCCCACTGCATCTCGGATTGGGGCCACGATTTCAGGCCGGATTATCGTCGCATAGTACGGGTTCTCCAGGCGTTGCCACCGAGCCTCCCGGTTCTGGCAACCACAGCCACGGCAAACAATCGCGTCGTGGAGGACGTGGCCTCGCAATTGGGGAACGTGAGCGTGGTGCGGGGTCCGCTCATCCGCATGAGTCTGGCCCTGCAGAATATCTGGCTCCCGAGCCCGACCGCGCGCATGGCGTGGCTGGCGGAGCACCTGAAGAACCTGCCCGGGAGCGGGATCATTTATACCCTGACAGTGAGAGATGCCGAGCGGGTAACGGAATGGCTGAAGATCAATGGCTATGACGTCGAGGCCTACCATTCCAAGGTGGGGGGCGAGGAGGACCGGGATGCCAATGGCGCTGGCGGCCAGAGGCGCGAGGAACTCGAGCAACGACTCCTCAGGAACGAGGTGAAGGCGCTCGTGGCCACGGTGGCGTTGGGCATGGGCTTCGACAAGCCAGACCTGGGGTTCGTCATTCATTTCCAGCGTCCCGGCTCGGTGGTGCATTACTACCAGCAGGTTGGGCGGGCCGGGCGCGCGGTTGACAACGCCTACGGGATTCTTCTCGGCGGCGAGGAGGACAGGGACATCACCGACTATTTCATCCGCGCGGCCTTTCCGCCGCAAGCCCATGTCGAGGAGGTGCTCCGGGCTCTGAATGAAGCGGAGGATGGGCTCTCGGTTCCAATGCTCCAGAAGAAGATTAATTTGTCCACGGGCCAGATTCAGAAAACGCTCAGGCTCCTGGCGGTCGAGACTCCGTCGCCGGTGGCCAAAATCGAAACGAAGTGGCACGCGACACCGGTGTCTTACCAATTGGACCATGAAAAGATCGAGCGACTCTGTCAACTGCGCCAGGCCGAGCAGGAAGTGATGATCGAATACATGCGGACCGGGGAATGTTTGATGAAGTACCTGGGCAGGGCGCTTGACGACCCGACGGCTGGCGATTGCGGCAAGTGCGCCAACTGCGTCGGCAGGAACCTGGCAGAAACAAGGGTGGATCCGGGGCTCGCGAACCGGGCGGGAGTTTATCTACGGCGCTGCTACCAGACCCTGGAGCCGCGGAGGCGGTGGCCTGCGAAAGACATTTTTAAGCACTATCCACTGCCCGGGTCTGTCATTGATGCCGGCTTGCTGGCGGAGGAGGGCCGTGCCCTCTCGCTCTGGGGGGATGCGGGGTGGGGGCAACTCGTTCGTGACGGCAAATACGCCGGGCATAGGTTTGCCGATGAGCTTGTGGACGGCTGTCTTCAGATGATCCAGGAGTGGAACCCGGCGCCGGCGCCCGCCTGGGTGACCTGCATCCCTTCGCTGACGCACCCGGAATTAGTCCCCGACTTTGCCCGGCGGCTGGCCGGGAGGCTGGGCTTGCCGTTCGCGGCGGCCTTGCGCAAGGTGCGGCAGAATCAACAGCAGAAGCGGATGCAGAACAGCTACCAGCAGGCAAAGAACCTGGATGGGGCTTTTGCGATTCAGCCGGACCTGATCCGGCCCGGGCCAGTCCTGCTGGTGGATGACATGGTGGATTCGCGGTGGACCTTTACGGTCGCGGCGGCGCTGCTGCGGCAGGCGGGATGCACAACGGCGTTCCCGATGGCGCTGGCGCTTAACTCGCCGCGAGCAGACTGAGGAGAAGCAGTATGACCGAGCAAATGACAGACAATGCCAAAGCAATCCTGCTGATGTGCGGACGGTTCAGTCCCGCCGACGAGGGGGGTACGCCGCCGCTCGCCACCAGGGAATATGACGAGGTGGCGACGTGGCTGGTCCGCAATAAAATGCAGCCGGCGGATCTTTTGAGAGAGGGCGGAGCGCACCTGCTGAGCGACCCGTTCGCGCCGGCGTCGGCCGGGCGGCTCCAAGCGCTTTTGGAGCGGGGCGCCGTCATGGCGCTTGCGATCGAGCGGTGGACAAACAAGGGGCTCTGGGTGGTATGCCGCAGCGACCGGGCATACCCGCAACGATTGAAGACACACCTCAAAGGCGGCGCGCCCCCGATTCTTTACGGCGTGGGAAATCCCGAGCTGCTTTCCCTGGGCGGGCTGGCGGTCGTCGGCTCCCGGCACATTGACGCCGATGCGGAACATTTCGCGCGCGAGGTCGGCCGGGCCGCCGCCGAGTGCGGCATGCAGGTGGTTTCCGGGGCTGCCCGTGGCGTTGATGAAACAGCCATGCACGGGAGTTTTTCCGCGGGGGGAACCGTGGTCGGGGTCATGGCGGACAGCCTTTTGAGCGCGGCTGTCTCCCGTAAATACAGGGAAGGTCTTCGCGGGGGGCAGTTGACCCTGATTTCGACCTACAACCCGGAGGCCGGATTCAATGTGGGCAACGCGATGGGGCGGAATAAATATATCTACGCCCTGGCCGATTTCGCGGTGGTCGTCAGTTCGGATTACCAGGCCGGGGGAACCTGGGCGGGCGCTCAGGAGGAGATGAAGCGCGAACGGGGGCGCCCGATCTTTGTCAGGACCGGCGCCGGGGTTCCGACGGGCAATACAGAATTGCTGAAACTGAAGGCGATGCCGTTTCCGCCGGACGCGTTGACCGGGGGACTGCGCGAGGCCCTGCAAACGGCGCTGGGATGCCAGGCCCAAACAGCGGCGGCGGATGAGCAGCCGCCGCTCCCGGCGTCGGAGGCGATCGGCGATCCGGAGGCGCCGTCGGAAACCCCGCCCGCGCCGAAAGCGTCGGAATCGGCAATGGCGCTCAACGAGGAGCCCCGGACGACGACCGTTTGCGACGCGGTCCGGCCATTGATTTTGCGCGCGCTGGACAAGCCCAGGAAGTTGGAGGAACTCGCCAAAATGCTCCAGGTGCGAAAGCTGCAGCTCGAGGATTGGGTGGAAGCCCTCATCAAGGATGGAGCGATCGAAGAACGGGTGATCAAGAGAAGCAAAAAACTTGCGCGTCGCGAGGCCGATGGGGAGTTGAAGCTTTCCTGATACGAATATGGCAACGCTATCCACAGACCTGCGGAACAAGCTGGAGCGGACGTGCGTGGCGGCACGGAACCTGGCGGAGAAAGCGGCGCGGGCCGCGCTGGAGGCCATGGCGGTGCAGCACCATGAAGCCTACGGGCACATGAGCAAGCCGCAGAAGGACCTGCGTAACAAGCTGCGGGCGCATGCGCGGCAGCTTGGTGACGTGCAGGACGGGAAAGGAAATTTGTCCATTGAGCACCTAGCGCAGGAGTGCGGGTATGAGCACTGGCACCGGATGCTCTTTGCGCGGTTCCTAGCGGAGAACAACCTGCTGATCGAACCGGAGATGGCTGTGGCCATCAGCCTGGACGAGTGCAAAGAGCTGGCCAAGGACGCGAAGACGAACCTGTGGGCGCTCGCCGGACGTTACGCGCAAACGATGCTTCCCGAGGTCTTCCGGGCGGATGACCCGGTACTGCAAGTGCCGTTGGCTCGCGAGGACCAGCTTAAGATGGAGCAACTCCTGGACGGTTTGCCGACGGCGGTGTTCACGGCGAGCGATAGCCTGGGGTGGTGTTACCAGTTTTGGCAGACGGAGCGCAAAGATGAGGTGAACGATTCCGGCAACAAGATCGGGGCGGATGAGCTGCCGTCCGTTACGCAACTGTTCACCGAGGACTACATGGTGGATTTCCTGCTGGATAACACGCTTGGAGCCTGGTGGGCGGGGAAGGTGCTGGCGGCAAATCCGAAGCTGGCCGCGAGCGCGAAGAGCGAGGAGGAACTCCGCAGG